>CBFHRK010000235.1:0-1009 GCA_965658225.1 Flavobacteriales bacterium | reverse complement strand
GTAATTAGAACAAAACAATTTAGAGGTTGTAAAAAAGCAGCCTTAAAATTGAGACGAAAATAACTATTGGATTTCACTGTTTTGTAGATTGAACATTCCACATTCATGTTCGTGTATTCAATTTTACGCAACTGGAAAATAATAAATGATTGTTGTCATCACGAAAAAATAGGTTAACTAAATATTAAATCCAGGTCCAATTCTTAATGGCACTTCTACTTATTGGCATTATTTAATCCGAATTACGACCATTAATTATTTTAAATGGACTAAAATATATTCAGATGTTCGGCATTGTAAGGTGCTTTAATCAAGATTTGGTGTGTAGGCAATAGCATGAACCGCAAGCCCAAGGATTTCGATAAGGCGAGCATCTTTGGAGGAGCCACCTTGCTCACCCCGGCCCAGAGCTCGGCTTGGGGCTTAACGTGCATCAGCCCGCTAGGAGGAAATAAATAAGTTACGTTAGTTTAAGCGGCGAAAATCCGTGTTGAAATAGGGCCCTTTGCAGGAATGCAAGGGGCTTCTTTTATGGGAAAAGGGTATTGACAGAATCCGTGATTGAGGGGTCAGAAGGGGCGAAAAATAGCGCTCTTGCTTTACCAATACTAACTCGATATTGCCCTTTTGGGAAACTGCACTAACCCAATAAAATCCAGCGGGCCATGAGCTTACATCAATCTCCCAGTTTTCGAGAATTCGACCTGATTCATATACGCACACACCTTGTGCATTAAATACACCTAAAGAAACACGGTTAATAGCTTGAATCCGAACTACACCAATGACGGGATTTGGGAAGACCTCAACGGAAAACAGCCCCGTTTCCTTTAACCCGATATTCGCAATAGTAACACATTCCGATGTATCCCGGCAAGATCCCGCAGAAATTTCCACTGCGTACTCGCCATTAACGAGGGGTGTATATGTATTAGAAGTTTCCTAAACTTTAGATGGCAGTTCGATCCTGCCCGGGGCTACTAATTTCCCAGAAAACAACGATAAGCCT
>CBFHRK010000234.1:0-1046 GCA_965658225.1 Flavobacteriales bacterium | reverse complement strand
AATAGTGCAATTTTTTGTTTCATATGATAAACATAGCCAAAATCGGGCCATGTTAAATATTCTTGAATCGACCACAAAAAAGAATCCCCTCCGATTATCGGAAGGGACCTTTTGCAAACTGTGATTCGAAAATCTATTTATTTATAATAACCGTTAACAGCGAACACGTCGCCATTAGCTTCTTCTTTCCATACGATCGTGGCAATTTTCATTCCCTGACGAACCGCTGTTTGTGGAATTGTAATGCTGAAGTTCATTGTGTATGCATCACCAGGTGAAAAGCTTGAAATAGGTAATACTTCACCCCAAGAGTTTGTACCCGTTGGGCTCGCAGCTACGGCATGCGTGTGCTGGAACATTTCACCTTCCTTGAACAAGTACTGCAATTGACCTCCTACATTAACGCCCGCTGCATCTTGACCCCAACGTGATTCACCATTAGCAGTAACTAAGAGCCCACTCGTTTCAGTCTGTGTTAATCCACCAACGGCGTCAACCGGTCCTTGGATTAAGTAAGCTCCTACGTAATAGGTTCCACTTGATGCTTCAAAAAATTTCACTTTTGACTTTACATTTACAGTGCTACCTGAAACAGTCCATTCGTGACCCGCTCCCACAACACAAGGTTGCTGCGAAATTTGAGCAACAGTACCCGACATACCGCCTTGACCTGCTGCAATGTTATTTACAAAGAAGTTCGGCGTTCCACCTGTAAAGAAGTTATCTTGAAAAACGCTTCCTATTCCAGATGATAATCCATCGTTAATGTGAACAGCGATAGGAACAATATTATTCTTAAAGTTGTGCTCGGTTTCTGCTAAACGAACCGTTCCTCCTTGAGGACATGCAAAACACCAAGAACCGGTGAACTTGAATACAACCGCTCTAGACGTGTTTGCTGGCTCAAGTACTCCAGTGGCGTTGTTTCCTTCTTCTTTTTTACATCCCGCTAGTACTAAACCAGATAACAGGGCAATGGCTAAAATCTTTTTCATATTGAGTAGATCAATTAATTAATGGTAGTTACTTATCTGTCTAAGTGCGCG
>CBFHRK010000233.1:0-1067 GCA_965658225.1 Flavobacteriales bacterium | reverse complement strand
ATCGAGGGGCAAGTACCAGTGCTTCGTTTCCTTTTTGATTGGTGCATTTCCCGAGAGTCGCGATTTAGGGCTTTTTAAATCGTCCGGACTTAAACTGGTTCCGCAGTTCTCACATTGATCGCCATAGGCTTCTTCGAAGCTACAGTTTGGGCAAGTGCCCATAATGTAGCGATCCGCTAAAAATTGCTGCTCCTGCTCATCGAAATACTGCTCCGAGCTTTGAACTACAAATTCGCTTTTCTTGTCCATGTCCTGAAAAAACGACTGAGCCGTTTCACGATGAACATCTGAACTCGTGCGTGAGTAGTGATCAAAGGAGATTCCGAATTTTTCGAAGGAGTCTTTTATGAGCTCATGGTATCGGTCTACTACTTCTTGTGGACTTACCCCATCTTTTTTGGCGCGCAAAGTAATGGCCACTCCGTGCTCGTCAGATCCACAAATATGAAGCACGTCTTCGTTGTTGAGTCGCTTATACCTCGTAAAAATATCGGCCGGAATATAAACACCGGCCAGATGGCCAATATGCACGGGTCCGTTTGCATAGGGAAGTGCGGAAGTAACTGTATAGCGCTTGCTCATGAAGGTCAATTGTTAAGCGGCAAAAATAAGTTTTTCAAATCTCTTGAGGTCCACCCCGCCAGGCATCTTCAATATGCTTGATGCGATAGTTTTGTGCGTCGCCGACCACCAACAATAAATCGCAACGCAATTCAGCTTCTATTTCTTTCTGCTCCATCCATATTTCTGCTGCATCGAGCAGTCGGTGCGCTTGTGCATCACGCATAAACTCATCGCCATCAACTGGCTCTGCCCGTGTTTTAACTTCTACAACAACAATTTCTTCACCATGCTGGGCCAGAATATCAATTTCGCCCTCTCCTCCACGCCAATTTCGCTCGTGAATTTGATAACCTAGTTGTGCTAGGTAGTTTGCGGCTTTATCTTCACCCCAGCGGCCAAATTCGTGTGCTTTGCTCATGTCAGAAAGGTTAAAAGGGTTTGGTCTTCTTGGACTTTCAGTTCAACACGAGCGCCAAAACGCAGCGGTCGATTATCGTCGACAT
>CBFHRK010000232.1:0-1101 GCA_965658225.1 Flavobacteriales bacterium | reverse complement strand
AGATTTCGGCTTCATAAACTGGAACAACAAAACGAACACCTTTGACGTCGATACCCTCTACAATTATGAAGGGCTTTATGTCGACAACCTCTTCGACATTCAAGAGAACTTTTTTAATGATGCCATCGACAGTTTAGGACAAGCCTATTTTGCCGGCGAAGAAGGTAGTAGGCTCGGAATTACCCCTTTCCTTCTTAGAGGTGAAGCAATTACTCAACTCAATAGCAAAACTCAATTGCATTTAGGGGTTCAATATCGATACCTCATTTTTAATCTTCCCCTCTTCTATGCTCGGGCCGATTTCCAATTGAACGAAAACCATCGTTTGAGTCCGTCCGTTCATTACGGAGGATATAATCGCTTGGGGATTTCACTGGACTACGGACTTACAATAAACGATTTCACTGCTTTAGTTCAAATAGGTAACCTGAATTCGTGGGTGGCTCCAGATTTGAGTTATGGAATACACCTCGGCCTTGGAATTAGCAAAAGATGGTAAAATGATCGAACAACTTCCCAAAATAAAGAATACCGACTCCGACGCCTTTTTCCTTTTAGCAGGACCCTGCGCTATTGAAGGAGAAGACATGGCGCTGCGCATTGCGGAACAAGTCGTAAGCATCACGGATAAACTGCGTATACCCTATGTTTTTAAAGGATCGTACCGCAAAGCAAACCGCTCGCGTATCGATAGCTTCACGGGCATCGGCGACGAAAAAGCATTGCGCATTCTCCGAAAAGTAGGCGAAACCTTCGATATCCCAACGGTGACCGATTACCATTCAGCTGCCGAAGCCGATATGGCCGCCGAATTTGTCGATATTCTTCAAGTACCCGCTTTCTTATGCCGCCAAACGGATATCGTAGTGGCCGGAGCTAAAACCGGGAAGTTCTTAAACATCAAAAAGGGTCAGTTCCTTTGCCCCGAAGCAATGAAGTTCACGGCTCAAAAAGCGGTTGACTCTGGTAACAGCAACGTCATGCTCACCGATCGCGGGGCCACTTTTGGATACCACGATTTAGTCGTTGACCCGCGCTCCATACCCGAAATGAGAGCATTCGGCTTTCCTGTAGTGATGGATATTACACACAGTCTTCAGC
>CBFHRK010000231.1:0-1119 GCA_965658225.1 Flavobacteriales bacterium | reverse complement strand
TATATACTCCGAGCTCCCTTTAAAGATCAAATGAAAGGTGAAAGCAATGGTTGAAACAAAATTCAATCCGAACACATACGTTCCTTCAATTACGCCTAAAAAAGATAGGTTGAAGGAATAAAGGCTCGACAGCACGATCGCGCTCGAATTAAATCCCAGCCTAACATGCAGGTTGGCTAGTCCGGGAACTACTCGGAAAGATTCAACCCATTTTAAAAAAGACAAATGATAAAGGTGTGTATCATATAAATATACAGACTGACTACCTATAAATAGAAAAAGCAGGATCACAAGCAAAACTCCAATGCGCTGGGTTTTTAGTATTTCAATTGAACTCAGCAGTGCTTGCCAAAAATTGGCCCTTAGGTTTTGAACGAGCAATATCACTAAAGGAATAATCGAGAGAAACCAAAAAGCTTTTTGCAAGGGAAAAAAAATGGATGAGATCTGTAAAACAATCGTAAAGGAAATCAGCCCAATAAAGTATCGATCGATTCCAAAGAATTTGTCCTCGTCCTGGATTCTGAATAAAACCCCAACCAAGAACCCCATTGCAGAAGTTAAACCGAACAAAATAATTCCAATAAAAAAAAGTGCGACCATTTTAAAAATTTACTCTTCTTTCTTGACTTTAACCCTTCAAAAATTAGTAGGGTGAATCGAATGGGTGAACCTCAACAGAATCCGCTCCCAAAAGTATCAAATGCCTAGGTACTTTATTGGTGCTAAATTAAACCTGATGATTCAATAAGCTTAATCCCAGCCAATTGTTATCCCTTGTATTTATATTCCCGAAAAAACTCCTTTTGAAACTACCCGCCAATGTGAGAAAAAAGCGTGAGAAATTATTTCACATTTAGTCAATCACTCCCTCGTCGACTTTTACCACAGAAAAGCCCGCGGGGGCTCTACCACAAACAATTGGATAAGAATACCATAAGCAAGCCCGAGCAAAAAGATATTTTAAGACTTCAATATTCCAAAATATCTCATTAATCAATCTGCTTGGAGCAAAAAAACTACGAATCAATTCTTCCAAGCCTTCTAATTCAACGTAAGGAATTAATTCTATCAGGGCAAAAAGACCAAAGTGGGTTAGGCCAAAAAAACCTATTCGAG
>CBFHRK010000230.1:0-1121 GCA_965658225.1 Flavobacteriales bacterium | reverse complement strand
TCGGGCCGAAGGCCCGCAATAATTTCCGTTGAATTCATGTAGGAGCGACCAACCTCAATCGGTTGGATACGCACTTTTGCTAATCCCGTTCCTTGCGAAGCCACGTACACAAACGAATTTCCGTCCGCAGTTTGCTGAACTGTGCGCGCTGGAAGCACCAATGCTTCACTGGCCTCGTAATCGAGAACATGCACCACCGCAAGCAAGTTTGGCTTTAAAGAAATGCCTTTTACATTATCCAACTTGATTTCCAATTTAAAGGTGCGATTATTCGGATTTATGTAATCCCCTGCCCGGGTCACTTTGGTAATTAAACTTGTATCCAACGAAGGGAATTCAATGCGTACTGGCGTACCCGCTTGGATGCGACCAACGTAGGCTTCTGAAACATCCGATTCAAGATAGGTTTCGTCGAGATTGATTAGTCGGACAACCGGTGATGACGGACCAACGTACTCTCCTTTTCTGGGGAAAACCTCGTCAATTACTCCGGAAAATGGAGCTACAATTTGCGACATGCGCAACTGGCGTTCCACGGTTGCTTTTGCCTGCTCAAGCCCTTCTTTTCTATTCTTGGCATTCAAATAATCAACCTCGGAACCAATTTTTTGATCCCAAAGTCTTTTCTGACGTTCGTACAATTCGGTCGCTAAAGCTAAATTGGTTTCAATTTCACTCAGCTGTGACTTCACTACGTCGGCATCCAATTCAACAAGCACTTGCCCGCCTTTTACTTTTTGTCCGTCCTTAACGGCAATCGAAGTAACGTTTCCCGCACTTTCCGCAAACAGCGTTACATTCTTATTTGCTTTCACCACGCCGTGCACACTAAAGTAATGTTGGAAATTCTTCTGCTCTACGGGCAACACCGTAACTAGGGAGTGCTTGGCAGCAGTATCAAGATCACTTATTTTCTCGTCTAATGCGGTGATTTGTTGCGCAACAGATAAATTGAGTTGCACGAGTGAGTCCTTCTCTTTTTTCAGTTTTCCTAAATCGGAGACTTCTTCTTGAGAGGCTGTGCCACATGAAACTAAGATCAATGCGACCACTGGGGTGATGAGAAACTTTTTCATTTTTTAATAACGGTTAAGTGCTTTAAGTAAGTTCGATTTTGCGTC
>CBFHRK010000229.1:0-1128 GCA_965658225.1 Flavobacteriales bacterium | reverse complement strand
ACAGCAAATACCGGGAAGTTTTGTTCCTGGGTCTGACCCAGATGACCTCATTGAAGTGGCATTTGGAACACCCCAAACTCTTGGAGCTGAGGTTACTGCGCGTCAGTTAATTTTCGACGGGTCCTATATTGTTGCCACAAAAAGTGTTAAGGTCTTTTTAGAGTTATCTGAAAAAATTAAGGTGAAATCGGAATTCGAAATCACGAATGCAATTATTCAATTGTATGCTCAGGTGCTGGTATCTGAAGAGAATTACCGGGTATTGGATTCTTCAGCCGCCAACCTTAGGGCCACGTTTGAAGAAACGAAAGCACTCGAAAAAGAAGGTTTCGTTGGCGATCAAGATGTAGATCAAATAGAGCTTTTATTGATTTCAACGGAGAACCGAGTTCGTCAGTCGGACCGCCAAAAAGATATCAGCCGTAATATATTGCTCTTTACCATGGGCTTGCCTTTGGAAACGAATATTGAACTAACTACTCCGATACAAGACGTAGTCAATATCGCGGGCGAAGAAACACTTATCGGTGATTTCGATTTCACACAACACATCGACTACTTGTTAGCCGAAAACCAATTTCAAACCGATCTTCTAAAAATGAAGAATGAAAAAGCCGCCTATATGCCAAGGCTCAATGCTTTTTACACCTATGGATTAAACAGTCAGAGTAATTCATTTAATTTCTTTGATGATAATCCTTGGTTCCCTACTTCTCTTTTAGGGGTTAGTTTGGACGTCCCAATATTTAGTTCCTTCGGGCGTAAAAATGCGGTTGCACAGGCACAAATTCAGGTCGATCAAAGCAATATGAATCTAGAACGAACGGGTCGTGATATTCAAGTTCAAGTGCAACAAGCTAGAGATATTTATTATCAAGCCCTCGACAATTACTTGACCACAGAAAAGAACTTAGAACTCTCCGATCGAATTTCGAAAAAGGAATTGATCAAATACAAAGAAGGAATTTCGACGAGTCTCGATTTGGCGCAATCGCAACGCCAATTTTTGGACGCTCAAAGCGAATTCATTCTGTCGACCTATAACCTCATTGACGCAAAATCGAACTTACTTAAAGCACTTAACCGTTATTAAAAAATGAAAAAGTTTCTCATCACCCCAGTGGTCGC
>CBFHRK010000228.1:0-1159 GCA_965658225.1 Flavobacteriales bacterium | reverse complement strand
TGGGCCTTGCTCATAATAGTGGTTAGCATGACTCCAGGAAACGATATGCCGAGGGTTACTTTTTCCGATAAGTTTGCGCACGCCTTTGTCTATTTTGTGCTCACCATTTTATTGGGGCGCGCCTGGTTAAAGCAAGATCATAAAGTAGGTTGGCGGAAAAAAGCCTTTTTGTATGCTTTTTTGGTAAGCTTGTTTTTTGGCATAGCTCTTGAAGTTATTCAGGAGTATTTTATTGAAGGTAGAAAAGGCGAAGTTTTAGATGCGGTGGCCAATGCTGCCGGGGCTTTATTCGCCTATCCAATGCATCGATTGTTGCGCGGAGGAAGTTTCACGTAAAATTAATGATGCTTTTTGGCTCTCAAGGGTTGATTGCCTATTTTTAACGTCCAATTCAGAAAAGGTATGCTGAACAAAAAAAATCCTCAGGCCGATCTCGAGCGCTCTCGTTCGATTTTCACGTTGATCGGATTGGTGGTTGCCCTCGGGGTAGTCATCTTTGCGTTTGAGTGGAAAACTTATGAGCGCGACCTCATGGATCTAGGGAGTCTAGACATGGAGATCGATGAAGACATGGTGCCCATTACCATTCGTCAGAAGAAACCACCACCCCCTCCGCCTCCACCACCCGAAGTAATTCAGGTAGTTGAAGACGATATTGAAATTGAAGACGAAATCGAAATTCAAGATCAAGATTTCGACGAGGAAGAAGTGATGGAAATTGAAGAGCCAGAAGAAGAAGAAGTACTTGAGCCCATGAACTTCATGGTGGTTGAGAACAAGCCGGTATTTCCGGGTTGTGAAAACCTGAAGGATGCAAATGAGCAGTACATCTGCTTCCAGCAAAAAATTGCTGAGCATATTCGCAGCGTTTTCAAGTACCCACCCATTGCTAAGGACATGGGAATTCAAGGGAAAGTATATGTAACGTTTGTTATCGATCAAAAAGGGGGTATTACCAATGCAACCGTTGCACGAAGCGTCGATAAACACTTAGATGCTGAAGCACTCCGAATTATCGGAACATTCCCGAAAATGACTCCTGCAAAACAAAGAGGTAAATCAGTTCCTGTAGCCTTTACAGTTCCTATTAACTTTAAGTTGCAGTAAACCTCATTCACAAAATTCAGAGCCCTTTCCGTTCAGTCGGAAGGGGCTTTTT
>CBFHRK010000227.1:0-1168 GCA_965658225.1 Flavobacteriales bacterium | reverse complement strand
CCCAAGAAGAAAGAAAATGTAAATGGGTTGCCGAAGGCAATTTTTATTGGATGTGACCGGCCACAAGCAAGCTTGGCGAAAACATCAGAATAATGGCCCAGGACTGTGCAAGCGCCGTCCTTAATGTCGAAGGGGATAGTGCTCAAAGATTCAAAATTTTTAAAGCTCGGTTCCCCGGCTTTAAAAGGAGAAGGACTTCATCATCAAAAGGACTGCGCCGCATTCGCGGCTCGGTCCTTAATGTCGAAATGGCATTGTACCCAAGAAGAAAGAAAATGTAAATGGGTTGCCGAAGGCAATTTTTATTGGATGTGACCGGCCACAAGCAAGCTTGGCCCGGTTCAATCCAATAAAAAAGCCCTACCCGTAGTTACGGGAAGGGCTCATTTACATTTTCTCTTATTCTTGTTGCCCGACTAGGACTCGAACCTAGACTGACGGTACCAAAAACCGCTGTCCTGCCATTAGACGATCGGGCAATCTGCCGAAGCGGTGCAAAGATAATCCCTTTTTTTTTGCCCCCAAAATAAAATTGAACGGGAATCTAGTGTGCTGAAAATCGACCATCGGGCCGTGAGGCCCTCGCTTTTAGGAAAACCTTAACGACTGCGCCCCCTCTGCTCCCTAAATTTTTGATAAATTCGCTCCCGATATTTACTATACCCATGGGAAAGCGATACGACTTTTTAAATACTGTGACCGGATGGGGCATTTTTGCCATCGCCGCAATCACCTACCTCTCTACTATTGAACCTACAACCAGTTTCTGGGACTGCGGCGAATACATCGCTACCGCCTACAAACTGCAGGTAGGACACCCTCCCGGTGCTCCGATGTTCCAAATTCTTGGTGCCTTCTTTGGCCTCTTTAGCTTTGGCGATGTAACCAAAGTAGCCATGATGGTGAACATCATGTCGGCCCTTTCATCGGCCTTTACCATCTTATTCCTCTTCTGGACCATCACCGCATTCGGACGAAGAATCGCCGAAAAAGACGAAGAAGGGATGAACGACGGTTCTATCTTCGCCATTCTCGGCTCTGGTGCCGTTGGCGCGCTCGCCTATACTTTCTCCGATTCCTTTTGGTTCTCCGCAACAGAAGGTGAAGTATATGCTATGTCGAGCTTCTTTACCGCAATCACCTTCTGGATGATCTTTAAATGGGAACG
>CBFHRK010000226.1:0-1178 GCA_965658225.1 Flavobacteriales bacterium | reverse complement strand
CTTATCCCGATGAGCCGTGGGATCCGCGTCAGAGCCGAAAAATCAACGCCGACTTATTCATCGACGACCGCAATGTAGGTGGATTCCCCGGCTGGGGTGAAGTGCTTCAAATGATCGCGCCGAACGCCGGTAATCCTGAATTTAATAAAGCCGTTAAAGGCAGGAAAGGGTTTTTGGGACGGTTTTTTAATTAAGAATTTCTAATTCTTAATTTCTAATTCATAGTTGTAACTAGCCGTTTATTTAAAGTTCTACTATGGATCTTCTCTAAGGCATAAAGATGCGTCCTTTACGGGCAGAATAGAACCATTCCGTTTTGTAACATGGCAGGGTGAAAAAGAATATTGTTTCGGAGAAGTCTTTCGCATTTGCGCTGAAAGCTCTTACCTTTTATAAGTTGCATCACTCCACGTCCCTTCTGTTTTTGATGAAGCAATTCATCCGAAGTGCTACTAGTATAGGAGCGAATATTCGCGAAGCGAGCGCGGCAGAAAGCTCCAAGGACTTTATTCACAAAATGAGTATTGCTAGCAAAGAAGCTCGCGAAACACTTTATTGGCTCGATCTATACATTCAATCGGGATATTTCAAAGCTGGTTCGAGCAATGCACCGGAGCTTCACGCTGATTGTGAAGAATTGTGCAAAATTTTGACCGCTATTGTCAAAACATCCAAGCAACGGCTGTAGGTTTTGAATTCTTAATTTTTAATTATGAATTCAAAAATCCCAATTCAGAATTAAAAATTAAGAATTAAAAACTATGAACTCTCCACCAACCTAAACCCTTCTCCGTGAACGTTGATGATTTCTAACTTGGGATCCTCTTTTAAATACTTCCTGAGCTTGGCGATGTACACGTCCATCGATCGGGAGGTGAAGTAGTTGTCGTCGTGCCAAATGGTTTTTAGGGCCTCGGAGCGCGACAGTACTTCGTTCTTGCGCTGAACGAGCATCTCCAACAAGCGGTTCTCTTTAGGTGAGAGCTTTATGGTTCCTTTATCGCTCTTCAGTTCACGCAATTTCGAATGAAATTGGAAACGGCTCAAGTCATACTCCGTTTTCACCGGCTCCGGACGCGCATTGCGGCGATTCAATATGGCCTGGATTTTCAAAAGCAGCACTTCCGAATCAAAGGGTTTGGTGAGGTAGTCATCGGCACCCAGTTTGAAGCCCTTGA
>CBFHRK010000225.1:0-1199 GCA_965658225.1 Flavobacteriales bacterium | reverse complement strand
CCTTTATTGATGATGATCACTCGATCACAAATAGCCTCTACTTCCTGCATGATGTGTGTAGAAAGCATGATCGTTTTGTCCTTGGCAATCGATTTAATTAAGTCGCGTATTTCCACAATCTGATTCGGATCGAGTCCGGTTGTAGGCTCATCCAAAATCAAAACTTGCGGATCGTGAATGAGCGCTTGTGCCAATCCAACCCGCTGCCGATACCCTTTGGAGAGCGCTTCAATTTTCTTGTGCTTTTCAGGTCCTAATCCCGTTTTTTCGATCATTTCATCGACCCGTTCTTTGGGCGCATTGCTGAGTCCGGCCGCGAAGTTCAAAAACTCACGTACGTACATATCCAAGTACAAGGGATTGTGCTCGGGTAAGTAGCCTACTTGTTCGCGCACTTTCATCGATTCTTCCGAGGTGTTGAATCCATTCACGGTTACCAATCCTGCCGATTGAGGCAGGTAACAAGTAATAATTTTCATCATAGTGGATTTTCCAGCACCATTTGGGCCGAGAAAACCAACGATTTCTCCCGTATTTATGCTGAAGGATACTTGATCAAGGGCTTTTTGTTCCCCGTATTCCTTGGTAACGTTTTTGACTTCAATGCTCATAAGGGTAAAGGTAACTTTTTGTGCCTAATTGATTCGTTCCACGAAGTGGGGAATTAGATACAGGCACGCCTATTTCATTACCTTTGAAAGGTGAAAGGAATTGTAACCAAGAGTACGGGGAGCTGGTACAGCGTTGATTTAGAAGATGGTTCTTCGATTCAAACCAGAATCAAAGGCAAATTCCGGATGCAGGGAATTAAGAGTACCAATCCGGTGGCTGTTGGTGATTATGTCGATGTAGATCGCGAAGAAGGTCAAGATACCGGCGTCATTGTCGGAATTGATGAACGTACAAATTACATCGTCCGCAAATCGGTGAATCTTTCGAAACGGACGCATATTCTTGCCGCCAATTTAGATCAAGCCGTTTTGGTGGCGACCTTGAATTACCCAAAAACGTTTACCGCATTTATCGATCGTTTTTTAGTGACTGCGGAGGCCTATCATATTCCGGCCGTCATTGTGTTCAATAAAATCGACTTACTTAACGACGACGAGGTTCAAGAGCTCGCCGCTCTGATGTCATTGTACGAAGGAATTGGGTACAAGGTGCTTGGAACGGTCGCAAGCAAAGGGCGAGGAATTGAG
>CBFHRK010000224.1:0-1210 GCA_965658225.1 Flavobacteriales bacterium | reverse complement strand
CGATTCTAAACGAGGTAAATTACTTGACCAATTTCTTATAGCGAATACGCGTTGGGCCTTTGTCGCCCAAACGTTTCTTCTTGTTCTCTTCATAGTCGGAATAACCGCCTTCAAAGAAATAAACTTGAGAATCGCCCTCGAAGGCCAGTATATGCGTACAAATCCGATCCAAGAACCAACGGTCGTGAGAGATTACCACCGCACAGCCGGCAAAATTTTCCAAGCCTTCTTCGAGAGCTCTCAGCGTGTTTACGTCCAAGTCATTGGTCGGCTCATCGAGAAGCAGAACGTTGCCTTCTTCTTTCAAGGTCATGGCTAAGTGAAGTCGATTTCTTTCTCCACCCGAAAGCACGCCTACTTTTTTGCTTTGATCGGATCCACTAAAGTTGAATCTACTCACATAAGCACGTGAGTTGATAGAGCGACCGCCCATTTCGATGATTTCGTGCCCTCCACTAATGTTTTCCCAAATACTTTTTTCAGGATCCACGACAGCGTGTTGCTGATCTACGTAGGCGATTTTCACCGTTTCCCCGATGTCGAAGGTCCCGCCGTCAGGCGTTTGTTGCTCCATAATCATGCGGAAAATCGTTGATTTACCGGCCCCGTTCGGGCCAATAATCCCTACAATTCCAGCAGGAGGAAGAGTGAAGTTCAAATCCTCATAAAGGAGTTTATCTCCAAATGCTTTGCGCACGTGCTGTGCCTCAATCACTTTGGTTCCCAAACGGGGTCCGGGCGGAATAAACAACTCCAGTTTTTCGTCTTTCTGCTGAGACCCTTCATCGAGCAGTTTTTCGTAGTTATTCAAACGCGCTTTGCTTTTCGCTTGGCGGCCTTTGGGCGACATGCGTACCCATTCCAATTCTCGCTCTAAAGTTTTGCGGCGTTTACTTTCCGTTTTCTCTTCTTGGAGCAAGCGTTTCGATTTTTGATCGAGCCAACTGCTGTAATTTCCTTTCCAAGGAATTCCTTCTCCGCGATCTAACTCGAGAATCCATCCGGCAACATTATCCAAGAAGTATCTATCGTGCGTCACGGCGATCACTGTTCCCGGGTAGCGTTGTAAGTGCTGCTCGAGCCAATCGACTGATTCTGCATCCAAGTGGTTGGTGGGCTCATCGAGTAATAAAATGTCGGGTTGCTGCAAAAGCAAGCGGCAAAGAGCTACACGTCGGCGCTCACCACCTGACAGGTTTTTAATGGGAGT
>CBFHRK010000223.1:0-1219 GCA_965658225.1 Flavobacteriales bacterium | reverse complement strand
TAATCACCATTGCAGCTTCTGGAAGTCCCATTGATGTTCAGTGGCAGGTGAGTACGGACGGAGGAAGTGTATTTACGAATATCGCTGACGGTGCTGAGTATTCAGGGTCACAGTCAACAGCTCTAACCATTGTAGCTCCGGATATTGCGAAAGACACGAATCAATATCGAGCAATCGTCAATAATGCAGCCTATCAATGTAATCCCGCCACTTCCAATGCGGCGACGCTTAATGTCAATCCGGCTGCGGGACCAGTACCTGGTGCCAACCTCTGGCTTAAAGCGAACGAGGGCACTTCACCTTCAAGCGGCACCCTTACCAGCTGGACCGACCAAACCGGTATCAACACATTTACCGTGGTGGGTACACCTGTATACGCAACAGATCAAATCAACTTCAATCCCGGGGTAAGTTTTGATAACGCGGAAGCAACGAATGTCCTTCCGGGAGATCGCCTGGAAGGAAATCAGCGGATAAGTTTTGTGGAAGGCTTTGCCGTTTACAATAGATCCGTGGTTACATCAGGAGCTTTGGTGGGCGGTACACAACCTGTAGCAACAGGGGGCAAACAAATATTTGGTGGTTTCAATGGTGACGATGTACAATTTAGTGTTGGTTCCGATCAGCATGTAGGGTCTGACCCCAGATTGGATGCCAATGCACCTGCTGCCATTGTGAATTATAGCATGAAGGCATCGAACAACTTTTTTTCTGTAAATGGCGAGAGTCTAGCAACTTTTTTTCCGTCAGCATTGAGTACCATAGACCTTACCCCGTTGATTGGCGGGACCAACAATGGAACGGCTCTAAATTTACCTGGTTCCCCTCGTCACTTTAGGGGGCAGGTAGCAGAAATCATCTTGTATTCCGATGAATTGACTACTGCAGAGCGAATCCAAACACAATCCTACCTGGGCATTAAGTACGGCATATCGTTGGCTGGAAACTATGTCAATAGTGCTGGAACCACCCTTTGGGATGCTACTGTAAATGCTACATATCAGAACGATGTCTTCGGCATTGGCCGGGACGATGTGAGCGGCCTGAACCAAACAAGTTCCAACAGCATAAACACCGGCAATGGCGATGGGACCGGTCAAAGTGGAAAAGGAAATATTGTGCTCAGTAATCCAAGCAGCTTAGATGATGGCGACTTTTTGATCATTGGTCATGACAATGCGGGCTTAACAGAACAAGTGTCTGACTTACCCTCTACTTA
>CBFHRK010000222.1:0-1247 GCA_965658225.1 Flavobacteriales bacterium | reverse complement strand
CTTCGGCCAGATTCCTACTCCGGGCGTTTTACCCGATTCTCCTATCGCCGTTATAAATGGAACGGTGCATGTGGGTGACGGATCCGTTATCCAAAATGGCTATGTTTTCTTCGATAAAGGAGTCATTACCGCGGTAGGCGATTTATCTGCTGTGCGCATTAATACGAATGACATGGAAGTCATTGATGCTGGTGGCGGTCATATCTACCCCGGAATGATTCAATTGAATACAACCCTCGGACTTGAAGATATTTCCGCGGTACGCGCCTCTGTAGATGCCCGCGAAGTAGGGGCCTTTACTCCAAACGTGCGTAGTTTAATTGCCTACAATACCGATAGCTGGCATATTCCAGCTCAACGCTTTTTAGGTATTCTTTTGGCGCAGCCAACTCCTCGCGGAGGCTACTTGCCGGGGACATCGTCGGTAGTTCAGCTCGATGCTTGGAATTGGGAAGACGCCGCATATGCCCTAGATAACGGATTGCATTTGTCATGGCCATCGCCAACGTACGGACCTCGATGGTGGCAGGGTGAAACGGAACGTCGCGATAATAAGGAATACCAAAATCAAGTGGATGCCATCGATCAAATCTTTAAAGACGCGGTTGAGTACACGAATTTTGAAGGAGAACAGACGTCGAACCTCAAGCTCGAGGCAATTGCGCCGGTATTCGATGGCTCCAAAACCCTCTTTATATCTGCAAGTCGTCGCCGACAAATTATAGAGGCAGTTCAATGGGCCAAGAATATGGAGATCCCACGCATTGTGGTTGTTGGACCTCGCGATGCAGATTTGTGTATTGATTTCTTAGCGGAAATGGATATCCCCGTTATTCTGCCACAAATACACAGCCTGCCCTCACGGGCCGATGCAGGGATTTACGACCCCTTCGAGCTCCCAGCTAAGTTACACGCGGCCGGAATCACCGTGGCATTCAGTTACGATGATCTTCAAGAAGCTAGGAACCTTCCTTTCTTTGCGGGAACGGCCATCGCACACGGACTCGACCCGGAAGCAGCGCTGGCCATGGTCACCTCCAATGCCGCCATTATTTTGGGTATTGACGACCGCACCGGATATTTGGTAAAAGGCTTAGACGCGAATATTGTCGTTTCTAAAGGCGATTTGCTCGATATGAGAACCAACGATGTTACGCACGCCTTTATTCAAGGCCGGCCAATTGATTTAAACGGACCGCAACAGCAGTTGTACGAGAAATTCAAGAACAAACCAACGATTGACTAAG
>CBFHRK010000221.1:0-1255 GCA_965658225.1 Flavobacteriales bacterium | reverse complement strand
TGCCGAAATGGTGAACAACCAAGACTTCGCGGAATTAGTAAGTGAGATGCTTGGTGAATTGAATGCTTCACACACGGGAAGTGGTGCCTTTGGCGGAAACTCAACCGATGACAACAGTGCCTCTTTGGGTATGTTATTCGATTGGACCGAAAACGAGGACGGGCTTACTGTTACAGAAGTACTTAAAGGAGGCCCTGGCGATTATGCCGATTCGCCATTTAAGGCCGGATCAGTGATCAAAGCAATTGATGGAGTTTCCATTGAGAAAGACATGAATCCTTGGGCTCAATTTAACCGTAAGGCGGGTGAAACGGTATTGGTGACCGTTGAAAACGATGGCGACTCCAAAGACGTGCGTTTACGCGCCATTTCTGGCGGAATGGAAAACCAACTGCTTTACGAGCGATGGGTTGAAAAGAACCGCGACGAAGTGGAACGCCTTTCTGACGGAAAAGTTGGTTACGTGCATGTCCGTGGAATGAATGACGCTTCCATGCGGGTAGTATTTGAAGAAGTGCTGGGTCGCTACTACGGTGAAAAAGCGCTCATTGTAGACACTCGTTTTAACGGTGGAGGTTGGTTGCACGACAACTTAGCCACTTTCTTAAGCGGAAAGGAATACGTAAAGCTAGTACCACGTGGACAAGAAATTGGGCAAGAGCCCCAATCCAAATGGAAAGGCAGCTCTTGTGTACTCATGAGCGAGTCCAACTATTCAGACGCGCATTTCTTCCCATGGGCTTATAAAGAGCTCGAAATTGGTCCATTAATTGGAACCTCTGTAGCTGGTACTGCAACAGCGGTATGGTGGGAAACACTCATGAACAACTCTATGTATTTCGGAATCCCGATGGTAGGAACCGTTGATAAAAATGGAAACTACTTGGAGAACCAAGATTTACTGCCCGATTACGAAGTGGTATTGACTCCGGCCGATGCGGCAGCGGGGAAAGATCCGCAGCTCGAAAAAGCGGTAGAAGTAATGTTGGGAACGTTGAAATAAACGGGCCCTGAAGTAAAATTAAAAAGGCCTCCCCGCAATGTGCTGGGAGGCTTTTTTTTAAGGATGACATTAAGGAAATAATGCTGTGGTTACCTCGCGAGGTTATTGATTCCTCTGACCTTAGTCAATCGTTGGTTTGTTCTTGAATTTCTCGTACAACTGCTGTTGCGGTCCGTTTAAATCAATCGGCCGGCCTTGAATAAAGGCGTGCGTAACATCGTTGGTTCTCATATCGAGCAAATCGCCTTTAGA
>CBFHRK010000220.1:0-1260 GCA_965658225.1 Flavobacteriales bacterium | reverse complement strand
GGTTAGCGCTCGTAGTCCCGCGTTCCCGTATCCCTGCGGTCATAGCCTGTCCTTCCGCCCATGCGGAAGGGATGGGGGAGGAAAAAGAAAACAGGTATTCCACCCCCGTGCCCCCGCCAGCGGGGGACATTAAAGCGTGCTTTATTATCAAATCGGCTTCGCCTCTCGGGAACGCAATTCCGCTCAGCCCTCACATTCGGACCACGGAAGCGACAAAGAACGACATCTGTAGTTCAGTTCGAAATACGCGGAACGTTCACCAAACAACGAAATAGAGCTACGGGTCACAATGCTATGGCGAGTTATATTTTGGATGAGCTAATGTGAGTGTAATGTTTAATAGCTACGTTTTTGTTGTCTTGAAATGAAAAACAAATCACGGACTCAAATGTCTTATATTTGGGTAATTGTTATGCAGGTAATTAAGGATCATATCGACCAAATTAAAGATGCTTGTTCGGTACACCGAGTAAAACGGCTATTGGCTTTTGGCTCAGTAACGCGCAATGAACTTCGGGCCGATAGCGATATTGACCTTGTAGTTGAAATTGATGATCGCGATCCTTTCGCATACACCGACCACTATTTTGCGCTGAAGTCAAAACTGCAAGATTTACTTAAACGCCCGATTGACCTACTCGAGGCCAAAGCGATCAAGAACCCCGCATTACAACGCGAAATAGATAATACCAAGGTGGTTGTTTATGGCGAATGAAATTAAAACTTGGCTATATGATATTCAAGATGCCATCCGCGAAATCGAGAGTTTCATGCCGCGTAAAAAAGATTTCACCAATTTCCAGAATGACCTAAAGACTAAACGGGCGGTAGAAAGGGATATTGAAATTATTGGTGAAGCAGTCAATCGAATTCTTCAGCATAGCCCTAAGGTATCCATTTCCAATGCTCGCAAAATCGTAGACACGCGTAACAGAATAATTCACGGATACGACTCAGTTTCTGAAGAAATTCTTTGGTCCATTGTGCTGCGCGACCTGCCTGTCCTGAAAGAAGAGGTCGATTCTTTATTGAAAACAATATAAAGTAGGTGGTCTCTTTTTTCTGTCCGCGATAGGATGTGTTCTTCTCTTTTTCAATTCATATGTAGTTCCCCTTGCTTTTTTCTTGATAAAACAGCTCAATAAACTGTCCCCCGCTGGAGAGTGTTGGGGAAGGAATCAATCAATACGACTCCCTTTGGAGGGGGCTGGGGGAGGAATTCTAATTCACTTTTTGCTAGATAAAAAAGCCGTCTCCTTT
>CBFHRK010000219.1:0-1279 GCA_965658225.1 Flavobacteriales bacterium | reverse complement strand
GTGGAATGAGTAAGTATTCATTTTTTCTCGAACCCGACAATCCTTGAGAGGAAGCTTTTACCCTTTCGGAATACTTGGGGTCATAGGCTTCAATAGAAGGCGGAATACTGGGTTTCGGCAGCTCAAAAAGCTTGAGGTTTCCACTACCTGAAACACCAACAGAAAGGGTTGCAGATTCGTCCGCGGAAACTTCGGTCTGATTCAAATCAACTTCAAATTGATATTCACCTACCGCACCACTAAAATCAATCGGTTTGCCAGCAGTAGGCAACGGACTTACGTCAATGACAACGTTGCTCGATTTAGCCGAGTAATTCACAGTTTCGTATACGGGCCTTCCAAAGAAGTCGCGTTGCCTTGTGGGAACCGCCGTTTCTAAATCCAACACAAAAGGATCTATTTCTAGTTTCCCGCTCTTTTGAGGGATCAGTACATAGCGCTTTAACGTGGCTACGTTGAACAGTTTCCCATTGATGTTTTCCCGCTCTTCGGCCTGATTTTTTAAATCGATTTCCTCTTTAAAAAAGCCATTTAAATTGGGCGGCTGTCCGCTGTAGTTTCTAATTTGACTGGCATAATAGAGCTTAAAGGTTACCACAATAGGTTCCCCCACGTACACATCGCGCTTGCTCACAAAAGCCCGTAAAATATTGTTTCGTGCCGCCACCGATTGTGGGTCGTTTTTGTCTCTTGGCTTCTCCGAGTCCTTGACGACTTTAATTTCGATGGCTTTGGTTTTCATCAAAGAGCCCTTAATTTCTGCTCGCGCCGAGGGTATGGCAAAAGTTCCCGTTTGGGTCGGTTGCAAGATATAGCTGTAGCTAAACTGAGTAGTCATAGTGCCGTTGACGATACTCGTCGACTGACTTTGATTGGGACCACTCACCACTCGGAAAGGGCCGAATGCTGGAGCCGAAAAATTGGTCCACCGGTCATTCGCTTCGAAGGTGATTTGAAACCGTTCACTTTCTCGAACGACCGACTCATTGACGAACGCACGAAAAGTTACCTGCGCAGTAGCCGAAGTGCTATGAAGGCGAGTTTCTTCATCACCAGTCTTTCTCCTTTTTAACTTTCTTGGCCTTCACTTTTTCTTTCTTCAGCTTTTCTTGCACTTGCTGCTCTTGTTGTTGTAAAGCTTCTAAAAGGCGCATTGCTTCTTCTCTGCTAATTTGGCCTTCGGCCGGATTCTGACCTTGTTGTTCATCGGGCTGCTGCTCTTGATCGTCATCTCCTTCTTGAGCATTTTCATCTTTTTGCTGCTGGTCTTTCTGTTCGT
>CBFHRK010000218.1:0-1308 GCA_965658225.1 Flavobacteriales bacterium | reverse complement strand
TGCTTCATCGACATAGGAAATGGGTTTTAGGTTAGGTTGCCTAAAAGATAGGTTTTATTTTATAATTAGCTTTTCAGCAACATGACCACGTCTGTTCCTTCAAGTACAATTCGCTCTCCCATCTCAACCCCTTCAAGGTCTCTCCAACCCTGCGAAGGCAGTTTCATTCCGACCGATCCGTAACCTGAATTAATCACCACCAACACCTCTTGTTTTCCTGAAAAAGTAAAAGCGATTATACTGGGTGTTGACGTATCCAAGAAGCTTAGTCGCTCCGCCACCTCTGCCGCGGAATAGCAACCGATTCCTACTTCCTTGCGGAACGATATGAGCGCTCGTACCCACGAACTCCCTTCTGGAAACTGATTTAGTAGATCCCACCGAAGGTGGTTAATAGAATCGGGCGATTCATACGAATTCTCGACACCGTATTTAGATCGGTAAAACTCGCTGCCAGCATGAAGAAATGGAGTGCCTTGACTCAAAAGAACGAGGGCTAAAGACAATCGATGCCTTCTTTGGCGGAGCGAGTCCGATTCATAGGGCAGGGAAACGGCAAGTTTATCCCAAAGCGTTAAGTTATCGTGACAACTAACATAGGCAACCATTTGCTCTGGCGATGCGCAGTAGGGCTCAGAACTGTAATTTACCTTATTAAAATCTAATTGCGGGTGGCTTATCGCGCCGACTAATCCAAATTTCACGTCTTCCGCCCTTGTAGAATTACCTTGAACCCAACCTTGCTCAAGTTCATTAAAAACGGATCCTTTCACTCCATCCCGCAAATCATCGCTAAATACTCCGATCTCAGGGAACTGTTTGGCATTTGCTTTTAGAGCGAGCTCATAATCTGGGACGGGTGAGTCACCTGCCTTCCAGCCTTCGCCGTAAAGTAAAATATCGGGCCGCAGGCCCCGCAATGTATCAGCAATGGAATTCATCGTCTTTATATCGTGAATTCCCATTAAGTCGAATCGAAACCCGTCAAGATGATATTCGGTCATCCAAAATTTCAGCGACTCAATCATGAAGCTACGAACCATTGGATTCTCTGAAGCTACTTCATTTCCGCATCCAGATGCATTACTCAATCCACCTTCCGAATTCATTCGGAAAAACTGACCGGGTGCAAATACTTCAAATGAGCTTTGTTCGGTATAACGCGTATGGTTATAAACGACGTCCATGACCACGCGCAAACCCTTATCGTGCATCGATTGGATCAACGTTTTCAATTCGCGAATACGAACAGATCCGTCCGATGGATTTGTACTATAACTACCTTCCGGAGCATTGTAATTTAATGGA
>CBFHRK010000217.1:0-1383 GCA_965658225.1 Flavobacteriales bacterium | reverse complement strand
AGTTTGGGTGTTTCTAAAGGAGCAGACGTTTTTAAGATGGGTATTGCGGTAGCTCCGGTAACGAATTGGCGCTACTACGACTCTATTTATACGGAGCGTTACATGCGCACTCCGCAAGAAAATGCTTCGGGTTATGACGATAATTCACCTATAAACCACGTCGATAAAATCAAAGGTTCCTACCTTTTAGTTCATGGCTCCGCAGACGATAACGTACATTTTCAAAACACGATGGAAATGATTCGATCTTTGGTAAAAGCCGATGTTCAATTTGATCTATTTGTTTATCCCGATAAAAACCACGGTATTTACGGCGGAAATACAAGAAATCACCTCTACACTAAAATGACCAGCTTCATTTTAGAGAATCTATAATTTAAACCTAACCTCCAAAAGAAAAAGCATGACTGAAACGAATGTTGAACTAGGTCACCCAAAAGGACTGTGGGTACTCTTTATGTCGGAAATGTGGGAACGTTTCTGCTACTACGGGATGCGAACGCTCCTTACCCTCTATTTGGTAAAGTCCATAATGATGGGCGATGAAAAAGCGGTACTCATTTATGGTGCCTATACCGCTTTAGTGTATGCTGCCCCGGTTCTTGGAGGTAGAATGGCCGATCAATTCTTGGGATATCGATACGCCATTATATTGGGAGCCATACTGATGTCGATCGGTGAATTCATCATTCTTGGCGGAAATGAAACCTTCTTATACTTAGGTATGGGGGGAATCATCATTGGAAATGGCTATTTCAAAGCCAATATATCGACCGTTGTTGGAAAGCTCTATAAAGATGGAGACCCCAGAAGGGATTCCGGATTTACCATTTTTTATATAGGTATCAACATCGGCGCATTGCTCGCAACCACGGTTGTAGCCTATATTGGAGAAACGTACGGATTCTTATACGGATTTGGACTGGCCGGTATTGGTATGCTTTTGGGCGGACTCATTTTCTACGTTGGTCGGGACAAGTACAAAGATGCGCCAGGGGTTGATATTCCGGAGTTAGGGAAAAAGAAATCCTTTGCCGGATTGACCAACGTAACGTTGATCACCATCTTAAGCGTTCTAGCCATTCCATTGTGCTTCGTTTTGATTAGTCAGAATGAAATCATGGACTACCTCCTATTAGCCTTGTTTGCTTATGTGGCAATTAGCTTAATTACAAAAGGAGCAAAAGACGGTAAAGTTTGGCGCGACCGTATGATTGCGTTGGTTATTTTCATGCTTATTAACATTACGTTTTGGGCTTGTTTTGAACAAGCGGGTACTTCGCTTACCCTATTCGCCGATCGTAATGTGGATCGCGTTATTTGGGGCTGGACAATGCCTGCGTCTATGACTCAGTTCTTTAATCCCTTCTTTATTGTAACCTT
>CBFHRK010000216.1:0-1399 GCA_965658225.1 Flavobacteriales bacterium | reverse complement strand
GAAATCGCCGAGTCGGTAGGCCAGGAATAAAGCCCCAACAAAATACAAGGCTAAAAATCCCTCAACAGCCGTTCTAAAATTCACGGCTGATTTCAAATACACGTTCCCCTTCCAACCGTCACTGCCCTGAACGATGTTGAACTTAGGCGTACGGACAAAAGGCGATTTAATTCCCAAAAGCCCTTCAAAAACCGCAATGGCGTTATGAAAACTCATTCCCATGGAAACCGACAGGAACATCGGAAGCTTGAAAATAAAAGTGCGTACACTGGGTTTGGTTTCGCGGTGGACAAAGCTCACCCAGTAAAACAAAGTAAGAATGAGTAAGCTGGTAATAAAAAAGCTTCCGTAATAGAAAAGGTTCTTAAACTCGGGATAGGTATTTTTAATGAGTAGCATGGGCACGCTCAATAAAGCGGTAAACAAAATACACACGAACAAAAAGCTATTCATGAGGTGAAAAGTGGCGTGCAGCTTGGTGCTCCAGCCGAGTGGTGCGCGCAAGACCTTGACCAAATTCTTGCGGGCACACTCGGCTGCGCCTTTGGTCCAGCGGAATTGCTGGGTCTTTAATGCGTTCATGGTTGCCGGCAATTCCGCTGGGCTACCGAGCTCCTCTACAAACTGGAATTTCCAACCGTTGAGCTGGGCTCGGTAGCTCAAGTCAAGGTCTTCTGTCAAGGTATCACTTTGCCACCCCCCGGCATCTTCAATACAGCTCTTGCGCCACACACCACCCGTACCGTTGAAGTTGATGAAATGTCCGCCCGCACTTCTTCCTCCTTGCTCTACGGTAAAATGAGCATCTAAGCCGAAGGCTTGCATTTGCGTCAATAGTGAATGCCTTTCATTGAGGTGTTCCCAACGACTTTGAACTACGCCAATTCCGGGGTCGCTAAAGTGCGGAATGGTCTGGTACAGAAAATCGGGCCTTGGAACAAAATCGGCGTCAAAAATTGCGATGTACTCCCCACGGGCCGATGTTAATCCGCCCGCTAGGGCGCCCGCCTTAAAACCATCCCGATCCGTTCGATGCACGTGCACAATATGCCTTCCTAAACTTCGATACTCCGCGACTTTGTTCGCAACAATCTCCGCCGTATCATCCGTACTGTCATCGAGCACCTGAACTTCCAATCGATCCGATGGATAATCAATTTCCATCACCGCCTTAATCAATCGCTCCACCACATAGCGCTCGTTATACACAGGCAATTGAATGGTGACCATCGGCCATTCTCTAAAACCGTTCGGTTCGGGCTTCACTTTCTTGCGATTTCTCAAGTAATGAATCACCAAGCTCAACTGCACCAAAGCATATAGGAATATGAAGGTGAGCATACCTGCATACAGAGCAATTAATATGTAACTAAGCGTTTTCATTTTAAGGCGTCAAAGG
>CBFHRK010000215.1:0-1422 GCA_965658225.1 Flavobacteriales bacterium | reverse complement strand
CGGAATCAGAAGTGCGAGATAGGGGATATACTTAACAGGAGCCTCTGTCGCATAGGCCGTGTTCAAAATAATCCCCGAATCTTGATAATAGCGGATGATAATTTCTGAGTTGAAATAATATAAGAGTAGGCCTGGAGCAACGCCAAAGGTGACCATATCTGCTAAGGAATCGAGTTGCACTCCCAGGGGTCCGGCCACGTTCAAAGCCCGCGCAACAGCCCCATCAAATACATCGGCTAAAGCTCCAAAAAGGATGCAGAACACTGCCCATTTGTAGTTTTCTTGTGCGGCAAAAAGTATTGACAAACATCCAAAAAGGAGATTTGATAACGTAAAAAAGTTGGGGATGGCTTTTTTCCAATTCATATCGCGGTGCAATATATCCACTTTTATCGTGTTGTATTGAAACATTGACCATCTTTGCATTTATGAAGAAGTTCGCAGGACTCGCACTGCTTTTTATCGTTTTACTCCCTTCGCCTAGTCAGGCGCAAGTAAGGAAGTACAGCAACGAATTTTTATCGATCGGAGTTGACGGCCGGGCGCTCGGAATGAGCAATGCAGTCGTTGCCTCTGTTCAAGATGTTACGGCCGGGTATTGGAATCCGGCCGGACTCGCACATTTGCGAGAGCGATGGGAAATCGGGCTCATGCACGCAGAATACTTTGCGGGCATTGCCAATTACGATTACCTCGCCGGAGCAACGCCCATTGACGATCGAAGTACTTTCGGAGCTTCTCTAATACGTTTTGGTGTCGATGATATATTAGATACTTCCGAGCTGATCGACCAAAATGGAAATGTCGACTACGACAGAATTAATCTTTTTAGTGCGGCAGACTACGCTTTAGTTTTGAGCTATGCGCGCAATTCGGATATCGAAGGACTTAGCTATGGTCTCAATACGAAGTTGATTTATCGAGGCATTGGTGATTTTGCAAATGCTTTCGGATTCGGTTTCGACCTTGGAGCTCAATACCGACATAATGGTTGGAGTTTTGGCGGAACACTGCGCGATGCGACTACTACCTTTAATGCCTGGAGATTTAACACGGATAAACTAGAGGCCGTTTTTATTGCCACCGGAAATGATATTCCAACAGATGCTTTGGAACTTACCGCTCCTCGATTAACGCTTGGTGCCGGACGCGCTTTTGTATTGGGCGATAATTTTAGTTTGTACAGCGAGTTGGACCTTGTAACGACTTTCGATGGCCGTCGTGCCACTTTAATATCGAGCGATTTCGCGAGTATTGATCCGGCACTTGGCTTGGAATTTGGTTACCGCGATTTTCTTTTCCTCCGTATGGGGTTAGGTAATGTCCAAAAAGCCGTTGATTTTGATGGCACCAATTACTGGACTTTCCAGCCGAATTTAGGGATTGGTTTCCGCTATCAAAATATCAGTCTCGATTATGCCC
>CBFHRK010000214.1:0-1429 GCA_965658225.1 Flavobacteriales bacterium | reverse complement strand
TAAAGGGCCAAAGAAAAGGGGTAGTAATCGTCCAAACTCGCGCCAGGCGGCATTAGTGTCGGGACTCCAGAAAACGCCGGCCACAATGAGAAAAACAAAGGCCAACTGAATAAGAAAGAATCGAAGATCTCTTTTAGGTCGATCGAACTTCCACGGAAACTGAACTAAAAACGCGGCAAGTAAAACGGAGAGTCCGTACGTCGGCGGCAGAATTCGTTGAAAGGGAAGGGTACAAACAAAAAAAACAAGGCCGAAAAAATACAGCCTTGTCTTTAAATCTTGATTCAACCGCATACGGATAAATTAATCTGCTAGAGTTAAAATAGTGCGGTACTGATCTTGGTTATTCAGCACTTTAATTGCTTCTAAGCGAGCGGCATCTTGAAGCAAAGACGCCTCAATACGGCCCGAACGATAGTAGTAACGCTGAGCAATTTCAACGCGCAAGGCCTCTTCAATTTCGGAGCGGTATTTATAGATATCGTTCTTTTTGTAATCGTCGAGTTCTTTTTTGATTTGCGCGAGTTCCTCTTCCAATGCGTCGAAATACTTTTCCTTTTCGGCAGTTTTCATCAATTGATCGTATTTCTTTTCTGTGTCGGTTTGGAACTCAAAAGAACGCTCATTTACAAAAGCGACGAAGCTATCATAATCTTCATCGGACAATTCGAATTCATTGGGACGAGCCACACTATCGTTTTCGAAATAAAACTTGTTTGCAAAATCAAATACGAGGCTTTGAGAAATTAGTGCACGACTTACCTCGTGATAATCACGTGGATCTACAGGTACGTCAGGTCCTACTCCACCTCCGTCGAGAACAGTTCTACCGTTGCTCGTTTCAAAGGCCGTTCTCAATGAATCAGGCATTCTTTTCACCTTGCCATCATCATCTCTCTCTGAATAATTAATGGCCTGAATACAGCGACCACTTGGCGTGTAGTACTTGGCAATAGTTACTTTCAATTGAGCGTTGTAGCTCAGTTTGCGCGGTTGCTGAACAAGGCCCTTTCCGAAGGTTTGTTCCCCAATAATCACCGCTCTATCTAAATCTTGTAGAGTACCGGAAACAATTTCTGAAGCGGAAGCGCTACCCGAATTCACTAAAACTACCAAAGGAATTTCTGTATCTAAAGGATCGTTGATTCCGCGGTACGTTTTGTCCCACTCTTTCACTTTTCCACGGGTGCTTACAATTTCAGATCCTTTGGGAACGAAGAAGTTGCAAATATTCACTGCCTCACGGAGGAGTCCGCCCGGATTCCCGCGCAAATCGAGCACTAAGCTCGTCATATCTCCTTGATCTTTCAAATCATTGAAAGCCGCTTTCACATCGCGTGAAGCTTTATCGGTAAAGCTGGTCAGCTTGATATAGCCGACCCCGTTATCGAGCATTCCGTAATAAGGAACGCAATCGACTTGAATTTTA
>CBFHRK010000213.1:0-1439 GCA_965658225.1 Flavobacteriales bacterium | reverse complement strand
ATATCCCAAACCGCATGATCCATGTACACAGAATATCTATTGTCATGTAATTCAAGAGGATATCCTGGGTCATTTAATGTAAATTCTCCTCTTCTTTGACTAAAGTCAATGTCCCCTCGAGCATTATTCAGTGAGAACGACCATTTGGTATCCGAGACCAAATGCACCCTAAAATTAAGGGCGTCACTGTATAGTCGGTGATGATCAAAGGTGTACAGCGCAGCATCCGTCTGGGCATTCTCGAAATCAGTTCTTCCACCACCTTGAAGTCCACTCGGACGCAAAGCAAGGAAGCCCTTGTGCTCAGCATTGATGTCAAATATGTTAAACGGCTGTCCTTTTCCGTTCCTTATGTACATCACATCGTTATACGGTTCCCAATGCACACGGGCATTTTCCGCCCTAGCGGGCGGATATTCCGTTCCGGCCAATTGAGCCCTTAGCAAAAAGGTGTCCGCTAGGGCATTCATTGAATCTAAAAAGAAAAGTGATTGTGTGGTATGAATCGAACTCGTTAGGTAGTCTAGACGTCCTTTCCCTTCAATACCTTTATTGCTGACCTTGATCGTATCGACATACTGACCTTTCCCGCCGTAGGCGGGAAACCCAGTGCTTGGCGTGCTCGTTATAAACCCGAGAGAATAATCGCGCATAACCTTTAAATCTTCCTCGAACATAGGGAAGATATCACCGGAGTAAAACTGACCATTAAATGCAAGACCTTCTGTTTCAAAAGAGTCGAGACTGTCAATTTCAAAGGGCTCCACATGAAAATATACCTTCGAGCGATCATAAACCCCATTGAATATACGCCGATCGTCCCAGTATACGTACGAATCGTTTCCAGATCTAAATATGGGGTATTCAGGGAATACAGCTCGACTCGATTTATTATTCGGCTTGTCGATGAACAACTCACCCCTCATGTCTTGGAGCTTGTTCTTGATAGGAACCAATTCTCTTCGGCCATATTCATCGGCTTCAAACGACGGGACTAAAAACTTCATGGAATCAATGGTGTTCATATTGATCCGGAAGTTCTTGTACTCAAAGAAGAAGTCGCGACCGATAAAATCAAAGCGCCCGGCCTGAATAGTTCCGCCAAAATTAAAATCGCGATCCTCTTTCAACACCATGAAACCACCCGCCGGAAACAACACAACTTTCTGACTATCACTGAGCAGGATAGGGCGTACGCCATAGAGCTCAAGATCTTGATTCAGTAAGTTGAGTCGTGCATTCTGTTTTTCTGCTACCGAAACAAAACGAATGATATCATAATCAATAAAGCCTCCACGGGCATTGATATAATCGAACATGCGCTTTTCAAACTTTACGCGACCTTCTTCCAAATCGTAGTTTACAAAGCCCATAATGGTCATCTCCATCATCAGGAGTTTGCACTGATGTAGCTCCATGCGTAAATATTGTGCTACTTC
>CBFHRK010000212.1:0-1449 GCA_965658225.1 Flavobacteriales bacterium | reverse complement strand
CGAACCAGCTTTCAAACCACTCCATCAGGTAAGTATTTTCGTTTTATTCATTGCAAATTTCAAGGCAATTAAGCCAACTGCGGCAGAAATCAAATAGGGCAATGCGTCGTAAAAAGTAAACAAGAGCCACTTACCCGTTGCGAAAAGTACGGAATAGGTTAGAACTGTAGCACCCATCCAAGCCAGTGCCAAATACCCGAGCTTAGGTTTATTCTTTTGATCTCCTTCATGAGGCCACCAACCACCGGGGTTCACGCGTTTGACGAAAGCCTTGAGATGCGCTTCCTTTTCGGGTTTTGTCAAAAATGTAACAAGTAACCACACGATCGTTGTGAAAGCCACGGTGAAAAAGAAGGAATTTGGAAAAACCCAATCGAATACAAAATGAGCGAATGCATAAGCGACGATGGGTGTAATGGTAGCGCTAATTTCGCTCCAGGCATTAATTCTCCACCAATACCAACGAAGTATCAAAACGCCTCCAAGTCCCGCTCCACATTCAATTAAAAAGGTCCAAACCCCACTTATAGATTCCATTTGCGTAGTTGCATATAGAGCAATCAACATAAGCGCAATGGTAGTTAGCCGCGATACTTGTACCTGCTCTTTATCATCGGCCTGCGGCCTGATGAACCTCTTATAGCCATCATTCACTAAATAACCGGCACCCCAATTCAACTGGGTGCTTATAGTGCTCATGTACGCCGCAAAAAAGGCAACGAGCATTAATCCACGCCATCCGCTCGGAAGGTAGTCGCGCATGGCCATTACATAGCCCAGTTTTAAGTCTCCATCGCTCAACTCTGGGTATAAAACCATGGCTGCGAGTCCAACCAAAATCCAGGGCCAAGGTCTCAAACAATAATGAGCTATTTGAAAAAAGAGGGTGGCGTATAAGGCATCTTCTTCTTTTTTTACACTCATCATCCGTTGGGCAGCATAACCGCCGCCTCCGGGTTCCATTCCTGGATACCAACTCGCCCACCATTGAACTCCCACGTACGCCAGAAAAGCCCCGAATGAAATGCTCAGTGCGCCCGCTATGTTCGTCTCGCCGTTAAGGCGAGGAAAGAAATCGAGACTCCAATCGGGGACCTTGTTCGTCAATCCTTCCAAGCCCCCAATTTCTGGAGAGCGAATAACTAAAACAGCCAATACAATGGTTCCTGTCATCGCGACAAAAAACTGTAGCGCATCGGTAACTGCAACGCCCCACAATCCTCCGAGTGAACTATAGGTCGCAGCTAAAGCCATGGCCAACGCCGTATACAATAGGGCTGAGCTTTCCGATAAGCCGAAAAATACTTGAAGGAGCGACATGAGCGCCAAATTGACCCATCCAATAACCAATACATTCATGAATAGGCCTAAATAGACCGCTTTGAAACCTCGCAAAAAGGCTGCTTGTTTACCCGAGTAGCGCAGTTCTATAAACTCTACTTCGGTAAG
>CBFHRK010000211.1:0-1467 GCA_965658225.1 Flavobacteriales bacterium | reverse complement strand
CCAGCCGTCGGTATATTCCCAAGCTTCGCCTGTGCCGTCCGTATTGATGTCGCCAAAGAGATCGATGACCACGCCATTTTCGAAGAGCTCTATTGCGTCATCGCCATTCACGTTCACCGCTGAAGCAACGTAGGTGGGTGGTATACCGAAGAAATTGTGGAATTCTGTAGAGTCGGAAGCGATATAAATGTAGGTTCCGCGTGCTAGGGAATCGGCCGGAAAAGTAAATTCTTCCCCGTCGGAACCTCCGCCATTATTGGCCGATCCTATTCCGTACACGCTGAGGTCGTGAATGGAAGAAAGCGAGAACAATTCAACGCCTTTCGGTCGTCCGCCCGTGAGGGGGCCGTCGAAAACAGAAGTAATTATAAGCGACTGGCTGAACCCCCAATAAGCGCAGAGGGTAAAGGTAATGGCCAAAAGAATTTTAGCCGGCGAAGGCGGATTGGTTCGAGAACAGAGTGCAATCATAACATTGAAGTTTCCAGTGAATGCGGAAGATCAGAAGGGATAGGGACAGGAATAGGGTGTGAAAGCCACCTGAGTCGAATTCAGACTTATTTAGTCGGCATCTGGAGTCTGCAGGCAGCTCCGAAATAAAAAACCCTCGCGGTATATCGACGTGTCCCGGATGCAAACTTGCCGCACATGTCGATGGCGCGAGGATTTGCACGCAAGGTAGATTGTCGGGGGGACTTAAACTTACCCTAAGGGCCGCTGGCTAACCCACTCTTTATCTGTACCTTTGCGCAAAATCTGAGCACACATGGATCGTCCCAAAAAGAACCGCCGACCGGCAGGCAATCGTGACCAACGACCTTCGTCGAACAAACCAAAAGACTTTATTTCTCGTGGAAAGCGCGTCTCCGATGAAAAGGAAGGCGAGAAAAAAAACCGCAAACCTGCTGGCGCAGGCCGTAAAGGTCCGGCTGGCAAATCGACCGGAAAACCAACGGGTAAATCGAGCTTCGACGCACGCGGAAAGAAACCGTATGCGAAGAAAGGAGCTACACCGAAACCGGCTGGGGAAACCAGTAAAAGAGCAGGACGTCGTCCGCCAAGTGCGGGTCGCCGCGCATCTGAATCGAAGATTGGCGAAATGCGCTTGAACAAATACCTGGCACACGCCGGGGTCGCATCGCGCCGTGAGGCGGACACCCTAATTGAAACGGGGCTCGTAAAAGTGAATGGAAAAGTAGTGACCGAAATGGGCTACAAAGTACAAGACGGCGACGATGTGCGCTACAACGATTCGCGCATTTCTCCCGAAAAAAAAGTGTACGTCCTACTCAATAAACCGAAGGATTTTATCACCACAGTCGATGATCCGCAGAACCGAAAAACAGTCATGGGACTCGTTCAAAACGCGTGCCCGGAACGAATTTACCCCGTGGGCCGACTCGATCGTATGACTACCGGACTTCTTATGTTTACCAATGACGGCGAACTGGCAAAGCGATTAACGCA
>CBFHRK010000210.1:0-1485 GCA_965658225.1 Flavobacteriales bacterium | reverse complement strand
TACATAGGTTGGAATGGTCTTGTTGAACGGTCGGGTCAGCCATGTCCGGAAGGGACCTATTACTTTCTGCTCAAAGCTGAATTCGACCATTACCCTGTCCACACCAAAAAGGGGAACATCACTCTTTTGCGGTAAAGTGTTTAATTAGTTTTCCTACGGAAAGACCTTGAACCAGGATGCTGAAAATCACCACCACGTAGGTAATAACCAAGAACATTTCTCTTTTCATTTCTGGGGCTAAGCTCAGGGCAAGCGCGATCGATATTCCTCCGCGCAGGCCTCCCCAAGTCATGATTCGAGCGGTGCCAGGAACAAACTCGAGGCGCTTTTGAAAAATGCGAATCGGCCCGATAAGGGCCAAATAGCGTGCAACCAAGGTGAGCGGAATAGCTGCAATACCAATCCATAAGTAGTGCGGTTTGATATCGAGGACCAAAAGTTCGAGTCCTATAAGAACGAAGAGAATAGCGTTCAGGAAAACATCGATGAGCTCCCAAAATTTATCGAGGTAGTTTTCGGTTTCTTCGGACCAGGCGGCTTCGCGAGCGCGATTCCCGATGAAGAGTCCGGCCACGACCACAGCCAGCGGCCCCGAAAAATGGAGGTAGCTTGCGAGGAGGTATCCGCCCATGACAAGGGCAAGGGAGAGCATGACTTCCGTTTCGTAGTGATCGATGCTGCGCATCAGGCGGAATCCGAAATAGCCCATCAGCAATCCGAGAACGATTCCGCCGCCTACTTCTTCCAGTAAGAGAAGCGCAATCTCTCCGGCTCCGATATGGCCCGATCCGGCCGCTAGGCCGAAGAGGGAGAGAAAAACAACCACGCCAATTCCATCGTTAAAAAGCGATTCGCCAACGATTTTCACCTCGAGTTTTTTAGGAGCGCCCACTTGTTTCAGAATTCCGAGCACGGCAATGGGATCGGTCGGAGAAATGAGCGCGCCAAACAACAGGCAATACTGGAAAGGTACGGGGTAGTTAAACGTGATCAGCAGGTAGTACATCAGTACGGCAACCAGAGCCGTAGAGATCAATACTCCGAGGGTAGAAAAGGCAATGATGGGGCCTTTCATGAGTCGAAGCTGATCGAGTTTTGTGTGCAGTGCGCCGGCGAAGAGGAGGAAGCTGAGCATCACATCGAGCAGAACGGTTTTAAAATCGATAAGTGCTATGGCCTTCTCGGCCCGATCGAGAACTTGGGGCGAAAACTGCCCTACAAGCACAATCAATAAGGTGAATACCAGTGCCATGGCTAGGAGTCCGATCGTGGAAGGCAACTTTAAAAAACGCACGTTGATGTATCCAAAAAGGGCGGCAACAACGGTGAGCAGCGTAACGATTTCAAATATTTCCATGAAAAGATATTTAGAAGGTTAAAGCTAAACGAAAAGCTTGGATCACACACAGGGCCACTGATAACACAGCTACCACAACTACCACAGCTACCACTAAAACACCTGCCACCATTTCTTCGGAATACCAA
>CBFHRK010000209.1:0-1503 GCA_965658225.1 Flavobacteriales bacterium | reverse complement strand
TACTGACACCTTGTCATTTTCTCGGTTTTACTATCTATTTACCAGACTCTTACAAGCTATTAGCTAAACTAAATTAGAGCCTCTTCACTGATTGGATTAATTTAGTGCAAGCTTAACTTTCCATCCGAATTCACTCTCAGAATTGCTAGTGAGAAAGTCTTCCTTGAAATCTTTGTTTAGAAAAGTTCTAAATAATCTTTGTAGTTATTTAGAATCATTCTACTTTTGTTGGCGAAGTAAATAAGCAGCAAATTTAGCTTTACCGAAATGCGTCACCTCACTCCTACTCTACTTGTCATTTCCCTCTTTTTCTCGACCTTTTTATCTGCTCAAACGAACCAACTTCATGTTGCCGTTTCGGGGCATGAGTCGTATCAATCACTGCCCGATGTTTCCGTTTACTTAGAAAAAACAAAATACGGCGGCGTAACAAATGCACAAGGAGGCTACACATTTACAGATATTCCCGAGGGTTCGTATTCCTTGGTGGTAAAATCGATTGGGTTTATTACGCAGCGCCGCGACATCACCATTGCTGAAGGTCAAAACGATGCCCTTTTTATTTCATTGGAAGAAAACATCACTACTTTACCCGAAGTGGCTGTTTCTTCTTCCACCCTAACGGGTGGATTAGCACGCGCCACAGCCATTGGCGGATCTGCTACCTACCTATCGCCAAAAGTACTCGCAGAACAAAAACAAACCGATATCGGACGTATTCTGCGCGAAGTCCCCGGCGTGAGTGTTCAAGATGAGGACGGATTTGGCCTGAGGCCGAATATCGGAATGCGCGGCACCGGATCCGAACGATCGTCGAAAATTAGCCTTATGGAAGATGGTATCCTCCTGGCTCCCGCCCCATATGCTGCTCCTGCAGCTTATTTCTTTCCGACCGCAGGTCGCATGCAAGGAATTGAAGTAGTTAAAGGTTCGAGTCAAATTGAATTCGGACCGTACACTACGGGTGGGGCTTTAAACCTGATCTCAACAGCCATACCCAATGAGTTTTCGGGACTCATTGACGTTCAAGCAGGTGAATACAATACGAAGCAGCTTCACGCCTATGTTGGGAATAGCGGCGAAAATTTTGATTTTCTAGTAGAGAGCTTTCAATATGGAAGCGATGGCTTTAAAGAGCTCGATGGCGGAGGTACCACCGGTTTTCAAAAAGCAGACTACTTGGCAAAACTCCAGTATCGATTCGGAGAAAATGCATGGAGAAACACCTTGTCATTCAAAATTGCAAGCAGCAGTGAAGAAAGCGAAGAAACGTATTTAGGTCTGACAGCCCAAGACTTCGATGCCACACCCTACCGAAGATATGCTGCTTCACAAAACGATTTAATGACTACTCAGCAAGAGCAATACAGCTTGCGTTACTCAGCCGAAATCGGGAATCGTTGGCAGCTTACGAGCGTTTTATACCGGAACGATTTCCACAGAAATTGGTATAAACTCGATAAGGTGAACGGCACTTCTATATCAAACATTTTAAGTGATCCG
>CBFHRK010000208.1:0-1508 GCA_965658225.1 Flavobacteriales bacterium | reverse complement strand
TCCGCAATCTTGTTCTCAATCATCTGCCATTTGGTCGACAATTGGTACTGAGCATATTCTGCTTCAATTTGATCATCTGTAAGTGGATTCTCACTTACTGTTTTCAACCAACGCTTCAAGAAAGCATCTGGCAAATCAAATTTCGTTTTGTCAAGGATATATTCGGTTGCATCGTTTAAGAATTTGCGCTCGCTTTCTTGAGCGTACATTTTCTCGATGTCTTCCCCTACTTTCGCACGGAACGCTTCCATACTTTCGACAATTCCTTCACCAAAGATTTTATCGAATAACTCTTGATTCAATTCGGCTGGCTCCATGCGGTTCACGCGAATTACGCTAAAGCGCCACATCTTATTCTCGTCAGACAATTCCTCTTTCGGCATGTTCAACATGCTGCTTATTTCAGTAGTGTTGTTGTCGAATGCCTTCATTACGTCGAAATCGATGATTGCGTCAGGGCCTACACCGATGAATCCTTTTTGCAGTTTTTTATCTTTCACTGCGGAAATCATCAAGGTTGCTTCGTTCGAATGTCCTTCTTGGAGAAGGTTACCCTCTGCGTCCAATGCTTCGAATTTACCGTAAAGAGTATCTTCTGCTTCTGATTTATCGACGTTGGTCATTTTCCCGTAGCGGCGAGCTAGGTCGTCGCAATAGCGATCGATGGTGGCATCGTCTGCTACAATTTTATACCAAGGAAGTTTGTTCTTTGCACTGATTTTCACTTCGAAATCGGGGCTTAATCCTACTTCAAAAGAAAACTCAAAGTCGTTTCCTTCGGTCCAATCGATGTCAAGTTCTTCTTCGGTTGGAATCGGATTTCCGAGAATGCGCATTTCTTGCTCATTCAAATAGTCAAAGACTTGTTGTTGCATCAGCTTGTTTACTTCTTCAACCAATACGCCTTTACCGTACATTTTTCTAATCATGCCGGCAGGCACTTTTCCTTTGCGGAATCCTGGGATATTAGCAGTACGGCGGTAATTGGCAAGCACTTCTTCCACCTTCGGTGAATAGTCGGCTGCTTCAATCTTTACGCGCAGTTGTGCATTTAAATCGTCAATGGCTACTTTCTTGATCTCCATGAAAAAATTCTTTTCGCTTGATTATGAGGCCTAACGGCCCGATTTCGAGGGCGCAAAGGTATGAATTATTTGAGATTTTTCTGACTTCTAAAGCCCTCAATAGTATCAGATAAAAGGAATTCTTTATATCTTTGCCCTCCCTTCGGGGAATCGTTCTGAAAATAATGCGGGTATGGTGGAATTGGTAGACACGCTAGACTTAGGATCTAGTGCCGTGAGGTGTGTGGGTTCGAGTCCCTCTACCCGCACCAAGAACAAAAATGGAAAGCCCATTCAACGCGAGTTGGATGGGTTTTTTCGTTTCTATCGAGCGAGCCCCGCCCGCGGGAGCGAGCGAACATATGAAGGAAAAAAAGGAGCGAAGCGATGGCTTTCCCATTTTTGTGCTTGAATCGCCCCCCACTTGTGATCGGCGCCCGAGGA
>CBFHRK010000207.1:0-1522 GCA_965658225.1 Flavobacteriales bacterium | reverse complement strand
AGTGTAAAAAAAGAAGAAGATGCCCTATACGCCACCCTCTTTTTTCAAATAGCTCATTATTGTTTACGCCCTTGGCCCTGGATTTTGGTTGGACTCGCAGCCATGGTTTTATACCCAGAGCTGAGCGATGGAGATTTAAAACTAGGTTATGTAATGGCAATGCGCGATTACTTGCCGAGCGGATGGCGCGGATTGATGCTCGTTGCTTTTTTTGCGGCGTACATGAGCACTATAAGTACACAGTTGAATTGGGGCGCCGGGTATTTAGTTAATGATGGCTATAAGAGGTTCATCCGGCCGCAGGCCGATGATAAAGAGCAGGTACAAGTTTCGCGATTAACTACCATCGCACTTATGTTAATAGCGCTCTTTGCCACAACACAAATGGAATCAATAAGTGGTGTTTGGACCTTTTTAATTGAATGCGGCGCGGGACTTGGAGGCGTGTTGATACTTCGCTGGTACTGGTGGAGAATTAATGCGTGGAGCGAAATTAGCGCCACCGTTACACCCATCATCGCGTATGCAATCGCTCATTTTGTGTTCGATTGGGCATTTCCGAATTCCTTTTTTTTCACGGTGGCTACCACAACGGTAGTGTGGCTACTTGTTACATTCTTGACAAAACCCGAAAAGGAAGAACATCTCAAGGCCTTCGTCAAACGCGTAAACCCTGGCGGGTGGTGGCCGTATACCGGAGACCAAATGAACAAACCGAAACTCGGGTATTTGGCGTTGGCCTGGATAGGAGCAACAGTTCTAACCTATTCCGTACTTTTCGCGACAGGTAAGTGGTTATTGTTTTCATTTTACGACGCACTACCCTATATGATTTCGGCAGCAATTGGCTTAATTGCCTTGAAATTCGCAATGAATAAAACGAAAATACTTACCTGATGGAGTGGTTTGAAAGCTGGTTCGATACTCCATTCTATCACATGCTCTATCGTGATCGGGACTATTCAGAAGCCCAGCGCTTTATGGACCGTTTAACCGATTACCTAGAGGTTTCTGAGGATATGTCGGTACTCGATGTTGCCTGTGGGCGTGGGCGCCACGCAATCTACTTGAATGAAAAAGGTTTTAATGTAACCGGCATCGACCTTTCAGAAGAAAGTATTTCCGTTGCGAATGAATCGGCTAATGATCGACTTCACTTTTTTGTGCGCGATATGCGTAACGCATTGAAGTTTAAATACGATCTCATACTGAATATGTTTACGAGTTTTGGTTATTTTGAAACCGAAGAAGAAAATAAGCTTTCACTTCTGAATCTGTCGAACGCCCTCAATCCGGGCGGAAGACTTGTTATCGATTTCCTAAATAGTAAAAAAGCCGCTAAAGCGTTAATTGAACGTGAAATTAAATCTGTTGACGGAATTGATTTCCACATAAAAAGAAGCTTTGAAAATGGTTTTTTCTTAAAGCGAATTGAGTTTGAATATGAAGGAGAAGAGCATGCTTACTCAGAAAAAGTAAAGGCGCTTACATTGGTCGATTTTCATGAGGCATTGGAATCGGC
>CBFHRK010000206.1:0-1526 GCA_965658225.1 Flavobacteriales bacterium | reverse complement strand
AGCCATCCGGCCGCAGGCGGAAAAGCTCTTGATTATTGTGGTGAAAGGTGAAGCCAAGAGCAGGGTGTGCAAGTGCTACCCTTTCAAATTCGTCGATGATGTGCTTTAACTCGACTTTATCGCCTTTCAAAAAGTTACGGCGTGCCGGAATATTATAGAAAAGGTTTTTCACTGACAACGAGGTGCCATTGGCCGTGGAGGTTGGCTCTTGGGACGTCACTTCAGAACCGGCAATAGTAATAGCGGTACCCAATTCATCGGCTGCCCGTTTCGTTTTTAAATCAACGTGCGCTACGGCTGCAATGGAGGCAAGTGCTTCCCCGCGGAACCCTTTGGTTTGAATATGAAACAGTTCTTCAGCGTTCCGGATTTTAGACGTTGCATGCCGTTCGAAAGATAATCGCGCGTCGGTGGCGCTCATTCCTTTTCCGTTATCGACGACTTGAACAAGTGTTCGGCCAGCGTCTTGAATAATCAGTTGAATTTGAGAAGCGTCGGCATCAATACTGTTCTCGAGGAGTTCTTTAACAATCGATGCCGGACGTTGAACAACTTCTCCGGCCGCTATTTGATTCGCAACACGATCCGGTAATACTTGAATTATGTCTTCCATCAGAATAGAAGCAAATAGGCAATGAAGAATAATACCGCCATAATGAGCACCAGCCTCCCAAATGGGTAGCTGCTCGATACAGGCCGTCGTCTATTTCCCCACGATTCTTTAAGTCGATCGCGCAGCTCGGCACTCGATTCATCTTCGTTTTTATATTTCCTTTTAAGCTTTTCAATCCGCTCTTTTCGCTCATCATAATAGCGCGGTTGCATATCGAATCGTCGATGCTTGTTCAGTCGAATGAAAGATGGAATTCTCGGTGCACTCATAAGGAATTTCAAAAGTAACCATTCTGATAGCAATCGGAAAATCCGAAATGAATGATTAAGCTGCTTTTTTTCTCTTGTATTAGTCGCGCTTACACAGAAAATGGTTTTCGGCCATTAAGTATGACCTTCATGAATGATAGCCCGCACAAGACGCATAAGACCCACAAGGCGGATTACAAAGCCTTTCGAGTTCTTCGGAGTTCAACTATTACGTTTTGCCTAGATCGCCGATTCAAGGTGAATTGAAGGGCGCATTGAGTGACTGCGGAATTGATCTTTTGGAATGGGGAACTCATGTTTTGGCGCGCAATGCCGTTTGGGTAGGCGCCTATGCTGAATTGCGTGAATTATTAATTCAAGCCGCTCCTGGTGATTTAGTTTTGGCGGTGGCGGAAAATCTTGACGAAGTCGAATTGGCTCTCGCCGAAGGAGCCGGTCTTGGATTGGATATTGTTCGTAGTTTACTTGTGCATTTAGGCAGCGATATTAAACTCGAAAGCGAAAAGAACAAAGGGACTACCTTCTATTTTGATTTACTTTTTGTGCTTGGCGAAAAAGATGAACGCGCGGACCTAGCGGTCCGATTAGAAGACGAGAAGGACCTTACCGGTAAATCGGTGCTCCTGGTTGAAGACAATATTTTG
>CBFHRK010000205.1:0-1529 GCA_965658225.1 Flavobacteriales bacterium | reverse complement strand
AGTACGAAGAAACCTGGGATACCGTACGTGTATTCATAGAGGGCTGCCCGGAGCTTGAACTGCCCAATGTATTCACCCCAAACAACGACGGAAACAACGATGTATGGATGCCCATTGCCGAGGATATTGATCAAATCGAAATTCTTATTTACTCTCGATGGGGAAACGAAGTATTCTCGTATTCGGGATCTTTTGATGCATTTTCTGGCTGGCCGGGCGGCAATGCTCCCGAAGGAACCTATTACGTTATTGTAAAAGCCACCTCTGAGGATGGCCGCACATTGCAAGAGAAGGGAAGCATAGGTTTGTTTCGGTAAGGTGGCCCGATTTCACTCCTTCATAAAAACGCCTTCGTTTCAACTTATTCTCAATCTTTATATGGCTATCTTTGCGCCATGGGAACGGCTATTCCTTTAATGGAAGACTTTTACACGGTTCAAGGGGAAGGAGCGCATTCGGGAACGGCTGCGTATTTTTTACGCTTGGGCGGTTGCGACGTCGGTTGTATTTGGTGCGATGTAAAAGATAGCTGGGACATCCATGCGCATCCCGCCGTGGAGGCGGAAAGCATGGTTGAAAAGGTGATTGCCTCGGGCGCACAAATCGCCGTAATTACCGGTGGCGAACCCCTTATGCATTCACTCGATTTTTTGACGAGCAAACTGAAAGATGCCGGAATTCGCACGCACGTAGAAACCTCTGGGGCGCATCCGGTATCGGGCCAGTGGGATTGGATTACGTTTTCTCCCAAGAAATTTAAAGCGCCCAAAGAGGCCTTTTATCCTTTGGCACAGGAATTGAAAGTAGTGGTGTACAATAAGCACGATTTTAAATGGGCCGAAGAGCACGCGGCAAAAGTATCGCCCGATTGCGCCTTGTATTTGCAGCCCGAATGGGACCGACGCACGGAAATGATGCCTTTGATCGTTGACTACGTAAAGGACCATCCGCGCTGGAAAATATCGCTGCAAACCCATAAATATTTGAATATTCCTTAATGAGGATCTTATTCGTTTTAAGTTTTCTTTTCACTTTCGGCCTCGCGGCCGGACAATCGCGCCAGAGCCTGCGCGACATGCAGTACGCCCGCGAAGCAATGGCCCAAGGTGATATAGACCGTGCTCAAGAATTACTCAAGAAAGCAGTCGATCGCGATCCCGATTACCGCGATGCGCACGTAATGCTCGGTGAACTTTTTTTGCGCCAAAAGAACTACGAGTCCGCGATTTCGAGTTTCGATGAAGCACTTATCGTTCAGCCCGGTTATTTTTTAGCCTTGTTCCGCCGGGGAAACGCCTTTTTTTATTCTGAAAACTTTGAAGACGCCATTGAGGATCTAGAAGCGTATTTGGAATCGGATGGAGCATCGGACCGAGGGAAAAAAGAAGCGGAAAAAAAACTGGCCAATGCCCGATTCGGTAAAATAGCCAAAGCGAATGCCGTACCTTTTTCACCCGTGAATTTGGGCGATGAAATTAACGGACCCTACATGGAGTATTTTCCGGCGATCACGGCCGATGGAAATGAAT
>CBFHRK010000204.1:0-1542 GCA_965658225.1 Flavobacteriales bacterium | reverse complement strand
CGCAAGGCACGAAATGAGCTCGCTGCTGCCGACATTCCGGAAGCGCACAATCGGTTCACCGTTTCTCCGCCAATCGTGAATGGCAATCCGGCCAATAGCAGCGCCATACGGGCCACATTTCGATTGTCTTCGCCCGCTTGATTCGCACAGCCCATAATTACATCTTCAATGGCACTCGGGTCGAGATTCGCATTTCTTTCCATCAATGCGCGCAAAACGTGGGCGGCTAAATCATCCGCCCGAAAGGGCGCTAAGGTTCCGCCAAAATTACCAATGGGCGAGCGGACTCCGTCAATTATAAATACGTCGTTCATGTTTTGTGTTTTATACTTCCCAGTCTTTGGAAGTTCGATATACGGTGCCCTTAAAAAGGGCTACCACATCCTTTTTTTGATTGCTAATGGTTATGTCGTACACCCCAATTTTGTTTCCCAAGCTGCGTTCCACTGCTTCCGCTATGAGCACATCACCCGAATGAACAGGTTTTAAATGAGAAATGGAAGTCTCTACCGAAACCGCCCGTCGGCCGTGCCCATTGGAAGCAAAAGCCAATGCGCTGTCGGCCAATGAATAGGTAATTCCACCGTGGGCGATATCGAATCCGTTCGTCATTTCGGATCGGACCGTCATTTGGAGCGTGCACGATCCGGCCGTTTCTTTTATTCTTTCAATTCCGAGCCATTGGCTGAAGGCATCGTTCGTAAACATTTCGTCTACTACCCGGCTAGCAAGAGGTTTTTTCGACATAAAAACAAAGATATAGCTTTCGAGGGAGCCGCACGGAAAATAGAACTGGACCCTTAAAAAGCGTCAAGCTAAAAACGCGGACGGATTTCTTAACTTGGAAACAAATTAAGAATTCATGTGTGGCCGATATGTAACGGTTTCCCAACTTAAGGTTATTGAAAAGCGATTCAATGTAGTTGCTTCCGCCCCTGAAAACTACATTCAACGAGTAAATATTGGCCCTGGCTCCAAGGCGCCAGTAATTACGGATGAAGCCCCTAGTGAATTGAATTTCTTTCAGTTTGGACTTACCCCTTTTTGGGCAAAAAAGAAGATGTATCAGTTTAATGCTCGATCAGAGGGCGATCAAAATAAAGACGATGACCCTCAGTACACGGGAGCCAAAGGAATCATTCAAAAACCAATGTTTCGTCACGCTATTAGAAAACAGCGCTGTTTGGTTCCGGCCGATGCTTTCATTGAAGGCCCGAAAAAAGAACGGCTGAATAAGCCCTACGTCGTTTATGCGAATAATGTAGATCGGCCCTTTGCCTTTGCGGGCATTTGGGATCGGTGGGTAAACAAGGACACGGGAGAAGAAGTAGATAGCTTTGCCATTATTACAACTACGGCCTTTGGCGTTTTGCATAAAATAGGGCACCATAGAAGTCCAGTCATTCTGAGCCCAGAAGACGAACACCATTGGTTAAATCGCGATCTTCCTTTGGGCGAAGTAACACAATTATTGCGCCCTTCTGAGTTCATAAAACTCAATGCCTATCCTATTGAAACGGATATTAAGAATCCGACCGCAGA
>CBFHRK010000203.1:0-1547 GCA_965658225.1 Flavobacteriales bacterium | reverse complement strand
CGGGAAGGAATTCAGTAAGTCCCTGAATTAAGCCTTCTGCTGTTGATCAACGCCACGGCAATGATGGTCAGTAGCGTACTGATGCCTAAGATGCCGATGCCGATTTTACGGATGTTATCATTCATCAATTGAATAAGCGGCTTGTCGTAGGCCACTTCCTGTACCAAGGCGTTTTCGGCAAGTTCATTGGCTACCGCCTCCAGCATTTCCGATTCTGCAAACTCCGCTTTAAAGTGAATGTCAATGGAATTACTCAACGGGTTGTAACCCAAAAACTGAACAAAATCTTCATCTAAATCTTGTTTCAAAAGCTCGGCAGCTTCTTCGGCAGAAACATACTCGGTGGAAAGAACGTATTCTTTTAGGTCGAGTGATTTTTGAAACTGGCGGACTTCCAATTCTTTGGCATCGGGCTTCAGCATTACAGTGAACACGAAATTTTCTTTAACGTGGTCCGATATTTTTCGTGCGTTCAACACCAACAATCCGAGCATGCCCAGCATAAATAGAACGAGTGAAATACTAACTACCACGCTCGCATAGCTCGAGCGGAGTCGTCGTTTCGTGTATTTATCCATTTTTTCTGCCATGCTGCTAAAGTAGGGGTTTTTGAAATTCCAAAGCGCCAAAGAAATGTTAAGGCCTATCGGCCCGATTTCCAATGATGAAAACGACTGAATTCCGAAAACCGTACCCGGAATTAAAGTGCGTTCAGGGAGCTATCGAGCCGAGTAGGCTCGGAACCTGCGACTTCAAAAGAAATTGAGAAGGGAAAGAATTACCTTTGCGCCTTCAAACGAGATACGATGAATTACGACCACCGCATAGTAGAAGAAAAGTGGCAGCGCTATTGGGCCGAAAACAAAACGTTTAAAGCCGAGGATGGCTCGGATAAGCCCAAGTATTATGTGCTTGATATGTTTCCCTATCCATCGGGTGCCGGCCTGCATGTAGGGCATCCACTGGGTTATATTGCCAGCGATATCTATGCGCGATTTATGCGCCATAAAGGCCATAACGTGCTTCACCCAATGGGCTATGATAGCTTTGGATTGCCCGCGGAGCAGTACGCAATTCAAACGGGACAGCACCCGGCAATTACCACCGAAGAAAATATTGCACGTTACCGCGGGCAGCTCGATCGGATCGGGTTTTCGTTCGATTGGGACCGTGAAGTGCGCACCAGTGACCCTGAATACTACAAATGGACCCAGTGGATTTTCAAGCAGTTATTTAATAGCTGGTACGATAACGATGCAGATAAGGCCCGCGATTTGAGCGAACTTATTGCTCATTTTGAGGCTCATGGAAATGCCGGAATCAACGCCGCCTGCGGCGAGATTTCCCCTTTTACCGCGGAATATTGGAACAGTAGCACGGAAAAAGAAAAGCATCAAATTTTATCGGAGTATCGCCTTACTTTTTTGAGCGAAACCTGGGTGAATTGGTGCGCTGAGTTGGGAACTGTTTTGGCCAATGACGAAATTAAGGACGGCGTTAGCGAACGCGGCGGCTACCCCGTTACTCAAAAGCGCATGTGGCAATGG
>CBFHRK010000202.1:0-1553 GCA_965658225.1 Flavobacteriales bacterium | reverse complement strand
CATTGAAATCCAAGGGCGCGAACGGTTTTTACTACTGATGGCATGGGTTCTTTATTTGGGTTGAGGGCGACGCCCGTTTTTGCGACGACTACAGATCCGGCCGTTAGGGCGGCCAACTTCTGCAGAAAACTTCTTCGACTGTTCGATTCGCTCATAGGATAAATAGATGTATGTACATGTAAAAGTACAAAAAGGAACTCAGAAAGTTCAATGCTGCGAAAAAGGAGGGAATACGATTAGCGCCTTCTTCGGCGCGATGCGGTACTCACGGGCGGAGAAAAACGCGTGAGGTTCTTATTCCATTGCTGGGCCAACTCTTCGGCAGCCTTCATTGCTTGTTCGGCGTCGGGATAACGACAAACGGTAATTCGTTCGCGATGATCGGGCGTTAAAAGAGATACATCAAAGGCCACTTCCGAATTAATGATGCTTTGGTTCGAGTAGTAGGAGTACATGGTATGACTCAAGGTTTTGCGCATGACGGCCATATCGGGGAAGTCGTCCATGGGCTCCCAGGTGCCTTGCCGGGTCCAAAAGACTCGCGAGTATTCGCGGACGCGCTTTTTCTCTAAATCGACCTCGCAGCCCAATTGGGTGAAACTGAGAAAGAGTCCGGTAGCAATAGGGAAAAGTGCCACCAATGGGTTTGAAAAAAGAGCTACGGCGCCTACAGCAAGGAATAAGTATCCTGCAAATACGCCTGACGGCGGGAAATGCTTGCCGTGTATGAAGAGCGTGTTACTCAAGATATACCGCATCCGTTTCGCCAAACTCAACGCTTACGTGTTCCTGCATGGTGGTACTCAATTTGAGTCCTACATAGGAGGCCTGAATAGGGAAGCGATTGTGCCCGCGATCGACCAGTACCAAAATATCCAACGATTTTAGGGGTGTGGTCAAGAAATGCTTGGCTCCGTATATGAGGGTTCGGCCCGAGTTGAGCACGTCGTCTACCAAAATGACTGTTTTTTCGCTGTAATCTTCTTCTTCAATGCTGAGTCCGATTTCCGTATCCATCGGATTCCTTTTCTCAAGGTGGATTTCAGCCAAGGTGATTTTCAACTCCGTAATTTTCGCCAAGAGTACGGCGATCCTTTTCGCCACTACAAAACCGCGATTTGCTATGCCGGCAATCACAATTTCTTTTTCATCGTGATGATTCTCATAAATCTGCCACGCCATCCGAATCAGGCGTTGTTCAATTTGTTGATGATCTAAAATTAAGGTGCGTTCTTGTTTCGCCATTTCGCTATTTTTTCGAGTGCTCAAGATACTATTTCCTTTGAAGGTGAATAAACCACTCCGAGCCCTGACGGGCCGATATGCTATTGCGACATTCTTCCCAAATAATGAAATGGAAGTCGTTTTCGAAAAGCGATTTGTATTCCGATGCTTTCCCACCAAATGGAGGGCGATCTTCATTGAGCGGCACGTTAAATAGTACCCCCGCCAAAATTCCGCCCGAAGGCAGTAATTCAGCCATTTTCTTGACATAGGCCGATCGCAACGAAGGGTGTAGCGCACAGAAAAACGTTTGCTCTAAAATAAGATCG
>CBFHRK010000201.1:0-1553 GCA_965658225.1 Flavobacteriales bacterium | reverse complement strand
GATCGGGTCTTCAGCACGCGGAAATGTTTCCCTTGCTTCATGACGACAAGGACAACACCATGGAGCTTTTCCAGATTTGGCTGAACCTTCCGCGCAAAGACAAAATGGTGGATCCGCATTTCAAAATGCTTTGGGCCGAGCAAATTCCCGATGCGGAGTACGCAGATACAAACGGCAAAAAAATTAAAGTGGAAGTCATTGCCGGAGCCATTGGAGCCAATACCGCTCCTACTCCGCCCCCGAATTCATGGGCAGCCAAAGATGAGCACGAAGTAGGTATATGGAATATTCGCATGGAACCGGGTGCAGAATGGACACTGCCTGCGGCAGGCCCCGGAGTGAATCGCACCTTGTACTTCTACAAAGGCGATACGCTGCACGTACACGATACCGATGTACCGAACTATCATGCGGCCGATGTTCAAGGCGACACCGCTCTTCAATTAAAGGCCGGATCTATTGAATGCAAAATATTAGTGCTTCAGGGCAGGCCGATAAGCGAGCCCGTTGTACAGCACGGTCCGTTCGTGATGAATACGCGCGAAGAAGTACAGCAGGCCTATTCCGATTATCAGCGTACGCGCTTTGGTGGATGGCCGTGGAACCGAATTGATCCGGTGCACGATCGCAGTGAAGGCCGCTTTGCGAGGCACGCCGACGGTCGTAAAGAAACGCCGAGCTAAATGTGAGGTCGCGCTATGAATAAAAACCACTTGGTTAAAGCCAGGTGGTTTTTGTTTTTATAGACGATTTTCTTTTCCCTTCGGGCCAGGGAACGGCCGGGTTTCCAAAATAAAAGAAGCCCAATATTCGATCATCCGGCCGTAGGCCGAAATCTTCTTTTAAATAAGCTTCCAGTTTGAGTCCGCCCGAATTCCAATACCCGCCAATTCCGAAGGCACTTGCGGCAATCCAGATGTTTTGAACGGCGCAGGCGGTAGCCATTACTTCTTCCTCGGCCGGAATTTTAGGATTGTCGCCCCGCTGCATCGCAAGCACCACGAGGTGACTCGTTTTCGCCAAGCGTTCTCTTAATTTATCGGCTGCAATTTCGGGCACGGCTTCACCGCTCTTTTCGGCCATCGCCTCTAGAATTCGTTCTCCGAAGGTCTGCAGCGAGTCGCCGGTGAACACAAAATAGCGCCAAGGCTCGGTATATCCGTGCGTGGGCGCCCAATTTCCGGCCGCTAGGACGGTATTAATTAACTCATCGGGGATTGGGGTGCCGTCAAATTGTTCGGGCTTCAAGGTGCGCCGGTATTCAATATGTTTGATTGCTTCGGCGCCCTGTTCTTTATTGTAAGACATGATCGAGTATTCGTTGTGTGGTTTCTTCGGGTGATTCGCGGTCCGATTTCAAAATGAAATCAGCTTGTTCGTAGTAAACGCGCCTCTTGGCTAGAAGATCGAGGTAATCGCTTTTCCAATCGTCTTTATCCGCAATTAAGGGTCGTTGCTTACGCTCGTTTTCGAGTCGATCAATCAGCACTTCCGATTCAACGTCGATAAAAACTGTATAGAAATTTTCCGAAATGAGTTTCCATCTTTTTACA
>CBFHRK010000200.1:0-1590 GCA_965658225.1 Flavobacteriales bacterium | reverse complement strand
TGTCAATCGCCAATCCGATCGTCGCAATAGGCGTTTTGAATTCGTGCGTCATGTTGTTTATGAAGTCGTTTTTAATCACCGACAGACGCTTCTGATTCTGAATGGTCTTTATCGTTTGAGCAAATACAAACACAATAATTCCGGTGAAAAGAAGACTTAAAAGCACCACGCCCCAAAGCGATTGAATGTAGTAATTGGTTTTGTCTGGAAACACCACGAGAAGATCGCTACGAGGACTAAACAAGTCATTGGTAAACAGTCCCGTACGATACACGTCCTGACTCTTTACTTCAAATACTTCGGAATGCAAATCGGACGGGAATCCAGCTTCTAAAACGGCGTATTGAAACGGTAAATTGAGTCCGTTCGTTGTGAGTTGCTCTTTCAGTCGGTTTTCAAAATCTTCGGGTTCATAATGATTCGAAAGCGTGGCCGGACCCGAAGTTACTTCGAAGAAGAATTCCTGCATCACTTGGTCTACTTGCGCGTAGGATAATTCTATGTCTTCCGCGGTAAGTGTCATTTGATCGGTAGGTTCGCTTCCAACGGAAATAACTACGCGCTCTTCTTCCCCGGTTTCCCGGTTCTGATACACCATGGTCGACGTTTTGGTGCCTTCGGCACGAAGGATGGTGTCGATTTTAACGATGATCCTTTGGTTGGTATCGGTAACTTCGTGCTGAATAATGGTACTCGAATCAGCGGTCCATGAAAGCCGTCGACTTCCAATGACGGTCGGACGCATCGCGCGGGCCACGCGCAGTGCTTGCTGCTCTTTTTCTAATTCGAAACTAAATTCGCGCAGAATACTGCTCACCCTATTCTGGAACTGAGCGTCTTTTACTTGAACCGCATTTTGCACCCAGTAAATTTGCACGCCAATGATGCCCGCCAAAGCGATGCTCATTAAAATAACCGTCCCTAATATTTTGTTTCGAATCATTGCGCTCTCTTCTACAACTACAAAAGTAGGTTTGGATTTTGCTTAAAACCAGCCTTTTGGCAAAACTTTAACAGACTTTGTGATCCCTTTAACGTACTTTCATGACCATTAGATTTACGTTTGCCTTGAACATAATTATACTCCTATGAAAAATCTATTCTCCTTAAAGACTGCCGGCATTGCTGCCTTAGCACTGGTACTCTCTCTCCCTGTTTCTGCTCAGGAAACAGAAACCAAGCGCGAGCTTCGACTCAATTTAGTGAAAGAAGTAAACGGTGAAAAAATGACCCTCGACACGGTTATTGTGCTCGAACCGGGACAAAGTGTGAAAGATATCGAGCTCCCGGCCCCCTGGAGCGATATTGCCCACGGTCATCCTGGAACCGAAGACGTATTCGAGATTGAAGTGGAAGATGAAGGTGACGACAAAAAAGTAATCATCGTAACCGGTCACCCGCACGGTGAAGATCACGAAGTTGAATTCACAGAAAAGAAAGTTTGGATCACCGAAGACGGTTCGGAAGTGCAACTTCTTAAAGACGGACAAACCTTCTTTATTGAAGTGGAATCGGAAGATTCCGAAGAAGGTTCCGACATTCAAAAGCACGTAGTAATTATTGGCGATGGCTCGGTGGAAGTCAAGAGCG
>CBFHRK010000199.1:0-1613 GCA_965658225.1 Flavobacteriales bacterium | reverse complement strand
GGCTTCAATTTTGTCTTGCAATTCCGCTTGGCGATCAATGAGCTTTTGCATTTTGTCCGGATCCTCCATGACGTCCGGATCCATAAAGCCTTCATTTACCTTTTCGTATTCGGCTAGTACGTCTACAATTTCTTGCATTCCCTCTTTCACGATGTCCATCACCGTTTTATCGTCGTCGAGCTCCGGCTCTTGTGGTAAATAGCCTACGGAGTAACCATCCGAAAAATGGACTTCCCCTTGAAAGGCTTTATCGACCCCGGCAATGATTTTTAGAAGGGTACTTTTCCCAGAACCGTTTAAACCGATGATTCCGATTTTAGCTCCGTAAAAGAAGCTGAGGTAAATATCTTTAAGCGTTTGCTTGTTGTTGGAATAGCTCTTGCTCACATTGACCATCGAAAAGATGATCTTTTTATCGTCTGACATAATGAATTGCGTTTTGGAGGTCGCAATATCGGAATATTCGTGCTAGTTCATGCGATAACCTTGGTTCAAAACTGCAACAAGAATAGGGCGCCGTTTCTTGAGTGCCCTACTTCGTAATTAGAAGACAATTACCGATTAGTTTTAAACGTGTTCCTCTTTTTAAATGAGCACCGCGAATTAAAGGGCGACTGCTTGAGCTGATTTTCAAATCCGGCAATGCCCCGCGTTTTTTTGCGTTATTTGCAAGGACATTGAAAACGCTATGTTCTGCCTTTTAGGGGGTCGATTATTTTTTCGTTTGTGAAGCAGTATTTTACCGGTATTCTCCTCTTTCTTTCTTTTTCTGCGGCCTTCGGCCAGATAGAATACATTGAGGTATCTGGCCAAGTGCTGAACCGCGAAACCTTCAAACCCATTTCTCTGGTAAACGTGATCAATATGCGCGATCGCTCGGGAACCGTTACCAATATGGAGGGTAAATTCAAGGTTAAAGTGCGGCGTTCCGATACCCTTATTCTATCGAGCGTTGAATTCGTGCGCGACACCATCACCTTTGGGCACATCACTTCGAAAGAACACTTTGTTCAAGTGATGCTTACTTCTAGGACTTATGTTTTGCGTGAAGTAGAGGTAGAAGGCTTGGGAAATTACGATCAGCTAAAAGCCAAAATTTTGGAATGGGAGCGCAATAAGAAAAGTACGAAACGAGCTTTTGTTGAGCGGCCCACTCAACCCAAAATGGAAGCGCCGGAAAAAGTGGCAGCCACCTGGACAAGTCCGTTCGATATGCTTTATGAAACCTTCGGGAAAAGGCCCAAGCAGCTGAAAAAACTAGCCGAACTCGAGCGGCAAGATGCTTATGAAGCCGCCATCCAGTATCGTTTTACGCCAGAAGTGGTAAATGCACTCACGCAGCTCGAAGGCGCACCCTTGGAAAGCTTTATGCGCCGCTGTCGTTTTAGTTATGAGTTTATCTTTACGGCAACTGATTATGAATTTTATATGGCCATTCTCGATTACTACAGCGCCTATCGGCGCGATGTAGAACGCGTTGGTGAATACGGCTATTAATGAACCATCTGCCCGAAGGGCGGTTTTATGCTCAATGAAAAGTTTCGACATCCCCACATTTTATAGATCGCCCATCATTGGACCCATTAAAGAGGCCCGTAAAATTACCGATCCAA
>CBFHRK010000198.1:0-1670 GCA_965658225.1 Flavobacteriales bacterium | reverse complement strand
CCGCGATGATCGCTATTACAAAGGCGGTAGTTGGCATGGACATTCTGAGCTTGATGGAGGAACACTCTTTACTCAATTCTCGCATTTCGTAGATATCATGTATTGGTTGTTTGGAGATATCTCCGATATACAAGCTCAATTTGCCGATTTTAACCACCATGATTTAACCGACTTTGAAGATTCGGGAATGGTTCAATTCAAGTTTGTAAATGGCGGAATGGGTTGTATCAATTACAGCACCTCCGTTTGGAATACCAATCTCGAAAGTTCGTTGACCATTATCGGCGAAAAAGGGAGTGTTAAAATTGGCGGGCAATACATGAATGAGGTAGAAGTCTGCAATGTTAAAGACTACGAAATGCCCGAATTACCCGCTTCGAATCCGGCCAACGATTACGGCGCCTATAAAGGTTCAGCGGCGAATCATGTGTATATTACTGAGAACGTTGTCGACACCTTAAAAGGGCGAACCAGCATTACCACGAATGCCTTGGAAGGACTCAAAGTGGTTGATATCATTGAGCGCATATACAGCAATCTCGATTTACAAAAACTGAAGGCCTAAGCTCAGTCAATGAAGTGCTGAAACCACTTTTCTAGAAAGAGAAGTTTATACGTTTTTTTTGGAAAGAATTTATCGTTCCCAATTCTCATTTTCTCCACTTCTGCCGGCTCTATAAACCCGCGTTGATAAAGGGAGTTAAGTAACCCTTGAGCTTCTTCCTTGAGATCGTTTTCGAGCCAATACCCCATTGGAAAGCTAAATCCTAATTTGTGGATACTCAGAGCCTCGGGGCTCACCCATTTTTTAGCGGCTTCTTTTAAAACGATTTTCCGATTCATTCCTTGAACCTTCAAATCGGCCGGAATCCGCATGGCTAAATCAACGAAATCATTATCCATAAACGGATGAAGGCCAAATAAACCGTGGTCTTTCATCGATTGATTCATGCGATACATCTGTTCGTGCGGCGTGTTTTCTGTCATCAAATGAAGCATCACATCAATATCTTCACAAGGCTTTATAGCTTCCGGATAAAGCGCGCGTATATGCTCGTAGGTATTGTATTTGGCCTTCGGCCAGATTTTCCTCTTCTCTTTTTCTTTCATCACCACGAAGTTGTGCGTGTAGAAATCGATCATTTCCCGCGCTTCAAACATCTCAGAAAAGGTATCTACTTTTTTGTGAAGGCCCCTGGGTAAATGAGTCCATAAAGAAGCGCCCCACAAATAGCTCCGCCACATACGGATGTACCGAAAGTATCCGAACCCTCCGAAGAGTTCATCTGCGCCCATTCCCGTTAAAACATTCGTAAATCCGGATTCTTGCGCTGCCTTTCCGGCAAAATAATAGGTGTTGAAGGTGCTGCCCGGCTGTTCGAAGTTATCGATAACTTCGGGCCAATGATTTAATATGTACTCGGGGTCTTTATAAATAGCTTGATGCGGAACCCCGTGCATTTTCGCATTGATAGCGGCGACTTCACTTTCGTCCGCGGCGGAAAACTGTTCCCCGGCCAAGGCCAAGGTGACCGCTTTAATGTCGGCGTTGTGTTTCTTTCCCAAGGCAGTATAAAAAGTGCTGTCTACCCCACCGCTCAATAGTGATCCGGCTCCATATACGTTTTGTACTTGGCGCCTCACGGCGCGATCGAGCCTCGATTCGATTA
>CBFHRK010000197.1:0-1699 GCA_965658225.1 Flavobacteriales bacterium | reverse complement strand
GTTTCAGGCTTCACCTTTTTCTGAAAAGCAGTATGGCAGCTCTGATAAACAACTTTGATTTTACTTTCGTCGGCTTCGTAAAGTTCTACTAAATCTTTCTTTGTTTGTTCCGAGATGGCGATCACCACATCGGCTTCTTTCAGCGCGCTCTGAGTTTTCTCTTTGTAGATTTTTCGATCAATGGTCGAATAGTATTCGGGGAAATGCTCAAAAATAAGGTCGTGAATGGTCACGATGCTTTTCCCGCCGAAGGCGGAAATGCCCGAGGGAAGCTCGTTAGAAAGCCCGTGATACAAATCAATTTTGTCTTTGCGCAAGTCGGAAATAATTCCCTTTCTGCGCCAAAGGCCGCTAGCAAGGCGATTGACTAAGGTCGTTGGATATTTTCGACTGAGCGACGGGTGATTGAACTCGAAAAGGGTTCCCGGTTTTGGAGAATAGAGCGTGTAGCTATTTTCAGGGTGAAAAGTAGCCAAATGCTTAATGACGTCTCGACTGTAATTCCCTAGTCCTGACGAGTTGTGTTCGGCCCGTTTACCGTCGAATCCAATGTTCATTAAACTGCTACGTTATATTCCCGCAAAACTTGATTCAAACTCGTTTTTTTATCGGTGCTTTCTTTGCGCGTTCCAATGATCAACGCGCAGGGAACGTTAAAAGTACCCGCCGGAAAGTCTTTAGGAATGGTTCCGGGAATCACTACGCTTCTTTTAGGAATACGGCCTTTAATCTCAATAGGTTGGTCACCGGTTACATCAATAATGCGGGTCGATGAGGTCAAAACCACATTCGCGCCCAAAACGGCTTCCGATTCAACATGCACGCCTTCCACAACGATACAGCGCGAACCGATAAAGCAATTGTCTTCAATGATTACCGGAGCGGCCTGAAGCGGTTCTAACACACCGCCAATTCCAACACCGCCACTTAAATGCACGTTTTTTCCAATTTGAGCGCAACTCCCCACGGTTGCCCAAGTATCGACCATCGTTCCCGAATCTACATAGGCGCCGATGTTCACGTAGGAAGGCATCATGATCACTCCTGGTGCAACGTAGCTTCCGTGACGAGCAATCGCATGGGGGACTACTCGAACGCCCAGTTCAGCGTAGTTCGTTTTCAATGGAATTTTATCGTGATACTCGAAAATGCCCACTTCTATTTTCTCCATCTTGCGGATAGGGAAATACAGAACGACTCCTTTTTTAACCCATTCATTTACAACCCAACCATTGTTCGTTGGCTCAGCGCAGCGCAAGGTGCCTTCGTCAATTAAGCGAACGACTTCCTCAACGGCGTTGATGTATTCGGGCTTCTCTAGCAGGGATCGATCGTCCCAAGCGGCTTCAATTTTCGACTTTAGCTCATTCATCCTGCAAAGGTAGCAGAATGTGCTTTCAAATTGATAATTTCCCAAGATGAAGACATTTTTCCTCTCTCTTTTTTGTTTCGGCCTCACGGCCGGATCACTCCACGCTCAGCAAATTGCGGATACTACTTTTCAACCGCCCATTCTAGAGCCCCTCTTCGAGCGAGACGGTGGTCCGACCGTCTACATCGACGCTGAGCACAACAATTTTCACACAGCTGATAATCGATATAGGCCATTTGCCGACTTGCTTCGCCAGGATGGCTATCGTATTCGCTCCTTCGAACGTGAATTTTCGATTGCCAGTTTAGATACTATTGATATCCTCGT
>CBFHRK010000196.1:0-1708 GCA_965658225.1 Flavobacteriales bacterium | reverse complement strand
TTCATCTCTTCCACTACCTTTTCCCATACCTGGTCGCGGTTATCCCAATCGAATCCCACTCCCTTCGCCTTATCCTGAATACGACTTGCTTTCACCAAGGCAGGCAAACTTTTAGGCACTCCTTCAAGCACGGATTTCTTACCCTCTTTGAGCTTTAGCTTTTCCCAGTTCTGCTTTACCTCTTCTTCATCCTGCACCTCAACATCGCCATAAATATGAGGATGCCTGTCGACCAGTTTATCGCAAACAGAATGAAGTACATCGGCCACATCGAAATCCTTGGTCTCCGAACCGATGCGCGAATAGAATACCAAGTGCAGCATTAAATCGCCCAATTCCTTTTTAATCTCCGTCATGTCCGCGTCCAAAATCGCATCGGCTAGTTCGTACGTCTCTTCAATGGTGAGGTGACGGAGCGATTCCATCGTTTGTTTTTTATCCCACGGACATTGCTCGCGCAATTCGTCCATAATAGTTAACAAACGGTCGAAGGCTTCTAGTTTCTGTGCACGGGTATTTTCAGGCATCTTATAGTTTTTTCCACTCTTGATAAACGAAATCGGCTAGCTCTTGAACATAACTCGGGCTAAAATCGAAACGAACCCCGGCACGTTCATATATTTCGCTAATCGTTTTTGTATACCCCAATTCAAGGGCAGCTTTATAATCGGCCAGCGCCCCTTGCGGGTCGATTTTATACCGGCGCCAAATCGCAATTGCTCCCAATTGAGCCATTCCGTATTCGATGTAGTAAAAAGGCACTTCAAACAGATGCAGCTGACTTTGCCATTGCACGGCTTTTATCTCTTCCAAGCCGGTCCAATCGACCGATCCAGTACTCTGACTAGAACGAATACTTTCCCAAGCAGCACGACGCTCATCTTGACTGTGATCATTCGTGTAAATCCAATGCTGGAAGGCGTCAATCGTGGCAATCCAAGGCAATACCTCTAAAACTTTCTCGAGGTGCTCTTTCTTTGCTCTTTTCGTTTCGCTTTCATCATCGAAAAGCAAGTCCCAGTGTTCCATGCTAATGAGCTCCATCGACATCGATGCCAATTCAGCTACTTCCGATGGTGTGCGTTGAAACTCCTTCATATCAAAGTCGCGCGTCACAAAGCTGTGCACTGCGTGTCCGCCTTCGTGAATCAGTGTAACGAAATCGCGTAAAACACCTGCGGCATTCATAAAAATAAAAGGTACCCCCGTTTCGTAGAGCGGGTAATTGTATCCCCCCGGGGCCTTTCCTTTTCTAGATTCTAAATCGAGGTGTCCCATTTGGTCCATGGTCAACAGACAATCGGCAAAAAAAGGATCTACGGCATTAAAAACACGCACGGCTTTATCCAATAGGTCCTGGGCCGATCCATCAAAAACCTTTAAAGGGGTTCTTCCTTCTGGATCCACTTGGTTATCCCACGGACGCAAGGTATCGACTCCCAGTTTCTCAATCCGCTCGTCATCGAACGACTTCACTATAGGAACAATGGCCGAAGCGATACTCGCATGGAAATCGGCGCAATCGTCCACTGAATAATCGAACCTTCCCAAATCTTTGAACTTGTAATCGCGGTAATTATCAAAACCTGCATTTTTCGCCACTTCTTGTCGCTTGGCAATTAGTCGGTCGAATAAATTATTCAGCTCCGAACTTTTTGAACCGCGTTCGTTTTGAATTTTTCGATAAATCTCCTCGCGGAGCGATCGG
>CBFHRK010000195.1:0-1716 GCA_965658225.1 Flavobacteriales bacterium | reverse complement strand
TACCCAGAAATGGAGGTTCATTCGATGGCTACGCCACTGCTAGCGCACATGATTGAAGAAGGCTTTTTCCAAAACAAGATTAGCGAAACGATACTCCATAAATACTTGGCTGATCCGCTCTTAAATAAAGTAGATCAGCTTATTCTTGGATGCACCCATTATCCATTGATTGAAGGAGAAATTCGCGCTTTTTACGGCGACCGAGTGCGGGTATTGAATTCGGCCGAATTGGTAGCTAAATCAGTGAGAGCCTCCTTGGTTGATTTAGATTTAGCCAGCGATCAACACGATTTACTCGATCATTTTTTAGTCTCAGAATACACAAAAAGTTTCGAGCAAAGCGCCCGCTTTTTCTTTGGCGAGGCTATTCACTTAGAGGCACGCAATATTTGGTGAAGGCAAGTGCTAGTAGTGTTATAAGTGGCCCTGCTGGGGCAGGGCTAGTAGTGTTATAAGTGGATCTGCTGGGGCAGGGGTTATGTTCAGTTAAGTGTGTCATTTTATTCAAGTGTGGCACTCACTTTAACTTTGCTAATGCTAATGCTAATGCTAACGCTAACGCTAATGCTTCAAATCCCGCCGAATGCCGGAACTAAAAACTTTGAATTATGAACTAAAAATTCAAAACATCGAACCAGTTACGGGTGTACGGAAAGGTGGGGAGAGGAAAATACGGAAACCGGGGTTATGTTCAGGTAGCGGTATCCTGAAAACGCTACATCAGCTACCACAACTACCACAACTACCACAACTAACACCTTTACCGATACCAACCGGCGTACATTACGTAGCTTTCGGCGATTCGGTCGATTTGACCCTTCACCAATTCTTCGCTAACTTCTTTCACTTTCTTTGCCGGAACTCCGGCGTAAATAGACCCTGACGGTACATGTGTGCCTTCTAACAAAACGGCTCCTGCAGCGATAATACTGCCCGATTCAACAACACAGCCATCCATTACAATGGCGCCCATTCCAATGAGGACATTGTCGTGGATAGTACAGCCGTGAACCAAAGCATTGTGTCCAATACTCACGTTATTTCCAATATTGGTAGGTGCTTTTTGATACGTCGCGTGAATCACCGCTCCGTCTTGAACATTGACGCGATTCCCCATTTTGATATAATGCACATCACCTCGTACCACGGCATTAAACCACACACTGCATTCGTCTCCCATTTCAGTTCGCCCGATTATGGTGGCATTTGGTGCAAACCAACAGCGTTCGCCAAATTTAGGTTCGGTGTCGTGGAGTGGAATAATTGTGGCCATTATATTCGGTTTTGGGTGAACTTCAAAGGTAGTAAAGCTGTTTTTTGCTAACCGGCGATTCCGCCGTACTTTTGCCAAAATAAATTGACGATCATGACGGAAGAAAAAATACCGTATACCATATATGCCGAAATGACTCCAAACCCAACGGTTTTGAAGTTTGTGGCAAATGCTCCTCTTTTAGAAGGAGATCAAATTGTTGAATTTAAGAACATTGAAGAAGCGAAGCCCTCACCTTTGGCCTCTCGTTTGTTCCACTTTCCTTTTGTGAAAGAGGTTTTTATAACCGAGAACTATATTTCGGTCACGAAATTCGACATTGTCGATTGGGAAGATGTCACACTCGAAGTCCGCGAATTCATCCGCGATTTCTTACAGTCGGGCGAACCCGTACTCAACGCTCCAGTGAATACGAAAACGAGCTCTGAAACGGCTAGCGAACT
>CBFHRK010000194.1:0-1719 GCA_965658225.1 Flavobacteriales bacterium | reverse complement strand
TAATGACACTCCATACCGAATTGAATTCTTCGGCGATGAAATTGAAAGTATCCGATCTTTTGATATTGAAACACAGGTTTCGGAAGAGCGAGTAAAACAGTTTACCGTAGTGCCTAATGTGAGCGACAAAACTATGGTAGAGCAGCGCGAATCGTTCCTCCATTACCTGTCGAAGGAAACCGTTATTTGGACCAAGAGTGCTGAACTCGCCGGTTCGCGACTCGATAAAAACTTTGAAAAGGCGGAAGAGGCCTTTGCCGAATTAAGTACGGCGGTCAAGCATCGGACTCCGGCCGAATTATTCTTAAATGCTGCCGCCTGGCGGCGGGAACTAGAAGAGTTTGACTTAGTTGAATTCGGGCAGAGCTTTAATTATCCGGCCGATAAGGCCGCCGACTTTAACGCTATTCCGCAACCATCTTTTAATAAGAAATTCGAACTCCTCGTTGAAAACCTCGACGCTTTTGCCCACCGGGGATATGAGAACCTCATTCTATGCTCATCGGCGAAACAAGTAGAACGGTTTCACGACATCTTTGAAGACATTGGGGCCGAAGTGAAATTCACTCCCGTGCTCTATACTTTGCACGAGGGATTCATCGATCATGAGCGCAAAATTGTTTGCTATACCGATCATCAGATCTTTGATCGATACCACAAATTCCGACTCAAAACCGGGTTTGAAAAGAAACAAGCAATTACGCTGAAAGAGCTTACGAGCCTTCAAGTAGGCGATTACGTTACCCATATCGATCACGGAATTGGAACCTTTGGCGGACTCAAAAAAATAGATGTCAACGGGAAGAAACAAGAGGCCATCAAGCTGATTTATAAAGACAATGATATTCTTTATATCAGCATACACTCGCTGCACAAAATTTCCAAATTCAATGGAAAAGAAGGCAGCCTTCCAAAAATTCACAAACTAGGTTCAGGTACTTGGGCAAAAACAAAACAAAAGACCAAAACCAAGGTCAAAAGCATTGCATACGACCTCATTCAACTCTACGCCAAGAGAAAAGAACAAAAAGGATTTGCCTGCGGTCCGGATAGCTACCTGCAACTGGAACTGGAAGCATCCTTCATTTATGAAGATACCCCCGATCAAGAGAAAGCTACCGAGGCCATTAAAGAAGACATGGAAAAGGAAATGCCCATGGATCGCCTGGTATGTGGGGACGTGGGTTTCGGAAAAACAGAACTTGCCGTGCGCGCCGCCTTCAAAGCCGTTGATAATGGCAAGCAAGTAGCCGTGCTTGTTCCGACGACCGTATTGGCTTTTCAGCACTATAAAACGTTTGTGGAACGACTCAAAGATTTTCCTGTAACGGTAGAATACATCAATCGGTTCCGAAGCGCAAAACAACAGCGCGAAACCCTGCAGCGGCTTGCCGAAGGCAAAGTGGACATCCTTATTGGCACGCATCGGGTCGTTGGTAAAGATGTGAAATGGAAGGATCTTGGATTATTAGTCATTGATGAAGAACAAAAATTCGGGGTGGCCGTAAAAGACAAGCTGAAAACCATTCGAGTGAACGTGGATACGCTCACTTTGAGCGCTACCCCCATTCCACGAACGATGCAGTTTTCACTCATGGGAGCGCGCGATCTCAGCGTACTTGCCACTGCTCCACCCAACCGATATCCGGTGCAAACTGAAATACGTGGATTCAACGAAGAAATGATTCGCGATGCGGTACTTTACGAAGTGAGTCGAGG
>CBFHRK010000193.1:0-1781 GCA_965658225.1 Flavobacteriales bacterium | reverse complement strand
GGAAGTGTACATCCAAAGTCGTCGGTAATAACTACGTTGTAGATACCGGCAACCAAACCACTAAGATCTTCTGTACTTGCTCCGTTGCTCCATGCGTAGCTGTATGGAGGTGTTCCTCCTGATACTACTACATCAATCGCTCCGTCGTTTCCTCCATTACAGGTTACATTGGTTGCAGCACTTGCAAATCCACTTAGAGCCGCTGACTCAGAAATCGTGAAGCTTGCAATACCACCTGTGGTACAAGAATTGTTATCAGTTACTGATATCGTATAAACACCAGCAATTAAACCCGTAAGGTCTGCTGTACCTGGATCTACAAATCCTGTGTTTGAACTTGACCATGCATATACATAAGGTGCAGTACCATCGGTAACCGTTACATCGATTGATCCGTTGGCAAATCCGTTACAAGTAATATCCGTTGATACTCCGCTTACCATTACTTGGGTAGGCTCTAGTACTGTGTAGCTAAAGATGGCAGTACACGAAGCATTATCTGTAACCGTCAAGTCATAACTTCCCGCTTCTAAGGCACTTCCTAAATCAGGAATTCCTGGATCTGCAAAAGCCGTGTTTGAACTTGCCCACACATAAGTATAAGGCGTTGTTCCACCGCTGATCGTTACTGCTACAGAACCGTCGACTGCTCCAAAGCAAGATACGTTTTGAACATCCGATACCGCAGTGATTGCATCTGGCGCTAATACTGTTACCGGTGTATCCACTGGACCACATCCGTTCGCATCTTGTACTTGTACTTGGTACTGACCCGCCGCTACCGACATGGTTGCCGTGTAAGGAGGCGTCGATAAGTTCATGATTCCTAAACCAGGTCCGCCCCATTGGTAGGGTGCAGTACCACCTGATACCGATACGGTGATTACACCGTTATCTCCAGGGCAGGTTCCATCTGTAACCGTTACCAAAGAAGTAATCGCCGATGGTTGAGTAAAGGTATATCCCAATATTGTCGGAGGACAAGCTCCGCTGTTATCCATAACTGTAACCGAGTAGGCACCTGCGATTAGGCTTGAACGAGTATATGATGCCGAACTATTTGAAGCAGTAACTCCATCACTCCATGTATACATATACGGTGAGGTACCACCTGTTGCTGAAACAGCCGCCGTACCTGTTGTAGAGGCAGTGAGATTTGGAATTGAAACAACAACATTATCCACTTCTGCATATGCGAGTAATGGATCAGGATCAGGACATGCAAACTCCCATACGAGCCGAACTGTTTGTCCTGCAAACGCGGACAAGTCATGAATCTGGGAACCTGAGAAGGCAATAATGTCTAATGATGGAAAAGGCACTTCGTCTATATACAAAACTGCTAAAGCTGGTCCACCCCCGGCAGGTTCTACCCTTACCTCTGCCTTAAGCTCTGGATTTGGACCCAATAGAAGGCCACCATCCTGAAGTTCATAATTCAGATCATAAGTCAGCGTTGCAGAGCCCACAGGAACTGCAATCTCTCGGTACAACTGACCCGTATTATCCTCTGTATTTAAAATTTGAAAATTATCCAGCCTAGCTAAACCAGTCACCGCAGACCAGGTCGGTGGTAAGCCCACTCCACTAGCCGCACTACTAGTACTCCAACCTGTAAAATCGTTGGTAGCGAAGTCACCATTCGTTACCACATTGGTAGACGAAGTTGGCGCACAGGCAATATCAATAGTGTTTGCATTATCAACCGTAGCAGAGAATGCTCCAACTGGTTCTGTAATCGTATAAGTATCTGTTGCTGTACAACTTCCTGATGTTACGGT
>CBFHRK010000192.1:0-1783 GCA_965658225.1 Flavobacteriales bacterium | reverse complement strand
GTGATACCTGAAAAATACAAGAAGAAAATCCCTCAGAATTACAACGCGCCGGTCGTATTGTTGGGGCGTTTGGCCCGCGACGTAAGATTTAAAGGCACCGGTCTTGGTGAGTATTTGCTTCTAGATGCTTTGTTTCGGAGTTATCACCTTTCGAATCAAAGTATTGGCGCAATGGCGGTTGTGGTGGACCCGATTAATTCAGTCGCATTCGAATTTTATTCCCATTATGGTTTTACCCCGCTTCCTCACAGCGGGAAAATGTTTCTTCCAATGCAAGTAATTGCTCAACTTATATAGAAAGTTGACTCTAAAGCTGGCTCTAACATGGCCATCGTTTGGATTTTCGCAGCGTAGAACAAGCGTGCATTTCGGGCTCCCTCTCCGAGGGAGGTGAGGGAGGAAAAAACTGTCCCCCGCTGGCGGGGGTGCGGGGGTGGAATCAATCAACTGTCCCCCGCTGGCGGGGGTTGGGGGTGGACTGACTCGTCCTAAAAAAAGTGTACAGTTTTTCCTTTTTTCAGCTCTTCCCGTCGCACCCGTGGCACGAATGCTTCCGCATTTGCGGAATCGACCTAGCGGTGCGGCTTGATTTTTTCTTCACTTTTTGATCAAGCAAAAAGTGAAATAACTTTAACTTTATTTTCCCTAAAGCTAAAGCTCTCCCTTGAAACCCCACGCAAAGCAGGAAACGCATGAACCTCCACCAGTCAAAAAACCAGATTTTATACTTTGGTTTACGAAAACATGTTTGATAATAACAAACAAACGTGTACATTAGTATCAAACAAAATAAATGCTTCGATCTGATTTAGTAGAAATTATTGAGCGTCAAAGAGCTGCCGTAATGGAGCGGCCAGCGGGCTTGATAAGAAATGAATTCGACCGCATTAAGGTGTTTAGTGGCTTTGCCAATGTAATCACCGGTGTTCGCCGATGTGGTAAGAGTACCCTTATGTTGCAATGGATGCAGCGGCAGGAGGAGGTTGGAATATTTATTCAGTTTGAAGATCCGCGATTATTTGACTTTGAACCAGCTGATTTTGTAAAGCTGGTCGAGATTATTCAGGAGCGAAATCCTACTTGGTTATGCTTAGATGAAGTTCAGGTAGTAGAGGGTTGGGAGCGATTCGTGAGGACGGCATTGGATTTGGGTTGGAAGGTATGGGTAACAGGATCAAATGCGCAGCTTTTGAGTCGTGAGTTGGGAACGGTTTTAACGGGTCGACACTTGCGAACAGAGCTATTTCCATTTAGTTATAGCGAGTATACTCAGTACAAAGACTTGAAGCCTAGTGCTGAGTCGTTTCGCGATTACTTAATTCAAGGGGGATTCCCTGAATTCTTGAAATCGGGTCATATGGAAGTCGTGACGCAACTGCTCGAAGACGTGCTTGTACGCGACATAACCGTCCGTCATGGAATAAGAGATTTGCGTTCGCTTCAAAGGTTGGCTTGGTACTTGCTTTCGAATGTGGGGCGCGGAGTTTCGGGGAATAAACTCAAAACTTGGTTGGCTCTCGATTCAACCAGTGCGGTACTCGACTACTTGTCGTACCTCGAAGATGCCTATTTGATACAATTGGTATCGGTATATTCTCATTCGCCGAAGCAGCAGCTTCGGAATCCGCGTAAGGTTTATGCCATAGACCCTGGTTTGGTCGAAGCGGGGAGTGTAAGTAAATCACCCGATCTTGGATGGAAGCTCGAAAATGCTGTCTTTTTGCATCTGCGGAGAAGCTTTTCTCGGATCGAGTATTTTCGAGGGGCGGGAGAATGCGATTTT
>CBFHRK010000191.1:0-1804 GCA_965658225.1 Flavobacteriales bacterium | reverse complement strand
GACCGGATTCTCGATATGTGCCGCACCGTTGTGAATGTTACCGGAGATGCTACTGTAGCCACTATTATTGCCGGGACAGAAGACGAGCTTTCCTAAGACGTATTATTTTATACGAAAGATGCGTTTTAATTCAGTGATGAATCCTTTGAAAAATATCAATAGAATGGCAAAGTTCGTATTAGCGCTAAAGCCAGGGCTAAAGCCAAAGCTAAAACCAAAGCTAGCGCTAGTGCTAACGCTATTCCTATCCCTTTCTCTTCAGGCACAGTCTGAATTAGATTGCGACTACGAAGTGTCTAAAAAGTCTCAGAAGCTGTATGACGAAGGGGTTCAAGAATTAATTGCTGGTCATCCACGTGGGGCACAGCGACTCTTTTTACAGTCGTTAGAAAAGGGAGATGCTTTTCCTCAGGCGCGTTATTTTTTGGGTGAAATAAGCTATCGAAATAAGGAGTTCAATATTGCCCGAAAGCATTTGGAAATGGCCATTGATGAGTGCCCTGATATCAATGGCGAAAGCTATCATCATTTAGGCATTATTGCATTGCAGAACTATGATTATCCGCTCGCAGAGCGCTATTTCACTAAAGGATTAAAACTGGAATTCGAGTATAAGGCCGATCGCGATGAAACGATCGATTTATTGGAATCGACCCGAACGCTGGCTCAATTAATGGACCACCCAGTTCCTTACAACCCCGTTTCTGTTTCCGGTTTATGTACTACAGGCGATGAGTATTTAGCTGTTATTTCTCCAGATGGATCTCAGGCGTTTTACACCCGGAGATACCAGAAAAAAGAGAAGTCGATGTTGACGGCTACTTTCGTTGAAGAATTTACACGCAGTATTAAATCCGGCGATTCTTGGGAACCGGGCGAAACGCTTCGCTATCCTTTTAATCAGGGCAATAATGAAGGCGGCCCATCGATAACGGCGGATAACAATCAGCTCTTTTTTACCGTGTGCGCGCCGAATGATCGAGGTAAAATTAATTGCGATATCTATTTCTCCCTCCGGGAGGATGGGTTTTGGTCGGATATTCGTCCGATTGAAGCCGTTAATTTGCCCGATGCTTGGGATTCGCAGCCAAGTGTATCGGCCAATGGAGATGTACTGTACTTTACGAGCAGCAGGCCCGGCGGTGTGGGAGGATTAGATATATGGCGAAGTATCAAGAAAGAGGATGGTTCGTGGGGAACACCGACGAATTTGGGGAAAACAATCAATACACCGGGCGATGAGAAGTCGCCTTTCATTCACAGCGACAGTCGTACACTTTACTTTGCCTCGGAAGGGCATTTAGGGTTTGGTGGTTTTGATATATTCTATAGTAAGGAAGGGAGCAATGACTGGGGGAAACCGGAGAATATTGGCTATCCAATCAACAGCGAATCAGATGAATTAGGCTTATTCGTAAGTCTCGATGGAGAAACAGCCTATTTCGCTTCTAATGAATTAAAAAGCATGGGTGGATGGGATATTTACCGTTTCGATTTGCCCAAGGAAGCAAAACCCGATGAGGTGGTGCTTTTGAAAGGATCATTGTCCGATGAATTTAACGAGGCGGTCCGGGAAGCGCGCATAGAAATAAAGAACCTCGAAACGAAAGAAATCCAAACATTTAAAACGGATAGTGAAGGTCGTTACGCGGCCGTAGTTCGTCGTCCGGCCGATGAGGATTTGATTATGACCGTCAAGAAAGAAGGATATGCTTTTGAAAGCACCTATATAGCGGCTGATGTGGAGCTGGAAGATATTGAAGAGGTAGATATGGACATCCGACCGATTAAGGTCGGCGAACAG
>CBFHRK010000190.1:0-1804 GCA_965658225.1 Flavobacteriales bacterium | reverse complement strand
TTAAGACTCCAGCTTTCTGAACCACTCTTCCAATTACGTTTTTCGCCGAGAATTTCTCAAAAACCAACTTCTTTACATCTAAACGTAGATCGTAAGATACCCGTGGCGATAATTCAAGGGCGTAATCCGACTCTTCTTCCGAATTAGAAATGAGTTGGTCTAAAAGCAATTGATTCGAAACGAAGGTGGCCTCCAGAGAAACGGGTTCGCCCGGAATAAGTGCATAGGCAAGTGTATTTCGGAAATACCCCTCCACACTAAAGTCGCTATCGGCTACCACTCCGCGGCAATATTCTATTTGCAAATCGCGGTTGGTGAATGAAAAGAGTCCAGAGACCTGATCAATAGGGTACATCAGCGCATTGGTAACCATGCGCATATTCTCCACGTTGAGTGTCCCGTTCATTTTCGCGTGAACTAGGTCGCGCTCGCTTATTTCATTTATATCGTAAAATCGATTTTCAAAAGAAACATTGATGTTTGCGAATCCAGAGAGTTCGTTACTTATGGTTGGTGGTAAAAAAGCACTGATTTGACCTAAATCGAGTTTGGCATTGAGCTTTGCAATAACCAACGGCGTTTTGAGGTCCGTCATACTAAAGCTTCCCGCGAAAGAGGAGTTTTGTGCTACTCCACTAAATTCGGATAATTCAATAAGTGTATTGCGCTGATTTCCCGCGCCATTGTCGTAGCGGCCTTCGATTTCTAGTCGCTCCAAAATTTGACCTGTTCCGGGATCTTTAAGTGTTCCATTGTTTAAATGAAAGTCCGCATAAATCCTCGGCTGTTTTTTCGGATCTCCCATTATATGCGCTCGAAAATGGAGTTTTCCCGTTGCGTCAAAGCGGGAATACTGATCGGCCGATCCTTTCGGAAGGCGCTCCAGCAAATGAGCGAGCGACAAATCATCACCCGTTAAATACAAGTCGATATAATCGGGCCTGTAGCCTCCGTTACCCGAAAATGGGAGTCCGTCCAAATTGATTGAGGCGTTCGAAATGGCCACAGTATCACCGCGTACATCGAGTTCCAGTTTCCAATTCGCGGGCAAGCTGGCCGGTAATTCTGTTGAGCCAAACTTGGTACTGTTAAAATGGGCCTTTCCTTTAGAATTCAGGGTAAAGGAAGCCGATGAAAAAGCTCCTGACACCTGAGCATTTATATCTTTCCCATCAATATTAATGTCGTTCTTTTCGTCATTGAATCGAACGTGCATATTGGAAAGCGCCACTTTGGAGAGGTCAAGATTGAACTCGGCAGAAGATTCCGTCGATTCCCGTTCTTTCCAAATTAGGTAATTCGGTCGGCCCCATTTATCGCGGTCTAAATAAAGCACCCCTTCATCGAGCGAAAGCCCATCGATGGTGTATTCCTCCTTGTAAAGACTCCACAAATTCACTTCCAGGTAGAGGTTTTCCACTGCGAGTAAGGTGTCCTTGCTTTCAGGTACAGGAATAAAAACGTTCTGGAATCGCAAGGCGACATTGGGGAATTGTCGCCAAAGGGTAAGGTCAACTTTTTCAACGGTTACTTCGGTGCGCAACTCGTTGTTGAGTGCTTGGGTAATTCGCTGAACGATCGCATCGCCGTAAAAGGACGTCAGTATCCATCCGCCCGAGAGGGCGAGAACGACAAGGACCATCAGAATGCGGAGAAATCTTTTTAAAAAGCGCATCAACGAGCGGAATATACCCTACAACGGAATTCTGGTCGAAATATGATAAATAGCTTGGATCATTTTGCTTTCCCCATCATGGCCATCTGGTGCAATTCTTCTTTGCTCAGGTAACGCCACTGCCCGCGT
>CBFHRK010000189.1:0-1841 GCA_965658225.1 Flavobacteriales bacterium | reverse complement strand
GGCCCGATTTACAACTACCGTCACTCGATCCGAGGCGGGATTTGGAAATAAGTTGTAAACCAATTCGGGCTCATCCAGACTAACTGGGCTCGAGCAAGTAAAATTTTGTTGATCAAACCAAAGCGCAATAATATCCGATTGATTTTTAATTGAAGTCAAACCGTCGAGATGATTTGAACCCGTAGGATAAGAAAACAAGTACACTATATCGAATTCCATTTGCTGACCGGGCGCCAAGTTAATCGGCCCAAAAGCACCTATACTCCTGCGATCAATTGGCAATACAGGGCCAACCATAGTCCAGTTATCATTGGGGAAAAGAGGATTACTCATCCCTGGAAACATAAAATTAGTCGGGACTCCATTTCTCATAAGCATGGTTGAATCTTTAAATCTGCCGGTCATGTAATTATAATAATGAGTTCTAGCCTCCGGGTTCCCAATAATGGTAAAATCATTGTTGTAAACCATAAAAGACGATAAACCAATACGCTCATTGACTTCATCAATCAAGCCATCATGATCATTATCTACTCCGTCACCGGGAAGAGCGAGAGGGCCACTTAAAAGCCGCACCCCTTGAGTTGGAGGTAATAAACCATATCCGTTCAAAGAAACTTCATCAATGGAGTCTCCATTATAGGCGAAAAACATATTCCTTTGGACATCACACTCCATAAAATCATCTAGGTAATTTCCTAGGTCAAAATCAATAAAATGCCCTGCATAAAGCTCGTAGAGCGAATCTTGTCCCTGATAAATAATTCGAGTATGGTTAAAAACAACCGAATCAAGTTCAGGAGCACCTGGGTGGCTATTATAAGCATAAAGCATTGTATGAATCTCTACTTTGGCCCTATCAAGCGCTTGAAAATCATCGCTATAAATAGCATAAACGGCCTGATCGCCGCGAATACAAGGATACTCACCCAACAAAGGCTCATAAATTTCGTTCCCGTTAAGGTCTTCATAAGGAGCTAATTGCGCCGTCTCTCCGATTCCAGGGTCCCCATTACCGGGCCAAGTCAATATATCAATCGGTACGGTATAGCCGGTTTGATTATAGTTTTGTTGATGATCGACAATCTGAGTCCGAGAAACCTTCCATACTTTGTCAGTAGCGGACATGGTTGTATCAAAGTCATTGGCAGGTCCAGCTCTATAAGGTTCATGACCTTGCCTATAAGTCTCAGCTGAAATATGCAAGCTGCCCAGATCATCGTAACCTCCGATCCACCATTCACCGGCAAATAAAGTTTTTAACCCTGTACCTCGTGGTATTTCGTGCTGAGGACTGAGTAAGTCCCAAAAATGCGCACCATTCGAGCTAATCCCAATTCTTACGATATTGGTATCCAAGTCTTTATAATTCTGTGTATGCGCCATCGAACTGAATAAACAGCTCATTACCAGTATTAGAGCTTTTTTCATAAGTAATTGATTTCCAGCCAAACTAGAAAGATGACTACGACCTAGAAAATTTTATTGTTCCGATAAATCACACATCCGAATGAAGGTAGTTGATAGTTCATAATTTTTAATTCATAGTTCTTAGTTGGGTATTACCTAAGAAAGAAACTACGCATAGGAACAAAATCAATGAACCACCAGCGGTTCGACCCTTTCAAAACCTTCGCCAGCAAGCTTCAGAAAATACGAACCAAAGGCCACGCCCTGAAGGTCAATTTGATTCTCACTGCCTTCAAATACGCCGGCCTTTAAAACGCGACCGTCTACACTGATTAAGGTCCATTCGGTCCTAACGGCCCGATTTACAACTACCGTCACTCGATCCGAGGCGGGATTTGGAAATAAGTTGTAAACCAATTCGGGCTCATCCA
>CBFHRK010000188.1:0-1907 GCA_965658225.1 Flavobacteriales bacterium | reverse complement strand
TATGGCGAGTTCGCGACCTTCGGTCGGATGGGTACTTTTGGAAGAAACAGGGCTACTGAAAGAATTCTTTCCAGAATTGCTAACGTTGAAAGGCATTGAAGACGTCGATGGTCAAACACACAAAGACAATTTTTACCACACTTTACAAGTAGTGGATAATTTAAGTGCGACTTCGGAATCGCTTTGGTTACGGTGGGCAGCCTTATTACACGATATCGGCAAGCCCGTATCAAAACGATTTGACAAGAAAGCCGGCTGGACCTTCCACGGGCACGAGTTTATTGGAGGTAAAATGGTTCCTAAGATTTTCCGGAAACTCAAGCTGCCGAATAACGAGAAAATGAAATTCGTACAAAAAATGGTGCGCATGTCTTCTCGGCCAACGGCTTTATCGGGAAAAGAAGTAACGGATTCGGCCGTACGACGACTGTTGTTCGACGCCGGAGAAGATGTCAACGATTTAATGCTCTTGTGCGAAGCAGACATGACCACGCAAAACGAGCGAAAAAAGAAACGCTACCTTCAAAACTATCAGTTGGTTCGCCAAAAGTTGAAAGAGGTTGAAGAAAGAGATCGAGTCGTTAATTTTGAACCGCCCATTAGCGGGCAAGATATTATGGAAACCTTTCATGTACCTCCGGGGAGAATTATTGGAGAGATTAAAAACTCCATTAAGGAGGCCATTCTCGAGGGACATATTCAAAACGACCGCGATCAAGCTTGGAAAATGATGATTGATTTAGCTCACGAAAAGGGCTTAAAACCAATAGAGAAATGAGTGATATGATTTACCGCTTTCGAGTAATTCTCGACTGCAACGAAGATATATTTCGAGATATTGAAATTGAACACGACGCTTCCTTTGAAGACTTGCACAATTCAATTCAACACGCTTTTGGATTTGATGGAACTCAAATGGCCTCTTTCTACAACAGCAACGACGATTGGGATCAAGGAGAAGAACTCCCTTTGTTCGGAATGGATGGAAAACAAGAAAGCATGGGCGATTTAGCTATTCATCAAAAGCTAAAAGCTAAAAATGAGCGCATGCTCTATATTTATGATTTCTTGAGCATGTGGACCTTTTTTGTGGAAGTAATGGACATATACGATCCTGAAAGTGCTATCGATTATCCACGATTAGTGATGTCTGTAGGCGAAACGCCCGATGAAGCACCCGACAAGGATTGGGATAGCTCGGGCGAAAAATCAGCTTCGGGTCCGAAGGACATTTTTGACGGTGATGATTCTTTTGATCAATTCGGGTACGACGATGACGACGGCAGCAGTTACTACTAACCCTGGGCGTTCTTTCTCATCAAACCGGTAGGTTTAGAATAAATCGTTTGAAGCTCCTTGTAATAAAAAGTACCTTCGAACGTCTCTCTAAAAACCTACTTCCTTGAGTACTATTTTAAACATCGAAAAACTATCGAAATCGTACGGGCGTGTAAAAGCGCTGCAGGACTTCGATATGCAACTTGAACGGGGTCAAGTGCACGGCATCTTAGGCCCGAACGGATCCGGAAAAACCACTACACTTGGTATTCTGCTTGGCGTATTAAAGTCAGATTCCGGGACCTTCGAATGGTTCGAAAACCCCGTGCTTCACAACTCACTCAAAAAAATTGGCGCCATATTGGAAACGCCCAATTTTTACCCTTACCTAAGTGCAGCTCAAAATCTTGAAATCGTTCGAACGATTAAAGGAGTTCCCAAAGAACGCATCGATGAAGTTTTAGATCAAGTGAACTTATCGGCCCGGAAAAACGACAAGTTTGCAGCCTATAGTTTGGGAATGAAACAGCGCTTGGCGATTGCCTCTGCATTAATGAATAACCCGGATATTTTGGTTTTGGATGAACCCACCAACGGACTTGACCCTCAAGGAATTGCTGAAGTCCGCG
>CBFHRK010000187.1:0-1919 GCA_965658225.1 Flavobacteriales bacterium | reverse complement strand
CATCCTTACCGGAAGTGAAGGCCTCCAACTTGATTTCGGTATCATTAAATCGGGAACTGTAGTAACGAATATTATATCCACTATTGAGGACAGTATTAAATTCCAGTACATTATTCCAAATTCCGTCCTGAATGGAATGCCCTTTTCCATCGTTGAACCCCTTCCTCCTGCTCCAGCGGGAGGCGTAAGTACCACTTCGAATACCTACGATTTTAGCGGCTGCGAATTAGATCTGACCGGTACCGATGGCACTAAGTTTAACACCATTTCTACCATCACCCTCGGCCGAATCGACTCCACGGGGCAAATCGTTACCCTCTCCACTGAAGATAGCATCATCGTAGAAATTGAGTTGCGCGACCTCATTATCGACTATGGTCGAGGAAACCTCGGATCCGATTCAGTAGATATAGGTCCAGAACTCACCACCCTCGAAGGCCTTAGTAATATAATAGACGGATCCGTCGAGCTAGCCGAAGCAAAGGCTTCCTTTGAAATTGAAAATAAAATAGGGGCTGGAGCACAGTTCGATTTAAATTCAATAAAAGGAACCAATACACGGACCAACGTAAATGTGAGTCTCGATTTCAGCTCCTCGGGCAATTCTCTAGTTGTTAATCCAGCAGCAGAACTTCCTATCGGAACGATTCTCCCTGAATACGCCGAACTTGAACTGAACGAGTCAAACTCCAATGTGGCCGCATTCCTTTCAAACCTACCCGACGAAATTGAATTTATCGGTAAAGCCTACCTCAACCCAAACGGTCCGCACATTGGCTTCATGTACTACGATCACCCGTTGCGCGCTTTTCTAAACCTGGAAGTGCCGCTTCACCTCTCCTCGACTGCCCTTACCCTAGCCGACACGAGCGATTTTGACATCGGTGATTCCGACGAGTGGGATCAAATTCAAGGAGGCTCTTTGAAATTACTCGCTGAAAACGGATTTCCGTTTACCGCCGTAGCAAGCCTCAATTTACTCGACGCCGATGGCAACGTTATCGATCAAATTATTTTCGAAGAAGTTATTTCTTCCGGTAACTACGACCCACTGCAAGAGCGCGTTGTAAATACCGTTAAAAGCGAGATCGTTATTCCATTGACTCCGGAACGACTCGAATCCATAAAAAATGCTACGCGCGGCAGCTTTAAAGTCATCTTCGATACGGCGAGCCAACCCGATCTAGTCAAAATCTATTCTGATTATGAAATGGGACTCAAATTAATTGGAGACTTCACTTATAGACTCAATAATTAATGAGACTAATTACTCTACTATTTTGCCTATCGCTGACTGTTGCCAACGGTCAAATAATCCAAACGGGTTTGTGGGATACAGATTCAAGTTCGAACAGAACCGTTAGTCTTCATTATTCCTACTCACTGGGATCCGCATCTATTCCGTTTTCCGCGCAGCGAAAAGTATTATTTGATGATTTCCTCGACGATGCCGATAAAGAACTCTTTTTATCGAAAAGTCAAAAGAATAATCGCAGCGCACTGAACGATTTGTTCGAGTTTAATTACACCTACACGCTCGAAGGTGCTAAAGCAGAACGACGTGCCTTCGGAATCCACTACAACAGTATACGGGCGGTCAATTATTCCGAAAACACGCTCAAAATAGCTCTGTATGGTAATGCACCCTACGCTGGAGAAACACTCGACTTAGCGCCCACAGCATGGTGGCGAATTCAGTATTTTGAGCTATTCTATACTTGGGGTTTTGACAACGACCGTTGGAGCTACAACCTAACAGGAGAAGTGCTTATCGGACTCAACGAACAGCGCTTTCAAGCCGATAGGCTTAATTGGTTCACACCCGAATCAGGAGAATACATTGAACTCGACACCAAAGCTCAAGGATCCTTATCAGATACCTCAGCATCCCGAAATTCAATCAACGGCGTGGGCTTGGG
>CBFHRK010000186.1:0-1942 GCA_965658225.1 Flavobacteriales bacterium | reverse complement strand
ACGATTTACTGGGCCGGTATAAACCTCTTCGGTTTGAAGAAAATCTTGAGGCAAGAAACTGAGTGTATCACCACTCCACTCAACTCTTGTTGGATCGGCGTAATACTGCCATTCCGTAGCGAATCTCGGATCTTTCGAATCGAATGAAATGAGGTCCGGTCGAGTATCTAATTTCGGCCATTTTTGTTCCCATTTGAGGTACGTCTTAAAGGGAGGCCGCTCTGGGTTTTCCTCTTTGGTGCGCAATCCGGCCCAATATGATGACGGGGCTCCGGTCCAGCGTTCGCGAATTGGGAAGCGCACTTCGTTTTCGTAGCCATTGAGATTCACCACGGCAGATCGTTGAATTTCGTTTTCTGAAACGGGGAAAGGCGGTAGTGTATGGATACGCACTTCTTCAGAGGGTGCGGTTATAAAAACGGCTTCTGTTCCGAGAAGGGATCCAGGTATTTCGTTAAGGGCATAGCTGCCCGACCATTGTTTTGGGACTAGAAAATGAGGCCGACCTTCTCGGTCGGAAAATTGAAAGAAGGCATGTGAAATTTGATCGAGTGTAACGAGGGATGAATCGAGTGAGCCGCGGTCTTTTTCTTTCGCCAAAACCAATTTATAGGGTAAATCGAACCGTCGTATTAAATCGTCGTAAAATAAATACAGTGCATCGGGGTGAATACGGCCATACTGAAGATCATGGCCAATATTTACTCCACGCGGGTATTTCGTAAGACGGACGTTTTTATTGATGTAATTATGAACTGCTTTAATTCGATCCAAAGGGTTTTCGGTCGGAATATCTTTCCACAGCTCATCTAGAAATGCTTCGAGTCGTTTATCGTATCGGGCATTGAGGTCTAGTTGGGCGCGATCGAGTTGTCGGAGGTAAATCCACCATTCCAAGTCCCAACCGAAGTCATCAATGAATCGAGGAGCGAATGCTTGTTGCACATGGGGAAGATAACGGGAGGGTGAAAAGTGCTCTTCCCGCCGACGAGGCGTAAGATATTCCATACGCCAACGGTATTCTTGTCGGAAGTACTCCTCTTTAAAGACTGGTTCGGGGCAGCCGTATTTATTCGAGAAAATAAGGGGGAAATATTCGGGATGAACGGCTATGTAGGTGGAACGGACGGTTGGAAGGTAATCGTCAAAAAATACGTTTTGAGGCAGCGGATGTCCTTGATAGCGCCAAAAGAGTTCGAGTTGATCACCGGATTCTACGGTAGGTATTTCGATGATTGTGAAGAGATCGGGGGAGAATCCAGATACGGGTTCGTCGATTACTCTGTCTTTGAAGAATTTCGCATCGAAATCGGCAACGCGCCCGTCGGGTTTGGTGAGTCGGGCATCGAGTCGATCGATTTCTGTTTGGGGTACTTTGGGAATAAAGAAATAGCGATAGGTATTGGCGCCATCGTTGTTTTGGAACTTGATTTTATAGTAGAGTTCGTATTCTTTTCCGGTGAATTTATTACGCGATTCGAATCGTTGATAGCGAATGACTCGCTCGAGGATCACGGCAGATTCTTCAGACCATTTTTCGGGCACGAAGATATTGTGCGAATCAACGGGCCATGCGATGTCTTTAAAGCGTATACGATCTTGCGCGCTTGATAAAAAGGTAGCGAGAACGAGTGCTACGAGGAGAAATCTGATCATAGGCAGAAAGTTACTATTTTTTCCAATCAGATTTGGTCAATGTCCAATAAGGTCGTACTTTTGTCGTCCAATTATCGCGGGGTGGAGCAGTTGGTAGCTCGTCGGGCTCATAACCCGAAGGTCGTAGGTTCGAGTCCTGCCCCCGCTACAAAGAATCATCAAGCCCGTTCAGCAAAGCTGGACGGGTTTTTTGTTGTTTGGCTGTTTAGCTCGCTAAAACAGCCAAATAGGCAAAAAAGAGGAGGACGAAGTCCGACGGGCTTGATGATTCTTGTTAATCCCTCCC
>CBFHRK010000185.1:0-2034 GCA_965658225.1 Flavobacteriales bacterium | reverse complement strand
ACGAATTGTGGCATTATCGGTTTCCAAAGACGGCCGAACCTTCCTAAAAATCGAAGCGGTAGATCAAGCGATCTTTGAATATGGAGAGCCTACCGTTGGCGTTTTCGTGGAAAATATGTTCTATTTCATTGCCAATGCTCCGTGGCCCTATGTTACCAATGAAGGCGGCTTCTCATCGGAATATCTGCCTTCGGCAGGAATTGAGATTCGATCCATTGAACTTATCAAATAACAGAATGACACCTTCCGAATATTTAGAGCCTTTAGAGCGAACCTTTCAAAGTCTAGCAGATTCAGAACGGGCATCCAAAATGTTGGATTATATGCGCGGGCAATTTGCTTATTACGGCATTATGGCCAAACCAAGAACGGAAGCATTCAAGAATCATATTCGACTTTACGGGCTGCCAGAACAACCGGAAGAAACCATCTTACTTTGCTACGAATACCCAGAACGCGAGTGGCAGTACGTTGGGATGGAGCTTGCAGATCGTTGCCAAAGAAAAAAGCTGCTGTCCGACCCGCTCCCCCTTTTTAAAGACTTAATAGTTTCAAAATCGTGGTGGGATACTGTAGACTTTGTCGCCTCTACCCTTGTGGGGCGTCATTTCGCTGGCGAACGGCATTTGGCGCGCGAAACTATGAACGACTGGATTGATTCCGGGAATTTGTGGTTGCAACGCACAACGCTTATTTTTCAATTGAAATACAAGGATAAGGTCGATACAGAATGGCTATCTTTTGCCATCGAAAAGCTAAAAGGCGACCGTGAATTTTTTATTCAAAAAGCGATCGGGTGGTCCTTGCGACAACACAGTAGAGTGGATCCGAATTGGGTAATTGAAGAGGTCGAACGCCAGGGGCTCATCGGCCTTGCGAAACGAGAAGCATTGAAAAATATAAAGAAATGAAGCATTTGAAAAGTAACGCTCTTGGTCTCGTGCTCTTAATTTCGGGTATGTTGAGCATCGCGCCGTTAAAGGCGCAACAAGAAGCCGTTTTCGAGACAGATACCGTGAAGGCGAAGCAATTGAGTTTTGTTACTCAAAACGGCCAGTTCGATGGGAAAGAGCAATTGTGCCTGAAAGTAATTATCCCGTACGCAGACTTCGACATGGTCGATCGGAGCTTTAACAAACACTTGAAAGAATTTACAACGACTAAAATTGAGCATGTCAAAGGATCGTAACGCGTTTACCCAATGAATTGGCCTGAGATCTGCGATACCTCCTCTGTGTATTGGGGGCATTTTGAGGATTCTCCATACGGGTTGGTGTGGCTTTCTGCTATTCAGTGCAAAGGCGATTTCATCGAGCCCAATGATCATACCCCGTGGCAAAAGCATCAAAAAATGATGAGTGTGTTCGCTTATGAAGCCTATATCGAAGGCTTTGAAAACATTGTTGATCAACAAAAAGACCTTGTTAAAGAGCGCTCTAAACAGTTGAGTCAATTAGAAAAAGAAAAGACCTCCTCCGAAAAGGCAATCCAGAATAATGAGCGCCATATTGAAACCCTCGAAACAGAGATTTCCGATTACGACGCCGAGCTTGAAGCCTTAAACTCGAGTATTTCTTCGGAACGATCTAAACGGATTGCGCTTACCGAAAAAGAAGAAATAAAAGAGAGTAAATCGCGCGAAAAACAATGGAACAAAACCCGCGATAAAGCCAGAAAAGCACAAGAAAAAAAGCACAATCAAATCTTCAGTCTCAACGAGGAAATCAGTTCCTCCAAGCAGCGCTTACTCGAGCTCGAAACCGAAATTCCCGATGCTGAATTGGCCCTCACGGCCGAAGAAACGGAATTGGCTCGCTTGAAGTCCGAGCTTGCTCAAATTGAAGTTTGGGCCAAATAATTACTCCGAATATAAATACTCCTTATTGGGTATATATTGAGGGCGTGGAAACTCGTTGTTATCGCGATCTGCATCAGCCGTAAACCCTCGCGGGTCGATGACTACGCGCTCAATATTCGCTCCATTTAAAGGCACTATAAACGAATAGGTCGGATAGGTCCAAGGCCAATCAGCGT
>CBFHRK010000184.1:0-2036 GCA_965658225.1 Flavobacteriales bacterium | reverse complement strand
CCCAGAGAAACATTCCCCGAGGTATTATTATCTGTTTGCAGTACATTCCCAAAAACGTTCGTCCAGGTTACATCCCAAAGACCATTATTATTCGGAAGTGAAACTGTGGCGATTCCGTCATTATTAGAGAAACACGATTCATCTTGAATATTGAAGGACGCCCCAATCGATCCTATAATTACATTTACCGTGTCTTGGATACCCCCACAATCGAGCCCTACGTAATAGGTGGCACTTTGGGTTGGATTAACAAGCACCGAAACTCCCGTGTCCAATACCATCAAATTCTCATCGTACCAAATTACGGAGGTATTTCCGGATCCATAAAAGCGACGGCCTTCATTCACTACTGTGTACGGTGTATTGTTCCTACCCGCAACTGTGTAGGCCTGAGAACCGGTTTCATTTTGTAAGCCATGAACGGAATTACCTGAATTCCAATTGGCGCATAGCGGAAGATTCTCAATATGCGTCTCAATAATATTCGTGGTCTCGTAGATCACAATCTGACCTTTGTACAACAGACTTGTGCAACTGAACATCGGCACATTATTGAAACTAGCCACAAACTTTCGAAAAGGAGCCGTACCAAGAGTTCCGTAGGTCACTGTTCCTCCGGTGGCCGGATTTATATCTAACCAAGGGCCCATAATCGCCGCAAGGGGTTCATTGGCATTAGGTACTGCTGAAGTCATCCAATTTGAGTAGTTATTTGCATACGTGGCGTCAAACGTGAGGTAATTATTGGTAGAAACCACCAATTGCGTGTATGTGTTTCCGTAAAAACAAAAATCGAATCCAATATTTACCAAGCCGGAATGCTGGTCGTCGGGACCATTATATGAATTCGACAAAGCCGCCGATTCCCAGAAAAAAGGAATTACTGAATCGTTATAATTGGAAGCCCCTCCACCACCGAGGTAGTTTGCGGTTAAGGTCAACGGACCTCCTTGACAAAGAAAAGTATCGTTTGGAGCAATGACTTGACCTAAAGTGGCAAAACTCAATATCAAACTTAGGAACATTAAAATTCGACGCATATACATGTAATTCAAGAGTTGAAAAATACAATTTTCATTCTTACTGTATTACACGTTAATAAAAGCTACAAGGTTGGCCTCTGAGAGCCTTGCATTTATTTTACTTTTGACATTCAGAAATGAATATGAGTCACGATTATCTTGCCCAATTGAACGAGCCCCAGCGAGCGGCTGTAGAACACACAGAAGGACCCTTAATGATTATTGCCGGTGCTGGCTCGGGGAAAACTCGAGTATTGACGTATCGGATTGCTCATTTAATGGGGCTTGGAGTAGACCCTTTTAACATTCTTGCCCTGACATTTACGAACAAGGCAGCAAAGGAAATGAAAGGCCGGGTTGAAAAAATTGTTGGAGGAACCGATGCTCGGAATTTATGGATGGGTACATTCCACAGTGTTTTTGCTCGAATCCTTCGGATTGAAGCTGATCGATTGGGGTACCCGAGCAATTTTACCATTTACGATACGGAAGATTCAAGAAAGCTCATTAACAATATTATAAAAGAGCTAAATCTCGATACAGACCTTTATAAGCCCAAAGCGCTTCAAGGTAGAATTTCATCTTTTAAAAACTCACTTGTAACACCGGAGGCCTATTGGAATATCCCGGAGCTGATTGAATATGATGCTGCGGCGAGAAGGCCCGAAACAGGGAAAATTTATCAAACCTACGTCGAGCGATGTTTTCGAGCGGGAGCAATGGATTTCGATGATCTATTGGTAAAAACCAATGAGCTACTTCAAAAATTCCCTGAGGTTTTAGCGAAATATCAAAATCGCTTTAAATACCTCATGGTCGATGAGTATCAAGATACGAACCACGCTCAATACCTCATTGTGAAGTCACTTGCTTCGCGATTTGAAAACCTCTGTGTTGTTGGGGATGATGCCCAAAGTATTTATGCTTTTCGCGGAGCGAACATAAAAAACATCTTGAATTTCAATCGAGATTACCCCGATGCCCTTGCGCTCCGTTTAGAACAGAATTATAGAA
>CBFHRK010000183.1:0-2050 GCA_965658225.1 Flavobacteriales bacterium | reverse complement strand
TTTCTCAGCCCCTAACGGGCCGATACCTCCGCTGGACAAGCCCCTTAAAATCGAGCCTAGGTAAAATGATGCGGCAAGATCAACCTCAGAACCGATATGTTTTTGGCTTGCTTAACGGGCTCCTTCCCTGCGGATTAGTATACGTTGCTTTAGTAGGTGCCATAGGTATGGGAAACGCCGTTGAGGGCGCAGCGTACATGGCACTTTTTGGTATAGGCACCATTCCCATGATGTTTATGGCCATGTTTGCAGGCAGTGTGCTCCGTGTTTCTTTTCGCCAACGTCTTCAAAAATTAGTTCCCATAGTAGTGGTAGTTATTGGCGCCTTGTTCATTCTTCGCGGAATGGGCCTAGGAATCAAGTATATAAGTCCGCCCGATAGGGCGCTGGAAATACATGCCGAAAACCCCGAAGTGGGTAGCGCAGAAGGGTGTCATTAATTTTCTGTGAAATGACGACTGTCATATGGATTTCTTGAATTTGTGATTACCTTTAACTCAAGATCAATAAACAAGATATCATGGCTCTGAAAAGCATTTTATTCCCCACCGATTTTTCTCATTACTCGCGCACAGCAATGCACTTTGCATTCGATTTGGCAGAGCGCTCAAATGCGCGAGTCATTCTTTTGAACTCGTACGAATTACCGTATTCCGATACGGTCATGACGACTTCTTTGATTGATATCATGCGCAAAAACTCTGAAGAGCAACTCGCTGAATTGAAAAAGGAATTGGAAGCGAAGTATCCAGATTTGGATATAGAAACGAGGAGCTCCTTAAATAACACCATTCGCGCCATTAAAAATACCGCGATTAAATTTGAAGTCGATTTAATTGTGATGGGTACGAAAGGAGCCAGCGGTTTGCAAGAAGTGCTCATCGGAAGTAATACCACTACGGTTCTTAATAATTCCGATGTGCCCGTACTAGCCATTCCTGAGAATTCAACGGTGAAAGCCATTAAGAAAATCGTTTATGCGGCCGATTTTCAAAAGCCAGAAGATAAAGAACGACTGCGCTTTTTGTGCGAGCTTGCTTCATTGATCAAAGCGGAAATTCTTATCCTTCATTTCCAAAAAGCCGATAACTTATCCGGAGTTAATCGCAAAGTAATTGAAGATGTATTCTGTGATATCAAGCACAGTTATCATATTGAGCCCGAACAAGATATCGAGCAAGGTATCCACAATTTTGTGGAGGCAAAACACGCCGACATGGTGGTAATGATGAAACGTAAATACGGGTTTATTGAGCGCTTGTTCCACAAGAGCCAGACCTCGAAATTTGCCTATCATACAACTACACCTTTCTTGGCATTGCACGAGGCTTAAGGGTTATTAACACCTAATTTGCAAACTTTGCCGAGCTAACGCTGTTAGTCTCGGCAAAAGTTTTTTTAGATGAAATCAATTTTAACCTTCTTGGGTGTTCTGCTTATCACTGTCGGTTTTGCCCAAGAGGCAACAATCAACGGTCGAGTGTTCGATGCCAAGAACAACGAAGCCCTTCCTTTTGCCAATGTAATAGCACAAGGCACCGAATACGGAACTACTACAGATATAGACGGTAATTTTGTGCTCCGCCTCCCGGCGGGATTGTACAACCTCGAGGTTACCTTCATCGGGTATCGAGCCAAAATTGTCCCCGAAGTTCAAGTATCGCCGGCCGCCCCCGCCCAAATTTCGGTCGGCTTAGATGAAGATACCGAAGTACTTGGTACCGTGGATGTCGTTGCAAACCCCTTCGAAAAAGATGGTGAAAGTCCCGTGTCTGTTCAAAATCTCGGAGTAAATGAAATTCGCCGGTCGCCCGGAGGAAACCAAGATATTTCACGAGTCATTCAAAACCTTCCTGGAGTGGCTTCCAGTGTGAGCTTTCGGAACGATTTAATCGTTCGTGGGGGAGCGCCTAATGAAAACCGGTTCTACCTCGATGGAATCGAAATACCCGCCATTAACCACTTCGCCACGCAAGGGGGCGGGGGCGGACCAGTAGGTATCATCAACGTCAATTTCCTCGAAGGCGTTGACTTTTACACGGGTGCATTT
>CBFHRK010000182.1:0-2071 GCA_965658225.1 Flavobacteriales bacterium | reverse complement strand
GTCCGGCCGCATTTTGCCAGCCTTCTAAATCACTTACTTGTGGCCACGTTAAACCGTCTGCAGCAATAGCATCGAGCCATTTAGCGCGATCCGTGTCAAAAGAAACACCTAAAATCTCAAATCCTTGTTCGTGGTAATCATTGTACAAAGCAACCACTTTCGGGTTCTCTTGACGGCAAGGTCCGCACCAGCTCGCCCAGAAATCAATCAATACATACTGGCCTTTAAACGACTCTAAGGTGATGTCTACTCCGTTGCTATCGGCTTGTGCAAATGGAACGGCGGGCTGACCTACAGCCACGCGCTCAAGAAGGGCAATTTGCTCCACGAGCAATCCATAATACACATTGCTCGAAAGCGTACTGTCTAAAACAGTCATTTCTTCTTGTAATTCTGAGGCTTCTTTCCCGTAGAGGTTCGAGTAAATCAAGTAAGGGGCCACAGCACTTGTATTGTTTTCTTTAACAAATGTATTGCGGTACTCTTCTTGACGATCCATTAGGTTCTCGTACATACTGTCAATAGCCGCTGCACCAATACTGTCTTTTGTCTGCTGGGCTTGCATATACTGCATGTAAAGTGTTCTGTTTTCTTCATCGAACGAACCCATTCCAGATTTAAAGGCGGCATAGGTGTCGTGAAGCGCTGAACCCGTAATCGTTACTTGATCAATTGAATCCATTGATCCAACAATAGTTACGTGATCACCGCCAATGAACAAATCAACAATGGATCTTCCTTCGCCTACGCGCAGGTAATAAAGTTGTTCTGCAGTGTCGTCGCCTGAAAGTGAAAAGTTACCTTCGTGATCTGTGTATACAGAATCAATTACTTCATACGTTCCTTCTACAAGACCCAATTGGCGAACCATAAGGGAATCCGCACCCGTTATTTGTCCGTCAATGGCATATCCAGCGGCCGGAGCGGTGGAATTTTGGCAAGATGCTAGGGCAAAAAATCCCAGAGCAATTAAAGCTACTTTTTTCATGTACATTTCATTTATGAGGTGCAAAGCTACTAATTTGTTTAAAGCGCTTTTTTAATTTAGTGGCGCCATTCCATTTTCTATGAAGAATACTCTTTTTGTCATCTGCTTTCTATCTGTTCTCAGTGCTCCGGTTCTGGCGCAAATAACGAATCCTATAGTTAATGAAGATGACTGGGTAGCTTCAATTTTGGATACGATGTCCTTGGAACGGAAAGTGGCTCAACTTATTATGATCGACGCCTATAGCAATCGCGATCAAAAATATGAATCGGAATTACTGGATTTGGTTCATAAATATCAGCCTGGCGGCTTGATGTTTTTGCAAGGCGGTCCCGTGCGTCAAGCTCGGTTAACCAATCGACTCCAAACCCAAGTGAATTTACCCATGCTCATTGCTCAAGATGCGGAGTGGGGTTTAGCGATGCGACTCGATTCTGTGGCTCCTTTGCCATGGCCTTTAACGGTAGGTGCCGTTCAAAGCGATTCTCTGGCTTATCAAATGGGTGCCGAAATTGCGCGTCAATGTAAAAGGGTAGGAGTCCATATAAATTTTGGCCCCGTTGCGGACGTCAATGTGAACCCGAAGAATCCGATTATTGGAAATCGGTCGTTCGGAGAGTCTCCGACCAATGTAGCGGCCAAATCAGTTATGTACGCGAAAGGAATGCAAGATGGAGGTGTTCTTGCCTGCGCGAAACATTTTCCCGGACATGGCGATACCGATCAAGACTCGCATAAAACACTACCGACCGTTAATCACAGTGCCGGTGAATTGGAGCGAATAGATTTAGCTCCCTTCCAATCGCTTTTTGACGCGAATATTGCGAGCGTCATGGCGGCTCACTTAAATATACCGGCCCTCGATGATTCTGGAACCCCGTCATCGTTGTCCAAGAAAGTGATAACCGACTATCTCCGCGAGAAAATGGGGTACAGGGGTTTGGTGTTCACGGATGCGTTGAACATGAAAGGCGTTTCCGAAAAGTATGCGACGGGCGAATTGGAGGTGAAAGCGCTTCAGGCAGGCGTCGATGTGCTATTGATGCCGGCCGATGTTGAGGTAGTAATCAAGACCGTTCTCAA
>CBFHRK010000181.1:0-2107 GCA_965658225.1 Flavobacteriales bacterium | reverse complement strand
ACGATGGAGCAGAAGAGGTCGAAATTCTCTCTTAGGTCCATGGTAAGGTTCGTTGCTTCCGTAACGGCACCATTTAAGAATACCGGCGTCACGGGTGAATTGGTTTTTCCAATATTAAACCCATTTGCCTTCAATCCTTCCTGCAAGGCCGTCGCTACTTTCCAAAGATTCTCGCGGTGACTCGAGTCGGCCCGCATCATTTCAAGACGTTTCAAAGCGCCCACTACGAACGGCATGGGTAAGCTCTTGGCAAATACCTGAGAACGCGTGTTGTAACGCAAGAAATCAATGACTTGCTTGTCTGCTGAAATAAAGGCACCAATCAGGGCAAATGACTTCGCAAACGTTCCGAAGTAGATATCGATATCGTCTTGTACACCTTGCGCTTCACCGGTTCCTGCACCGGTTTCGCCCATGACACCAATTCCGTGTGCGTCATCGACCATCAAACGGAAATTGAATTTCTTTTTCAAAGCGACGGTTTCTTTCAACAGTCCTTGGTCGCCCGCCATTCCGAATACTCCTTCGGTAATCACTAGAATACCACCATCGGTGTTCTCTACTAATTTGGTAGCGCGCTCCAATTGCTTTTCTAGGCTTTCGATATCGTTGTGCGGGTATACAAAACGACGTCCCATGTGCATGCGCAAACCGTCAATGATACAGGCATGTGATTCGCTATCGTAAACGATTACATCGTTTCTATCGACTACAGCATCAATCGCCGACATAATTCCTTGGTAACCGAAGTTCAAAAGAATGGTGTCTTCTTTGGATACGTAATCAGAAAGCTCTGCTTCTAATTTTTCGTGCATCTCGGTGTTTCCCGACATAATACGCGCTCCCATTGGGTAGGCTAAACCGTATTTTTCTGCGGCTTCCGCATCCGTTTTTCTTACTTCAGGGTGATTTCCCAGTCCTAAGTAATTGTTCAAACTCCAAACGAGTTTTTCCTTTCCATTAAACATCATTCGAGGTGCGAGTTCGCCCTCTAGCTTAGGAAAAGTAAAATAACCGTGTGCGTCTTCTGAATATTGGCCGAGAGGTCCTCGGTTGTTTGAAATCTTTTCAAAGATGTCCTTCATGCCTTGGATTTTGAAGTAAGCGGCAAAGATAACAATAAACGTGTAATTTTGCTCTTCAACCAAAAGAGGAGCAATGGTCATTAGTGGAATTCAGCAAATGGGAATTGGCGTTAGTAATATGCATGAAGCATGGCGCTGGTACCGGAAGTATTTTGGCATGGACATCAAGGTGTTCGAAGAAGCAGCCGAAGCGGCGCTCATGCTACCGTACACAGGCGGCGAACCCCGTTCGCGACATGCAGCCCTGGCTTTGAATTTACAAAGTGGCGGTGGCTTCGAAATTTGGCAGTATACGAGTCGTACCCCCGAACCTGCTCGGTTCGATATTCGCTTAGGCGACCTCGGCCTGTTCGTGTGCAAAATCAAATGTAAAGACATCGCGAAAACCTACGATTGGTATAAAAACGAAAACCTAGACCTCGCCTCCGAAATTGGGGAAGATGTATTGGGTCGTCCACACTTTTATGTTCGCGACCCCTACGGAAACATCTTCGAACTCGTAGAGGGCTACGGATGGTTTAAAGATGAAAATAAGCTCACGGGCGGAGTCTTTGGCGCGGTGATTGGCAGCAGCGATATCGATCGCGTATTGCCCTTGTATCAAGGAATACTCGAGTTTTCCGAAATGGCGGCCAATAAAGAAGGGACTTTTTCCGATTGGAAAGGGATGACTGGAGGCGATGAGAAGTATCGCCGTGTGCTACTGAAGGCATCCGACCGTAAGGGCGCCTTTAGCAAACTACTTGGACCGGGCGAATTAGAATTGATTCAAGCGAAAGAATACGACGGCAAGCGCATATACGAAGACCGTATGTGGGGCGATCTCGGATTTATTCACATGTGCTTCGATATTAACGGCATGGCCGAACTAAAAGCCAAATGTGAAGCGGCTGGGTATCCCTTTACCGTGGATAGCTCCGAAAGCTTTGATATGGGCGAAGCCGCAGGTCATTTCACCTACATCGAAGATCCGGATGGTGCTTTGATTGAATTCGTAGAAACACATAAAGTGCCCATTTTAA
>CBFHRK010000180.1:0-2116 GCA_965658225.1 Flavobacteriales bacterium | reverse complement strand
AAAATGGCATGGCTGATTGCATTATCGCTGGTGGTGTAGAAAGCATGAGCTACATTCCTATGGGAGGGTATAAAGTCACGCCGAATTTAGGCGTGGCCCAAAATAATCCCGATTGGTATTTTTCAATGGGACTCACAGCCGAAGCGGTAGCGAAAGAATTCAATGTGTCTCGGGACGACCAAGACGAATTCGCTTACAACTCCCACATGAAAGCTTTGTCGGCAATCAGCGAAGGGCGCTTTAAAGACGATATCCTACCGATTGAGGTAGAAAAAGTATTCCTCGATGAAAAGGAGAAACGCCAAACCGCTAAGTATACCGTAGATACGGATGAAGGTCCGCGAGCGGGAACAAGCATTGAAGCCTTGGCCAAACTAAGACCTGTGTTTGCTCAAGGGGGCAGCGTAACCGCTGGAAATTCATCGCAAACATCAGATGGAGCGGCATTTGTAATTGTTATGAGCGAGCGTATGGTGAATGAACTCAACCTAAAGCCGATTGCACGTTTAGTTAGCTACGCTGCCATGGGTGTTGAGCCGCGTATTATGGGAATAGGACCGGTAAAAGCAATTCCGGCAGCATTGAAGCAAGCCAATATGAAACTTGGCGATATCGATCTAGTCGAGCTCAACGAAGCTTTTGCATCCCAGTCTTTGGCAGTAATTCGCGAGGTTGGACTGGATCCGAGTATTGTGAATGTAAATGGTGGAGCCATCGCCTTGGGCCATCCACTGGGTTGTACTGGAGCCAAGTTAAGCGTTCAGTTATTCAACGAAATGGAGCGTAGAAAAAACAAATACGGGATGGTTACTATGTGTGTAGGAACAGGACAAGGAGCCGCCGGTATTTACGAGTATTTAGCATAAACAGAATTTAATAGATCAAATAGTCATGGCACTTAGAGGAGGAGAATTTTTAATAAAAGACGCACGCCCAAACGAGATCTTCATTCCCGAAGATTTTAATGAGGAGCAGCGCATGATGGCGGATAGCGCCACGGAGTTTATCGATAAAGAAGTAATGCCAGAGCGCGAACGCTTTGAAAAGAAGGATTACGCTTGGACCGAAGAGCTGATGAAAAAACTCGGCGAAATGGGGTTTTTGGGTATCGGAGTGCCCGATCAGTACGGCGGACTCGGAATGGACTTTAACACCACCATGTTAATCTGCGACCGTATAAGCGGAATTAGCGGATCACTTTCAACCGCCTATGGGGCTCATACCGGAATTGGAACCCTTCCCATTTTACTTTATGGGAATGAAGAGCAGAAAATGAAATACCTACCCAAGTTGGCAACGGGTGAATGGATGGGCTGTTACTGCCTTACTGAACCAGGAGCGGGTTCTGATGCGAACTCGGGAAAAACCACCGCGAAATTGACCGAGGACGGAAAAGACTACGTCATTAACGGTCAAAAAATGTGGATCTCAAACGCAGGGTTTGCTGATCTGTTCATCGTTTTTGCGCGCATTGAAGACGATAAAAACATTACTGCTTTCATCGTTGAAAAGGGAACGGAAGGACTCCAACTCAACGAAGAGGAAGAAAAAATGGGTATTAAATCATCGAGTACGCGTCAAGTGTTCTTTAATGATGTAAAGGTGCCTGTGGGGCATATGCTAAGCGAGCGTGGCAACGGATTTAAAATTGCAATGAATGCCTTGAATGTAGGGCGTATAAAGCTCAGTGTTGCATGTATGGACAGTGCGCGTCGTGTTACTTCTTTGTCGGTTCAGTACGCGAATGAGCGCCACCAATTTGGTCAGCCCATTGCGCAGTTCGGAGCTATTAAATCGAAATTAGCCGAAATGGCTTCAAAGGCATATGCTTCTGAGTCGTTGACCTATCGCGCTGGGCAGGATATTGAAGACAATATTAATCGCCTCCTAGCGGAGGGAGCAAGCCCACAGGAAAGTAAACTCAAAGGAGTAGAGGAGTACGCAATCGAATGTGCAATTGCCAAAGTACACGGATCAGAAACCATCGATTTTATTACAGACGAAGGAGTTCAGATTTACGGTGGAATGGGATTCTCGGCCGATGCCCCGATGGATGCGGCATACCGAGATGCTCGAATTGCTCGTATTTACGAAGGTACCAATGAAATCAACAGGA
>CBFHRK010000179.1:0-2143 GCA_965658225.1 Flavobacteriales bacterium | reverse complement strand
AATTTAACCTTGGGTCGTGAAATGCCATTCCAGCAAGTCCAAGATGCTGTTGAAGTTGTTCAGCTTAGCAGCTGGATTGAATCGCTCTCCGAAGGATACGATACGGAACTACAACCTCTTGGCAAACTACTTTCCAGAGCCGTCACCAGAAAAATTCTGCTCGCTAGAGCAATAATTTATCAGCCAAGATTATTACTGCTCGAAGATTTTGGTCGAATCTCCATTAAAGAGTGGAAAGGAACGATTCCAAAGTTCTTAGTGGATCCAGAAAGACCGTGGACCCTTATCGTGAGTACTACAGACGAAGATATGGTTCGCGTTTGTAAGGAAATATGGTACATGGAAAATGGACGTATTGTAGATAAAGCGCAAGGTTGGGCCGATGCGCAAAAGAAAACCTGGTTTAAAGAAGTATTCCCGAACGTATCATGTTAAACATTAGCAGAAATTCCATTCGAGGAAAAGTCGACGAGCTCAAATACTTGTCGTTTCGAATTACCAGTAGTAAAAAGGCGATTAAAGTTTTCACGTATTGGTTACTCGGCTTTTTTGGCCTTTTAATTCTGATGCTGTTCGTGCCATGGACTCAAAACGTTCGCGGAACGGGAAACGTTACAAGTCTGCTTCCGCAACACAGAATTCAAACACTGCAAAGTACCATTGACGGTAGAATTGGAGAATGGTATGTAACCGAAGGAGATACCGTTAGAAAAGGAGATACTTTGGTGTTTTTAACGGAGATCAAGGATGCTTATTTTGATCCTGAACTGCTGGAACGTACTCAAGAACAAATCACCGCGAAAGAGCAAAGCTCCGAAGCTTACAGTGACAAAATTATTGCTCAAGAGGAACAAATCACTCAGCTCACGCGATCGAGAGATCTAAAACTTCGCCAATTAAGACTAAAAGTTCAATCGGACAGTTTAAAAGCCGACGCGGCCAACATTGAAGCCGAGCTATCGATGATCCAATATGTCCGAGCCGACACTCTTTTTCAACAAGGATTGGTTTCTCGTTTCGAAAAAGAAAAGAGATGGCAAAAGCTACAAGAAGCAAATTCGAAATCGCTTGCTGCCCTTAACGATTATGCAAATCAGCAAACGGAATTAGCAGGTACAGCAGCCGAATACGGAGAGAAAATTGCAAAAACCCAAAGTGAGCTTTTTTCTGCTCAATCGAGCCTTCAAGATGTTCAAAGTCAAATTGCCAAGCTTCGCAATCAACTCGAAAATTACCGTATACGACGTTCGTACTACTACGTTCAAGCCCCGCAAGACGCATTTGTTACAAAAGCACTCATATCTGGAATCGGGGAAAACATAAAAGAAGGAACGCCTATAATTGAGCTCATGCCACTTGACTACGAACTTGCGGTGGAAATGTTTGTAAGGCCTGTAGATTTGCCTCTACTTTCAAAAGGACAAAAAGCGCGAGTCGAATTCGATGGTTGGCCGGCTATTGTTTTTAGCGGATGGCCGAACACCTCTTTTGGTACATTCGGTGCAGAAGTATTTGCTGTTGACAATTCGCTTTCAAAAAACGGTAAGTATCGCATTCTTTTGAAGGCGGACCCCACTGAGGATGAATGGCCGGAGCCACTGCGTTTTGGGGCTGGAGCAAACGGTATCCTTTTGCTCAACGATGTGCCCGTATGGTACGAGATTTGGCGACAACTCAATGGTTTCCCACCCGAGTACTATACGAACCAAGACGTACTAGAAAAGGATGACAAGAAGAAAGGATTCATGAACGGAGAAAAGAAATGAAACCTTTAGCTCTTTTCTTTTTTATTTTTTTTGGTGGCTTTGCTTTCGGTCAAGATGCCACACTCCTTCCCGAACAATACATTGATTGGGTAATACGATACCACCCCGTTATTGGACAAAATGAGCGTGCTCGAAGTATTGCTGAATCCGAGATTCGAAGAAATCGAGGAAGCTTTGACCCAGTCCTGAGTGGATCCGTTCAGAACAAGAATTTCGATCAAAAAGAATACTATTTCCTCGGTGGAGGAGCTTTAACTGTGCCCACTAACTTCGGTCCACAATTCGAAATGGGATACGATCAAAATCGAGGCGAATTTTTAAATCCACAAAATGACTTACCTGAATCCGGACTCTGGTATTTGGGTGTAGAGGTGCCC
>CBFHRK010000178.1:742-2190 GCA_965658225.1 Flavobacteriales bacterium | reverse complement strand
CCTCCCTCAAGACGATTTTACACGAGTAGTGCGATGCGATCCTGAAACGGAGGGATTGCTTTTTGTCGGTACAGAACGTACGGTTTGGTTTTCAATTAATGACGGCAATTCATGGGACTCGCTGAAGTTGGATATGCCCGTTGTGCCTATAACAGACTTAGCTGTTAAAGATGGTGACTTGATTGCCGCAACCCAAGGTCGAAGCTTCTGGGTGCTCGATGACTTCTCACCCTTGCAGTCGGAAGGTTATAACTCGAAGGAGTTGAAACTATTAGAACCGAGAGCGGCCTATAGAGTGAGTGGCTATAGCTATGAGAGCAAAACACGTGGTACCAACCGCAAACCAGGTGTATACATTGATTATTTCGTTCCAGAATTATCTGAGGAGGATACCTTGACCTTGACTATTACCGATAGTAACGGTAAAAAAATCAAAGTGTATTCAACATACCCAAATAAAGATCAAAACGAAGAGCGGTTATCTTCAAATACTGGATGGCAACGATTTACCTGGGATATGCGATATCCCGATGCTGAGGAATTTGAAGGTATGTGGATGTGGTTTGCAGGTATGCAAGGCCCAATGGCACCTCCGGGAGATTATAAAGTGCAGCTCGTGTTAAATGGTTTATCCCAATCACAACCCTTCACTTTGAAAAGCGATCCTCGATCAGAGTCATCTGATGAAGAACTAGTAGCACAGTTTGAATTTGTTTGGCAGATTAACAGAAAAGTAAGCGAGGCGCATGTAGCTATTAAAAACCTCCGCCTTTTGAAGGGACAGAGCAGTGATCTGCGCAATAGAACGCAAGGTGACGACTACGGTGCAATCAATGAACGACTCGATTCATTGGACAAAGGATTAAGCGAAGTCGAAGAGGCGCTCTATCAAGTGAAACTGAGTAGCAACCAAGACATGCTTAATTTTCCAATAAAGTTAACCAATAAGTTGGGTCATGTAGGTGCTGTTTCTCAAATGGGCAATTATCCTCCTACTGATCAAGCCATTAGGGTTGCCGAAGAACTAACGGGCGAAATTGACGGCTTTTTGGCTCAATACTACAGGCTTTATGAAGTAGAAGTTTCGGAATTGAATCAAGCGATAATAGAATCAAAGATTCCAGCTTTAATCATTCCTGTGAAAGACCGTTGGGAGAATTAAAGAGAAGAAGGCAATGGCGTGCTCAGCTCGTCAGAACGGCGCATTAAACTTCAGTGAATGCTATTGCCTTCTTCATCTTATCGGAACTCTGCTTCTTTAATCGGGTTTCTTTTTACCGCCCGTAAGTACTAGTTCATTTACTACGATTTCAGTCGTGTAGCGGGTTTCTCCATTCGCGTCTTCATAATTTCGAGTTTGGATTTTTCCGTCAATCGCTACTTCATTTCCTTTGTTTAGGTACTGTTCTGCAATTTCAGCGGTACGTCCCCAGGCAATTAATCGGTGC
>CBFHRK010000178.1:0-735 GCA_965658225.1 Flavobacteriales bacterium | reverse complement strand
CGTCAATCGCTACTTCATTTCCTTTGTTTAGGTACTGTTCTGCAATTTCAGCGGTACGTCCCCAGGCAATTAATCGGTGCCATTGCGTTTCCGTAATAAGGTCTCCTGCCTGATTTCGAAAGGTTTCATTCGTGGCAACGGAGAACTTTGCTAGTTTTCGTCCACTTTCGAGGCTCTTAATCTCTGGATCTCCTCCTAAATTTCCGATGAGGAGCACCCTGTTTCTAATCGTTGACATAGTTCTAATTTTAGATTCAGTATCAAACCTCGAGATTCTCATTCAATGAAGTCGTTTATGAAACGTTTAAGAAACGATTAACTTGAGTTTGTTGTCGTAACACTCATTTAATCAGTGAGTTAATTCGATAAGTTGGGAATGTTTTCATGGAAGAGAGGGTGGTTCAGGCATTTAAATGATCACAAGCTTGCCCCTTCGAATCCTTATGAATCAAATGGAGCCTCGCTGGAAACGACTATATTAGGGGCTATGAATCGATATGGTTTACCCTATATTCCGGTACCTGAATTATTTTTTCCATTCGAAAGTAAGGAGCCGTTTAAGGAATGCTCTCGTTGTTCCAAAGAGCTTATTGATTCGAATACGGAGTATTTCATCGAAAAGGCGTTAAAGCCTAATGATACTATTTATGAATACGCTGTATGCTATTCTTGTGCGGAGTCGGTACAGCGAAAAATGTCAGAAGATTCACTTCAAAAGGTTAATGATTTCTTTGC
>CBFHRK010000177.1:0-2218 GCA_965658225.1 Flavobacteriales bacterium | reverse complement strand
TGGGCATGGGGTATTGTCGTATTCGGGTCTATCGTGGGGCTTATTGGCAATAGGTTTACCGTTGCTTTGGAGGGCATCAACGAAGTGGCCTTGGTGCGCAAGTGGGACACCATATTTGGAATTTTTGGGGTATGTTCCAATTTACTCGTACTTCAGTTTACCCACGAACTCTTTTACTTGGTCCTGTCCACACAATTTTGGCTCATTGCCAATGTGCCCAGGAACTTTGTGCTGCTAAGGAGAAAGCTTACTGGAATTCACTGGAGGAGTATTAATAAAATCAAAGAGGTTCACGAAGCTGCCTGGATTCCTGCTATTCGGAGTGTTATCGGAACAACGGCAAGTATGGGGACATATCACTTGAGCAATTTTGTGATTGCTCAAGTTTCTTCCTCGGCCTCCTTTGCCTCCTTTCTTTTTGGCGCGAACATCATTCGCCAAATAGATACTTTTTCCCGCGCGCCCTTTTACAGCCAACTCCCTCAATTTGCCAGTAAATACCGGGAAGGAAACATGGCTGCTCTAGTTGCTTCAGCGCGGAAGTCAATGGTTATGACCTATGGACTCTTTACGCTCGGCGTATTTACGCTATGGGCCATAGGGGATGAGGTTTTTGAACTTATAGGAAGCCAAACGCCATTTCCCAGTAGCTTGATATGGTTTGTGTTTGCTTTTGGTATTCTACTCGAACGCTTTAGTTCGATGCACATACAGCTGTACAGCACCACCAATCATATTCTCTGGCACAAAACGAATGGAGGGTTCGGTTTGCTGTACATCTTTTTCCTCTACCTTACCATACCTCATTTACAAGAGCTGGCCATCCCCGTTTCCCTTGTCTTGGCTAATGCTATCTTCTCCAGTTGGTACAGCGCCAAACATTCTTACGCATTATTAGGGACTCGTTTTTTTACTTTCGAAAAAGATCTTTTTATTCCTTTTGTCCTGCTCTATTTAGGAACTATCGCTGCAGTTCTTTGGCGCAGTGGTTTTAAAGTTTGTTGAATTCTCCTGCCACCATTTCCGTCACCAACTGGGTCAAATTAGTTTGGGGTTTCCAACCTAGTTTTTCTTGCGCTTTAGTCGCATCACCAATAAGCAACTCTACCTCGGTGGGTCTAAAATATCGAGGATCTACGCTCAGTACGAGTTGTCCTACTTCGGCCTTTACGGCCGGATCAGTAACTTCTGCCACAAAGGCTTTCTCATCTACACCTTCACCTTCAAATCGGAGGACCATGCCCGCAGCTTCAAAGGCCAGACGAGCAAATTCACGCACCCGAGTGGTCACTCCTGTGGCCAAAACGTAATCGTCGGGCGTATCTTGCTGAAGAATACGCCACATGCCTTCTACATAATCTTTGGCATGACCCCAATCGCGTTGTGCGTCTAAATTTCCGAGGTAGGTTTGATCTTGGGTTCCCAAGGCAATGCGCGCTGCTGCGCGCGTGATTTTACGCGTTACAAAGGTTTCTCCGCGTCGGGGACTCTCGTGGTTGAACAAAATACCATTGCAAGCATACATATTGTACGCTTCGCGGTAGTTGATCGTGATCCAGTAGGCGTACAATTTAGCAACGGCATAAGGAGAACGCGGGTAAAACGGTGTTTTTTCGTCTTGAGGGACCGCCTGTACCAAACCGTATAGTTCGGAAGTCGAGGCCTGATAGATTTTGGTTTTTTGCTCCATGCCCAACAGGCGAACCCCTTCGAGCAATCGGAGCGATCCAATACCGTCGACATTGGCGACGTATTCGGGCTGATCAAAACTCACCTTCACATGGCTCATGGCCCCGAGGTTGTAAATTTCATCGGGTTGAGTTTCTTGAATGATGCGAATGAGGTTCGTTGAATCCGATAGGTCCCCATAATGCAAGTGCAATTTGGGCGAGTTGTGCGGGTCTTCGTATATATGATCAATCCGCTGAGTGTTAAAGCTCGAGGCACGGCGTTTGATTCCGTGAACGGTATATCCTTTTTCCAAGAGTAATTCGGCCAAATAACTTCCATCTTGTCCTGTGATTCCCGTAATTAATGCCGTTTTATTCATGTTTGGATGGTATCGACCCGAACGGTCCGTAAACAATAAAAAAATATGAAGAGGCGAAGTTAATTAAAAGTTGTTGGATTTTCCTTCCCCCCGGTTGGGGATGAACTGGAATATGGTCTTGTCCTATACTAGGTTGCACCTCATCCATGAATAAGTGATGAAAAGAAA
>CBFHRK010000176.1:0-2245 GCA_965658225.1 Flavobacteriales bacterium | reverse complement strand
GAGCAGAATAAGACTGGGAACGGTAGAGGCAATACTGTGGGTTATTCCATCGCGCATTTTTTTCCAGGGAATGCCTTCGGAAATCCCTACAACGGCCGCTATGCCAGCAGAAAGTAGCAGTATTAACTGATTACTGCCGTCGAGTGCAGAGTCGCCAAAAACGAAGATTACGTTGTAGGCTAGGAGTACTACTAAAAATACAATCGGGATGAGGGCCTTGCCGAGCGATGGTGTTTTTTCCATAGATGCCAAACATACGAAATGATATTAGGAAGTATTTCGCTGCTGGCAAAAGACCAAAGAAAGATACCCTGAGTAATTCTGTTTAGCTCGCTAAAGGCCTTATTTTATGGATCCACTCTCCTGAATATTCCCCAAAAATTCACCACTTTTGAAGCACTACACAAACACACAAAAATGAGCCATAAACCCGCAGACGAAATTCTCGACCTCCAGTACTTTGGAGAGTTTGGAGGAGTAAATCCCAGTATTACCGATTCCAGCACCTTTACCTTTCTTCAGGCCGATACCATGGAAGAGCTTTTCGAAATCGAAAAAGAAGGTTGCTACTTATATTCCAGACATACGAATCCGAGTAATAAGTACCTGGCCGATGCCCTCGCAGCCTTAGAAGGAACGGAGGCAGCTCATGTTTCAGGATCCGGAATGGGTTCTATTAGCTGTGTATTGATGCAGCTCTGTGGGCAAGGAGATGAAATTGTGAGCGCTCGAACAGTTTATGGAGGTACCTATGCTTTTATGAAGCACTTTTTGCCGCGCTTTGGAATTAAGACACACTTTGTCGACATGACCGATTTGGATGCGGTTAAAAAGGCAATCAATGGGAACACAAAAGTGCTGTACACGGAAGCAATGAGTAATCCCATGCTCGAAATTGCCAATTTGCCCGAGTTGTCGAAAATTGCCAAGGAGGCAAATATTCAATTTGTGGTGGATAACACGTTTTCGCCTATGGTTTTATCGCCCGTGGATCATGGTGTCGATATCGTGATTCACTCACTAACGAAATTCATCAATGGTACCAGCGATGCTATTGGTGGGGTGGCATGTGGTTCTAAAACCTTGGTCAATAGTTTAATGGATGTAAATTCTGGAGCGAGTATGTTGTTGGGTCCGGTACTCGATGGCTTGCGATCGGCCAGCATGCTTAAAAACCTGCACAGTCTTCATATTCGCATGAAGCAACACAGTAAAAATGCTCTGTTCCTAGCGGAACGATTTGAAAGCTTGGGCCTCAAGGTATTCTATCCAGGATTACCAAGCCATCCGCAACACGAACTCATGAAGTCGCTCTACAACGAGGAATACGGTTTTGGAGGCATGCTCATGCTCGATGCAGGTACTTCCAAAAAGTCGTACGAACTTATGGAACACATGCAAAATGCCAATGTGGGCTACCTTGCTGTGAGCTTGGGATTCTTTAAAACTTTGTTCAGTAATCCTGGCGGATCTACATCGTCGGAAATAACTGAAGAAGAACGCGCTCAAATGGGCTTGTCGGATGGGTTGGTGCGCATATCGGTCGGACTCGACAACGATATTTCTCGTTCCTTCGATAAAATGGTAAAGTGTATGAAAGAAGTGGGGATTCTGTAAGGCAAATGAGGCCTTATTGATTCACCCATTTTTGCAGTTCTGAGTCGAGCCGATCAACAGGTAATCCAACCACGTTGAAATAGCTTCCGTCAATTTTATCGATACCGATCATCCCAATCCACTCCTGAATTCCGTAACCGCCAGCTTTATCGAAAGGCTTGTATTGATCAACGTAGAATTCAATATCGGAATCTCTTAGCTCCTTAAAAGATACCAAGGTGGTTTCCGAAAAAGTGACCTTTTGCTTTTTTGATCTAATGCATACTCCGGTGACCACTTCATGAACACCACCGCTGAGTGCCCGAAGCATAGCAATGGCTCCGTTTCGATCATTCGGCTTAACGAGGCTAAGGCCTCGATGCCAAACCACGGTGTCCGCAGTAACCAACAGCTCATCATCTGAAATAGTAATGTGGTCCGATTTTTCCGAAGCCAAAAATTCAGCGATTTCCGATCCCTTTAGTTCCGTTGGCGGATCTTCATCGATATCCGAAGTGCGTACGTCAAATAGGTAGCCTAATTGAGCAAATAGCTCCTTTCGCCGGGGCGAACCCGATCCGAGAATAAGTCTGTGAGGGTATTCGGCGCGATTCATAGCGCGGATAAATAATTAAACGCGAACATCGAA
>CBFHRK010000175.1:0-2280 GCA_965658225.1 Flavobacteriales bacterium | reverse complement strand
GGAAACGGAAGAATGGGCCGACTCTGGCAAACACTCATTCTATATGAAGAGTATGACGTATTTGAATATCTACCCTTTGAATCTCTCATCAGCAAAACGCAAAATCAGTATTATCAAGTTTTAGCTGAATGCGACAAAGCTGGAAATTCAACACTCTTTATTGAATATATGCTTTCGGTAATCAACGATTCAATGAGTGAACTACTTCGCTTGAATATTCAACCCCTGTCTAGCACGGACCGTCTCAACTACTTCGTTTCTACGAATAACGGATCCTTTTCGCGTAAAGATTATATGAACGTGTTCAAAAATATCTCATCGGCCACAGCTAGCAGAGATCTGAAAACCGGAATAGAGCTAAATCTTTTTGATAAAACCGGTTCCCTGAATAAAACAGTTTATACGATTAGGTAGAAGTGGAGTTCATAGTTCAGAGTTTTTAATTCTTAATTCTTAATTCAAAATTTAAAACTCAGAATTAAAAATTCAAAATTACCATCGTTGCATTCTGGCTAAAGCTAAAGCTAATGCCAATGCTAAAGCTTTCAATCCCGCGTAACGCGATGTGCTATGTAAAAGTAGGGGAGAATTGGATGAAGGGATGAAAAAGCATACAATTGCGAACTTTTATCGAGGTTTTGCGTCTATAAGGCTGAATTTTAAAGCGATTGGCTAGACGAACAGCAAACAGCTGCAGGCCAACAATAAAACAGCAGTGTTTTGAGACGAACGGCCCTTTTCCTTTTATTCATTCTATCGTGGGCACTTAAGGGACAAAATGTCTACGTAGCCAATGATTTAGGCGAAATATACAAGGTAGACATCAACACCGGAACCAGTACTTTATTGGTCGCAACAAACCCCTTTTTTGTTCTTACGGATATAGCCTTTGACCGTTACGGAGAATTGTATGCACTATCGGGATTTGGGCAAATTGGTATAGTGGATACAGTAAGCGGGAATATTTCGCCAATTACCACGCTTCCGGCCTCTCCATTTTTCGACGGTTATGTGGCGCTGACTGCCGATGCCGACGGAATTTTTTACATAGGAGAATCCGGAGGTCAAATTCTATCCTATGATTCGAGTACCAACCAGACACAAAGTTTCGGAAATGTTGGAGATTTGATAGCGGGAGACTTGACCTTTTACAATGACGATATTATTGTTTCATTGAAAAATCCCGATTTGCTGGCGCGCATTGATACCTCTGCACCCATTTCCTACACCACGATTGCGTCCATGGTGGGAGGCCAATCGAATTCCGCCTATGGGTTTTCTTCGATGTCTGACAATTGCGGAAACACCCGAACTTTTTTGACCGTTGATGATATTGATAAGGACGGCACGGCAGTGTTGTATGAATGGGCTTGGCCAGGATACGTGTTTGTATGCCCGTTGCCTGGAGATGCTGTAGGAATGGCAACCCGAACCGAGTACTTGACCTCTGTTTCGAAATTGACTTTGGAGAACGCGACTGTCTCCAGTTCCTGTGGACGGGGAACCATTGTTGCTGAAGCGCAGGGGGGGATTCCGCCCTACACCTATTTCTTAAGTAATGGTCCCGTGCAAGACAGCGCCACCTTTACAGATGTAGCCACAGGAATATACACGGTTTTTGTTGAAGATTCCCTTGGTTGTTTGGATTCGGTAAAGCTCGAAGTCGTGAACGACGAGCGACTTGAGGTTATCGTAGATGAGTTCATTGACCCAACCTGTTCAGAGGGGAATGGTCGATTGGCCTTTTCGGCCCAAGGAGGATCGGGAACTTTGGAATACTCCATTAACGGTGTCGATTTCTTTTTGTCGGGATTTTTTGATGACTTGTTCCCGGTGTTTATGATTTGCTGGTTCAAGATGAGGCTGGATGCGCAGATAGTATTTCGGTGGAATTGATCAATCAAGAAGAAGGCTGCGACATCACGGTACCTAATGTGTTTTCGCCCAATGGAGATGGCCGAAACGATGTATTTATCATTGAAGGACTCGTGGGGCAAAGGAATACGTTTCGGGTGTTTAATCGCTGGGGAACGCAAGTGTATAATGGAGTCAACTATCTAAACGACTGGTCCCCTCGAGATCTTTCGGAAGGAACCTACTACTACGTTTTGTCGGTAGAGGGGCTCGACGATTTAACCGGATTTATCACCTTGGTGCGCTGACCTTATTTTGGGGATGAAACTAGGAGTTATTCTCGGCTTTAGTAAATTCCACCCCCGAGCCCCCGCCAGCGGGGGACAGGATTTGCCTTTCTCAACCTCATGAAAAAGTGTTATAAGT
>CBFHRK010000174.1:306-2284 GCA_965658225.1 Flavobacteriales bacterium | reverse complement strand
TACGGCGCTTGTCGGGACTACGGTAGCTACCTGCTTGACCTTGAACGTAACGGCGAGCGATCAATATCTTGCCATTGTAGTTCCTGGTCGCATGTACGCACCCGTTTTTAAGAAACGGGGCTTAGCACCTCAGGTTTTAAGTCGTACACTCGAAGATTCAGGTACGGTTACTTCAGTTCTGGTGCCCTGGAATACCTGTGGAGCCACACAAGCTGCCATTTTAGGAGTGGCGACCTTATCCTACGCTCCCTTCACGTTTTTCTGTATTCTGAGTCCTATAATGACCATTGCTTTCGCGGCTTTTAATATTAAGATTTCGCGAATCGACCCGGAGACCCTGCCAGAAGCAGCATGAGCTTCGTATATTCGAGTATGAAATACTCGTTTTCTGCTTTATTTCTTTTTGTCTGCACTCTTTCCTTTGCACAAGGATCGTTGCTGCTTGTTGGCGGCGGATCCGAGGACTACAACAGCTGGAGCGATGCCCCTTATTCCTGGGCCGTCCAAGAAGCCGATAGCGGTCGCGTCGCTATCATCGCCTTCGGTACCGCCACCCAATGGCTACCCGACTATTTTGAAAGTTTGGGGGCTAGCGAAGCAAATAATTTCAATTTATCGGACTCCGCTTCAATAAATCAACCCCATTTACTCGATACTTTACTGGGCTACGATATGGTTTTCTTCAAAGGCGGGGATCAATGGGACTACATGAGTAATTACCCTGGAACCGCCGTTCAGTGGGCCGTAGACAGTATTTACTCACGAGGTGGTGTGATTGCCGGAACAAGTGCGGGAATGGCTATTTTGAGCGACTGGGTATTCACCGCTGAAAACGGAACACTGTATCCCGATGAAGCACTGCTCGACACTGCCGAAGTAAAAATGACCCTTGATCAGGGAATGTGGTCTTTTTATTCCGACTATCTGTTCGATACCCATTTTATTGAACGAGGTCGCATTGGTCGCTTAATCGGATTTTCTGGGAAGTTGAATTCATTGCAGCAAAACACTTGGTGTATGGGCTTGGACGACCGAACCGCCATAGGCATTGACCCCAACGGTATTGGAGAAATCTACGGTACCGGAACGGCTACTTTTTTGCCGCCCAATCAAGTGAATAAAGAACTGTGGAGCAATCCGTCCGGCTACTGGACAACCAACTTACCTTTAACGGTATTAAAAAATGGACAGCGGTGGGATTTTAACAACCACTCCATCCTTCAAGGGAATACACAATGGATAAACCCACTTTGGGGAGAAGCCTACTTGGGACATGCTTTCTTAATTGGTGATGATACTTGGCAAGCGGCAAAAACAGAGCTCATAGAAGTTCAACAGTATTACTGGGGAATGCCCTTTATGGTGATCTCTTCGGACGCAGCGCGTGCACAACTGTTTAAAGATTCGCTTATTGCCAATGGATCACAAGCCGAAATACTCCTCATTAATGCCGCGAATGGAGATTTGCCTCTTCATGCTCCTGACAATTATATTGACTTATGGATTGGGGTGGAATACGATGCGCTCATGGATTTCTTTGCCGGAACGGATGGCGGACCCGAATTTGAAGCGCGATATACTTTTTCGGCTCAATGGGACTGGATGCAGCCCTGTGCTTTTCTCGGGAATGATGTTCGTTGGTTCGGTTCCACTTTTGTAGAGGAGCTGACCACGGATCCGTACAACGCCTACTACGGCGACTTAGAGTTAAAGAAAGGATTGTCACTACTACCGAATTCTGTATTCATCCCGAACACCTGGGATCCGGCCACCGACGACTACTACGAGAACGCGGTCAGTGCCCTACCTTATGCGATGGTGCACGACTCTTTAGCACACGGATTTTGGCTGAATCAAGGCTCTTTTGTAGAGTACATCGCTGATCTTGTTGTACGTGATTCTCTTCCGGCCGATGGCTCGGGCGGGTTCTTCTCGAATTATCCAGGCGCAACCTTTCCTTTTTTACATCTGCACAACC
>CBFHRK010000174.1:0-296 GCA_965658225.1 Flavobacteriales bacterium | reverse complement strand
GAAACCCATGGAAATGGCAATGTCCGTCAAAATGCCGGATACGATCAGTTTCTTTTGACGTTCGGACCAGAGGCTATTATTTCTTTTGGTGGCGGATCGATATCCGAAAGAAATGTATTGGAATTCAGCATCTATCCGAATCCGGTCGCAAACCAGATCGCGCTTTCTGTTTCGGAACCGGGGAAATATATCGTTACCAATTTGGCCGGACAGGCGGTTCAAGAGGGTACGCTCGACACCAATGGCATAATCTCTTTGCTCGGCCTCCCGGCCGGATACTACCTTCTCCAGATAGA
>CBFHRK010000173.1:0-2292 GCA_965658225.1 Flavobacteriales bacterium | reverse complement strand
AGGTACAAATGGATCGATTGCTACGACAGTATCCGGTGGAACAGGGCCTTACTCATATGCATGGACTGGTGGCGCAACCGCAGCAAATCCAACTGGATTGGCTGCTGGTGTTTATAGCGTAACCGTAACCGATGATAATTCATGTACAGCAACAACTGCGGCTGTAACCTTAACAGCACCAACAGCAATTTCTGTTGGCGGCGAGGTGGTTACGGATCAATCTGAATCGTGTGTTACTGATGGTTCAATTACCATTACCGTTGGTGGAGGTACAGCAGGGTATACCTTTGCTTGGTCCAACGGAGCAACCACTCAAGATATTTCTGCATTAGCAGCCGGTTCTTATAATGTAATCGTTACGGATGCGAACGGATGTCCTATTAATTTCGGTCCTTTAACAGTTGGTTCACCGGCTCCTTTAGCGATTACTCAATTATCACAAACGAATGTGTTGTGTGCGGGGGATGCGACCGGAGCAATTGAAGTAACTGCTAGTGGAAACACGGGAGGTTACGCATACAATTGGAGCAATGGAATGATGGGAGCGTCAATTGCCGGTTTAGTAGCAGGTGATTATACGGTTACCGTAACATCAGGAAGTTGTACAGCAACAGATATTTATACGATTACAGAACCAGTTGGAGCATTTGCTGCTGGTGCAGATAATGCAAACACTATTGATATTGCATGTAATGGTGGAACGGCTACTGCAGCAGTAAGTGCAAGCGGTGGAACGGCTCCTTATACTTATGTGTGGTCGAATGGAGGTTCAACAGCTGTTGAATCTGGTTTAGTACCAGGAGCATATACAGTAACGGTGTCAGATAACAGTGGATCATGTCCTCCAGTTATTATACCGTTTAATTTTACAGAGCCTGCGGCATTAGCCGCCGGTGTCTCGGCAACAACGCCAATTTTATGTAATGGTGGTCAAGGAACAATAACCGTAACGGTTTCTGGCGGAACAGCTCCATTAGTATGGGGTGAGCCTTTATTGTTGCCGGGTAGTTCGAATACAATTACAGGTGGTGCGTTTACCGTAACCGTTTCGAGTGGACAATATTCATTCAATGTACAAGACGACAACGGTTGTGGCCCTGTAACCGTAAATGTTACAATGACCGAGCCAGATGCGATTACAGCGGTATCGGATGTTCAAAACGTAACTTGCTTTGGAGCAGGAGACGGATCTGTAGCAGTAACGATCAGCGGTGGAACAACGCCTTATACTTATGTGTGGGCTAGTTCAAGCACGGCATTTGTTAACCCAGGAAACAACCCAGTTGCTGGCGCTAGTCTTGAAGCAGGAAGTTATGATTTGACAGTTACAGATGCGAACAGCTGTACTGCCTTCTTTAGCTATACAGTACTAGAGCCTACCGAAGTAATGGTAAGCGGAGTATCTACGGATATTACTTGTAACGGATTTGCCAACGGATCAATCGATGTAACGGTTACCGATGGTACTGCACCGTATGTATATGTATGGTCAAGTTCAAATACAGGATTTGTTGATCCAGGTACAGCAGACCTTAATGGTTTGATGGCTGGTGTGTATACTATTTCGGTTACAGACAACAATACATGTACAGGAGCAGGAGTAGCAAGCTTCACAATTGTAGAGCCAGCGGCTCTAACTGGTTTTGCAAGTGCTGCATCGAATGTAACCTGTAATGGAGGAAACGACGGAGCCATTGATGTAGTAGTATCAGGAGGAACACCTCCATACAGCTACGCATGGAGCAACGGAGCAAGTACAGAAGATCTTAGTGGTTTGGTTGCCGGTATCTACAACGTAGTTATTACCGACGACTTTGGATGTACACTTCCATTAGCGATCAACGTAACACAACCCGATCCGATTACCTACGCAGGTGGAGCAACAGATATTTCTTGCTTCGGTGCAGCGGACGGATCGATTGATATTACCATCAGTGGTGGAACCGCAGGGTACACCTATGCATGGGATAACTCATTATCTGCAGGAACAAGCCACTCGGGCTTAACTGCAGGAACGTACAACGTAACAGTAACCGATGCGAATGCATGTACTGAGAGCTTTAGCTACACGGTAGCAGAGCCAGCTCAAGTACTAGTAACAGTAACACAAACAATGCCTTTATGTCCAGGTGCCTTTGGATCGGCTACAGCTTCAGTAAGCGGTGGTGTAGCTCCATTCACCTACTTATGGAGTACAGGCGGAATAGCAGCGACTGAAACTGGATTGTTGGCCGCGGGTAGCCCATACGGAGTTACTGTAACCGATGCTAATGGATGTGTAGGAACTGGGTC
>CBFHRK010000172.1:0-2300 GCA_965658225.1 Flavobacteriales bacterium | reverse complement strand
CCATAAAGGGTATGTTATATCGCGCTAAACTGACCTTGAGTTCTTTTAGTACTTGATAGAGTGCTTGTTGACGCGTTGTCGACATGGTAAGAAAGCCGTGGGAATGAGTCTTCAATTCGCTAGGATGAATCACTGCAATTCCTACTACGCCAATGCCTTCATTTGTCGCTGCTAGTAAAGCTGGATGGTCACTTACCCGGAAGTCATGGTCAAACCACACTAGATTACAACGTTCCATCTAAGACTCCTTTTCGGTATATATCTGCTTTGTGTTTTATTTCATTGATAACATCAGAAGATAATTTTCGATAATTTGCATACATATAGACCATTCGTGGATTTGTGGCTAAGCGTTCTTGATGAAGGTCTAAAAAGTCATAATACCAGACGTTGACTGGACAGGCGTTCTCGCCTGTTTTCTTAGTTGGATCAAAGCGGCATGACGAACAATAATTACTCATTTTGTTAATGTAATTCGCGCTTGCTACATACGGTTTGGTGCTCATGAGCCCGCCATCGGAATAACTTGCCATCCCCATTACATTGGGGGTAACCACCCAGTCAAAGGAATCAAGATACATTTCATTAAACCACTGGCGAACCTTGTTCGGATCAATCCCAATTAGGGTTGTGATGTTTCCGAGAATCATCAACCGTTGAATATGGTGATTATAGGCATGATCGATGGTTTCTTGAACGACCGTCGATAAACAATTCATCGACGTTTTCGCGTTATACATCAAAGGGGGGAGAGGATGATGATGGTCTAAATAATTATGAGTAATATAGGACGGCATTTGTGCGACATAAATGGCACGAATGTATTCTCGCCATCCTAAGACTTGTCGAATAAATCCTTCGCGAGCGGCAAGCGGTGCATCTGCACTTTCCACGGCCTCAACCACTTCATCGACAAACAGTAATCCTAGATTGATTGATGCGCTAAGCAGGGAATGTGCCATCCATGGCTCGCCTTGTAGCATCGCATCTTGGTGATCCCCAAAAAATGGCAATCGGTAGGTTATAAAGTGTTGTAAGGTTTTCAGCGCATCTTCACGCGTGACAGGATATGCAAATGGGTGAGAACTGGATGGATGATGGGTGAACATTGATTTGACACTATCTATAACTCGTAACGTGATCTCATCAGCTTCAAACAAAAGAGGTGGGGTAACCATCCATTCTTTGGGTGCTGTTTTACGATTTTCTGTGTCAAACGAATATTTTCCGCCCACCGGTTTTGACCCGTCCATTAATATCCTAGTTTCTTGTCGCCACACTCGGTAATTTGGATCTAATTTATAAGGTGGACTCGCTAAAAGAGCTTCGGGATCTTCATGGTAAAAGTTGAGGTCAGGTAAAAACGTTAATGAGTAGTCTTCAAATGACGCTTGAATTAATTTCTTATGGTCCACATCATAAGGATCGTATATGTAAATTTCAGATTCCTCGATCAAAGGAAGAACATCGCGGTATGTTGACGCATGAACATATTCTAGCGATTCATTTTTTGCAAAATGCTCCGCTGCGGATTGATGGAGGATGATCCGTGTTTGATGATATAAAAAAAGCCGAAATTGTTCATCGGTTGTGATGACGATTGTGTTGTCCATCTGCGGCAACAAATATCGTGTATTCAAATGATTCGATAACAACAATAAGGTCTTTTTCATACCTTATTATGCCAAAGATTAGTCGCGGCGAAGACCAAAACGAGCTAACATCGACAGCTGTTGTTGAAGTAAGAACGGAAGTAGCAGTGCAACAATGACGGAACCGATTGTCGCTTCCCCAAATCCAATCCCGCCAATGAACCCTACAATAATCCCCAACACAATACCTGAGAATTCAATAAAGAAGCGGATAACGACAACCTTTTTCGTATGAAACCAGTCCATGATTAAATACATGAGCTCATCAAACGATACGGTCGCTAAATTGGTAGTAGCGGTGATACCAAGGCCAAGGGTTAAAAAATAGATACCAGCAAAATATACAACTACCCGAACCCAAAAGGCTTCTGGTAGAAAATCTGCTAATACAAGTAAATCCCAAAAATCTAAGGCAATGGAACCAACGAGTAATGCAGCAAAACTTCCCAGGTATTTGGAACTACGTCTCATGAGTGCAATAAACACAATAAGCGTTCCTTGGAATAAAAAGGCAGCAATCCCCATTGTTAGAGGCGTTGTTAGTTTTAAGTGCACAAACAATACATCGAAAGGTGCAGGACCGAAGGCGCTGCGTATCATTAACACCGCACCAAAGGTGACAATAAAGTTCCCTAATATATATTGTAA
>CBFHRK010000171.1:0-2328 GCA_965658225.1 Flavobacteriales bacterium | reverse complement strand
TTTCAAGCAATCCGGAGGATTGTCAACTTTCTTGATGAAAGTTCAGATTTTAGTTTTTTTACATTTTTAGTGTCTAGCTCTATCAAAATTTGTTATTTTTGTTGAGCGCTATGTCTAAAAACGGACAACAATGCTCGATTTTGGACTTTACATTCTTTCATTCTTTGCTGCCGCTGTCTTAACTTATCTCGTCATGCCTGCTTTAAGCCAAATTACAACTGGCGCTGGCTTTATGGCGAAACCGGACGAGCGCACCGCACACTCTACTAGTATACCGAACTTAGGAGGAATAGCTATTTATTTTGGATTCATGGTGGCTTTGGCCACATCCGCGGCTTTCATCAGTGACTCGAGAATCATCATGCTACTGTTGGGAGGGTTGGTCGTTTTGTTTTATCTCGGTATTAAGGACGATATTTTAGTTTTAGCTCCTCGAACTAAGGCCATTGTTCAATTTGCTGTGCTTTTAGCCTTAATTGTTCTTACTGACGTTCGTATTGAATCCTTTTCTGGTTTACTTGGGATTAACGAGCTACCGTATTTAATGAGTGTCGTGTTTACTCTTTTCGTGGGTATGCTTGTGATCAATGCCTACAACTTGATCGATGGTATAGACGGCTTAGCGGGCTTTATTGCGATTATTACAACTTGTTTTTTTGGTGTGTATTTCTATTTAGCTGGTCAAAATGATTTCATTTTGATTTGCACCTCATTACTAGGTGGGATTTTCGCTTTTCTCCGATTTAACCTTTCCACAAGACGCCGAATTTTCATGGGCGATACTGGATCCATGACCATCGGCTTCTTATTGGCCATGATGATTATTCGATTCATTCAATTGAATCAATCCGGAGCCACTCCCTATACACTGCCCAATGCACCTGTATTAGCTATAGCGGTTTATTTCTTTCCATTGATGGATACTTTAAGGGTGTTTATGGTGCGTATTCTGAATAAAAAAAGTCCTTTTGTCGCGGACCGTAATCACATCCACCATCGATTAATTGCACTCGGTTTCATTCATTGGAAAGCCTCCCTTTTTATAGCTTTTGTTAACTTGGTCATTGTCGCCATTGCCTGGAATTTTCGCCATCTAGGTATTCACAGTCATTTGATCATTGTCCTAAGTACGGGTATCATTCTCTGCCTTACTCCGTTTATGATTCAGCGCAAGTCCGATCTTATTCTTCTGCACAAGCTAGTTGAAGATAAGAAGGAGGAGCAGGTGGAAGAGGAAGAGTTGGAAGAAAAGCATTGAACATTGTTTTACAGGCTATATGCCCTTGGCCATAGGCCATTGGCTCTTTTCCCGAATCGGCTTCGCCTCCCTAATCGCATATGCTCTCGGGACAGGTCTCGGGAACGCAATTCCGCTCATTCTTCATCTTCGGCTACGAGAACGACATTAAATCATTTTATGCCCGAACGAGCAATATAGCCCCGGGTTTTAACCCGGGGTTTTTCAGTGCCGCTCTACAAACAGAAAAGCATAAACACAAAGGAATCAACAACCAACCGGGTACTGTTGGCCCCGGGTTTTAACCTAGAGTTTCTTATTAAAGTGCCGAAAGATATTGTTCTTATCTTTCCACGATGAAGAAACCCTTAGATTTAATAGTTAGTATCGCCCGATACTTCAAGTTCATGGTCCATGGTTCATGGTTCATGGTCTTAGATGAATTCCACTCCCAACCCCCGCCAGCGGGTGACATTTATTTGGCGCAACCCGCGCCAGCGGGGGACTGTATTTTGTCCACTTTTAATGCTTTGCGGTTTTTAGTAGTCGATTATTCCACCCCCAACCCCCGCCAGCGGGGGACGAAATCTATCTGGCCAACGGCCATTGGCCAATGGCTAATGGCGCTAACGCTAATGCTAACGCTAAGTGCTGCCGCCCAATACCCCACCATCCCCCTGAACCACGACATCGTCAACCAATACCAATCAGAGCGCCAATCGACCCCCGGACTTCACAGCAGCTTTCTACCGTTGATTGATACGGCGGACTACCGCATAAAGCCGCAGGCTCAGAGCAATAGAAGTTGGCTGTATAGAAAGGCTTTTCAAGAACACCTGATCGATCAAAATACAGAGGATTTTCATTTATCCATTGACCCGGTTTTTGATGTTCGTACAGGATTATCGGGCCAAGATGAACGTCCATTTACCAATACGCGAGGAGCGCAAATTCAAGTACGGATCGGCACCAATGTTTGGGTCGAAAGCGGATTCTACTTGGGGTGGGACCTGTTTCCGGATTATGTGAGTAACCGCATTCGCGGTGGTATTCGATCCATGCCCGGAAACGTTATTGGTAAGGGTAATGAA
>CBFHRK010000170.1:0-2328 GCA_965658225.1 Flavobacteriales bacterium | reverse complement strand
TCCACTGTAACCGTAGCCGTACAGGTCGAGACATTACCGTTGACATCGGTAACAGTCAATGTAACCGTATTGGCACCCACTTCCGCACATGTAAATGAATTAGGACTAACGGTTGTCGTTGCGACACCACAATTATCCGAGGATCCATTGTCAATATCAGATGTAGTAATGGATGCATTTCCACTGGCATCGAGTTGAACGGTGATGTCTTGGCATACCGCGGTCGGATCCACATTGTCTTCAACCGTAACTGTAGCACTGCACGTACTCACATTACCCGATTGGTCTGTAACCGAAAGCGTAACCGTATTGGCCCCCACTTCGGTACAATCAAAGCTCGTTTGGCTCAAGGCAATATTCGCCACCGAGCAATTGTCCGTAGATCCATTATCGATATCCGCTGTGGTTATACTTACCGAACCGGCCGCATCGAGTTGAACGGTGATGTCTTGACAGATCGCCGTCGGATCCACATTGTCTTCCACCGTTACCGTTGCCGTACACGTCGAGACATTGCTGTTCACGTCGGTAACCGTCAGGGTCACCGTATTCGCTCCCAAATTGGCGCAGGTAAAGCTGTTCGGACTCACCGAAGTCGTGGCCAATCCACATACCTCGAACGATCCGGCATCCACGTCAGACCCGGCAATCGATACGTTTCCGCTAGCGTCGAGCTGGACCGTTATATCCTGACAGATGGCAGTAGGCACAATATTGTTCTCAACGGTCACATTCGCAGTGCAGGTACTCGCGTTTCCATTGACATCCGTAACCGTCAAAGTCACCGTATTCACACCGGTCTCGGCACAAGTAAATGCATTTGGCGTAACGTCGTACGTCGCAATAGAACAGTTATCCGTAGACCCATTGTCTACATCCGTTCCGGCGATCGATGCATTTCCTGTAGCATCGAGTTGAACCGTAATGTCTTGACAAATAGCGGTGGGGTCCACATTGTCTTCAACCGTAACTGCAGCACTACACGTACTCACGTTGCCCGATTGGTCTGTAACCGAAAGCGTAACCGTATTGGCTCCAACTTCAGCACAAGTGAAGGCTGTTTTGTCTAAGGCGATATTGGCCACCGTACAATTATCAGTTGAGCCATTATCAATATCCGTGGTGCTTATCGAGGCGTTTCCAGCAGCATCGAGTTGAACGGTTATGTCTTGACAGATCGCCGTCGGAGCCACATTGTCTTCCACCGTAACTGTAGCCGTACAGGTCGAGACATTACCGTTGACATCGGTAACAGTCAATGTAACCGTATTGGCACCAAGCTCTGAACAAGTGAAAGTGCTCGGTAAAACCGCGAGGTTGGCAACACCACAATTATCCGTGGATCCATTATCAATATCAGATGTAGAAATTGATGCATTTCCACTGGCATCGAGTTGAACCGTAATATCTTGACAAAGGGCTGTTGGCTGAGCATTATCCTCAACTGTAACGGTTGACGTGCACGTACTTATGTTTCCATTCACATCGGTTACCGTTAAGGTCACTGTATTAGCTCCCACTTCAGTACAATCGAAGCTATTCGGGGTCACATTATAACTCGCAATTGAACAGTTATCAGTTGACCCGCCATCCACGTCTGTTCCCGCAATAGAAGCATTTCCTGTAGCATCGAGTTGAACAGTGATGTCTTGGCACAACGCGGTCGGATCCACATTATCTTCAACCGTAACCGTAGCACTACACGTACTCACGTTACCCGATTGGTCTGTAACCGAAAGCGTAACCGTATTGGCTCCAACATCGGCACACGCGAAGGCTGTATTGTCTAATGCAATATTCGCAACAGCACAATTATCCCCAGATCCATTATCAATGTCCGAGGTTGTAATGCTCACATTACCCGTAGCATCGAGCTGAACAGTGATGTCCTGACAAACTGCGGTCGGAGCCACATTGTCTTCCACTGTAACCGTAGCCGTACAGGTCGAGACATTACCGTTGACATCGGTAACAGTCAATGTAACCGTATTGGCACCAAGCTCTGAACAAGTGAAAGTGCTCGGTCCAACCGCGAGGTTGGCGACACCACAATTATCCGTGGATCCATTATCAATATCCGATGTAGAAATTGATGCATTTCCTGTAGCATCGAGTTGAACGGTGATGTCTTGACAAAGGGCTGTTGGCTGAGCATTATCCTCAACTGTAACGGTTGACGTGCACGTACTTATGTTTCCATTCACATCTGTTACCGTTAAGGTCACGGTATTCGCTCCCACATTGCTACAATTAAAGCTCGATGGTGCAACAGTCACACTTGCTATTCCGCAAGCGTCATTACTTCCATTATCTATATCCGCTGTGGTG
>CBFHRK010000169.1:0-2350 GCA_965658225.1 Flavobacteriales bacterium | reverse complement strand
CTTTATTTTAAAAAGTTACCCTTGAATTTTGGGGCCCTTTTGAAAAAAACACGCACCGAATTCCCTTTATTAGCAAAGACTTTAAGTCATATCTCGAAAAAAGGCAAAGCTAGTTTGGCACTTTAAAGAGTAGTCGTATATTTGCACTCCCAAATCGGGAATGACTCGGTAGCTCAGCTGGTAGAGCAACGCCCTTTTAAGGCGTGGGTCCTGGGTTCGAGCCCCAGCCGAGTCACTAAAGGGTTGTCAACGACAACCCTTTTTTCTTGAAGGTATTTAATACCTTTGTCGTGGTAAGCCCACGTGGCGAAATTGGTAGACGCGCCACCTTGAGGGGGTGGTGTCCTTAGGATGTGCTGGTTCGAATCCAGTCGTGGGCACAACAAGAACTCTTCCGAATACTCGGGAGAGTTTTTTTTATTTTTGACTATGCGTATTGATATTATAACCGTTCTACCGGAATTATTAGTAAGTCCCTTGCAGCGAGCATTTTAAAGCGCGCACAGCAAAAAGGCTTGGTAGAGGTGCACGTGCACGATTTGCGCGCCTATGGCTTCGGAAAGCACAATCAGGTCGACGATTACCAATACGGTGGCGGTGCAGGCATGGTTTTAATGATTGAGCCCATAGCAAAATGCATCCGCGAGTTACAAAATGAACGCAACTACGACGAAATCATTTACTTAACGCCTGACGGCGCGACTTTAAACCAGCAGATTTCAAACGAGCTCTCCTTGAAAGGCAATTTAATAATGCTCTGCGGGCACTACAAAGGCGTGGATCAACGCGTGCGCGATTTGTTTGTGACACGTGAAATCTCGATTGGTGATTATGTGCTTTCGGGCGGTGAATTAGCCGCAGCAGTGCTTGCCGACAGCATCATTCGGTTACTACCCGGCGTTTTGAACGATGAAACAAGTGCCCTTAGCGATACTTTTCAAGATGATCTGTTAGCGCCACCTGTGTTTACTCGACCGCCTGATTTTGAAGGACTTGAGGTTCCGCCGCTTCTGTTAAGTGGCGACCATGCGAAAGTCGACAAATGGCGTCAAGAGGTCGCTGAAGAACGAACAAAGAGCCTTCGACCCGATTTGTGGAATCGTCATGAAGAATCGGATGACTGATCCTGGTTTATTAATTGGACCGCAACGCACTGAGGCTAAGAATTTAATGAACAAACACTTTTTAACAAAAAGGGATTGCGAAATCGTGAAAATTCCGTAATATTGCGCCCTGTTTTGAGACACCCTTTAAAGAAGAAATCGTCATGGATTTATTGAAGTACGTAAACGACGAGTTAGTTACAAAGAATGAGTTCCCTGAATTTGGGGCTGGAGATACCATCACTGTTTACTATACAATTAGTGAAGGCGCAAAAACGCGTACGCAGTTTTTCCGCGGTACCGTAATTCAGCGTCGTGGTAGCGGAGCTACTGAAACGTTTACTATCCGCAAAATGAGCGGAAACGTAGGAGTTGAACGTGTTTTCCCTGTTCACTCGCCTATGATTGAAAAAATTGAAGTGAATAAGCGTGGAGTTGTGCGTCGTGCACGTATTTTCTACCTACGCGAATTGACTGGTAAGAAAGCTCGTATTAAAGAACGCCGTCACTAAGAACGGATACACAACGAGTAACAACATTGAAAGCCATTCCTAACGGGGTGGCTTTTTTTTTGTGGCGGACAGCTTTAGCGATAGCGTTTCCCGCATTACGCGGGATTTCACACTTTAGCTTTAGCTTTAGCTTTAGGGAAAATAAAGTTATTTCACTTTTTGCTTGATCAAAAAGTGAAGAAAAAATCAAGCCGCACCGCTAGGTCGATTCCGCAAGTGCGGAACCATTCGAGCCACGGGTGCGACGAGAAGAGTTGAAAAAAGGAAAAACATGTCCTCGCTGGCAGACTGTTTCGTGTAATGCGGAAGGACCGGCTCGCCAAAGGGGGACTAGGAAGTGTTAGCAGTGGTATAAGTGTTTCAACTAATGCTAATGCCTCACCAACGTGTCCCCTGAGTCGCAGCCGATTCAAGAAAAACACGTTTTAGGTCCCCCGCTGGCGGGGGCGCGGGGGTGGAATTGCAGGTAGTTTTTTTAACTACGTTTTTTCTTTTTTCAACAGTTCCAAGTGTTTCAACAGTTCCAAGTGTTTCACAGGCTTGAATTCATTCATGGGAAGCGTTTGAGCATAATACGTGTACCTGTAAATACGGAATCTGATCGCTATCATTTTCTCTGGTGCTTTCCTCCCCCAACCCCCTCGGAGAGGGGGACATGTTTTTCCTTGAGTCTAGTTACGTTGCTGAAAACAAGTCTTCCGATTAGCCCATGAATTCATTCATGGGAATCGTTCG
>CBFHRK010000168.1:0-2409 GCA_965658225.1 Flavobacteriales bacterium | reverse complement strand
CACTTCTTTATCATGACCGCGTTCGGCGCATCCATCGAGGAACTTCGGTTTCAATTTGGCCAGTAGCGCAAATATTTTCTTACCCATGGCCTTACGAAGTACATCGGCTTCACCCTTGGTAAATCCGGCGAGTTTCTGACTCAAAAGCATCACTTGCTCCTGATAAACGGTAATACCGTAAGTTTCTTCGAGGTACTCTTGCATACCGTCTAAGTCGTAGGTAATGGGCTCACGACCGTGCTTGCGATCAATGAAATTTGGTATGTACTCCAAAGGTCCCGGTCGATACAGTGCATTCATCGCAATTAAATCGCTGAATTGGGTAGGAACCAATTCTTTCATGTACTTCTGCATTCCGCGCGATTCATACTGGAAGATGCCTACGGTTTCACCCTTCTGGAACAACTCATAAGTTTTCTCATCATCCAGAGGGAATAGATCCGGATCTAATTTAGTACCCGTTCTTTGCGCAACCAGTTCAACCGCATCATTAATAATGGTCAGGGTTTTTAACCCTAAGAAATCCATTTTTAGGAGTCCGGCCGATTCAACCACCGAGTTGTCAAATTGAGTAACAAGCAGATCCGCATCTTTCGCCGTGGTCATGGGAACGTGATCTGTTAGCGGCGAGGGCGTAATGATTACTCCACAGGCGTGAATTCCTGTATTTCGAACACTCCCTTCGAGAATTCTGGCCTGATTAATGGTTTCGGCGCTCAAATCACTGCCTTCCGACACTTTGATCAGCTCATCGGCCATCCCAATTTCATCGGATTTGAGTTTTTGCTTTCTCGTTTTGTCGTCCCAGCTAAAGAGCTTCGCGAGTTTAGTGTTCGGCACCAGCTTCGCTAAGCGGTCGGCATCTTGAAGCGGCAAGTCCAATACGCGCGCGGCATCTCGGATGGCCGATTTCGCCGCCATGGTTCCGTAAGTAATAATTTGGGCTACTTGATTCACACCGTATTTTTGAACTACCCAGTCGATAATTTTATCGCGACCGCGATCATCGAAGTCGATATCAATATCGGGGAGCGACACACGGTCGGGATTCAAAAAACGCTCAAAAAGTAAATCGTACTTGATGGGATCCACATTGGTAATTCCCGTGCAATATGCAACGGCTGATCCGGCGGCAGAACCACGCCCGGGTCCCACGGACACACCCATTTCTCGGGCTTGTCGGGTGAAGTCTTGTACAATCAAAAAATACCCAGGATACCCCGTTTTCTCAATAGTGGCCAGCTCAAATTCAATACGCTCATTAATTTCATCCGTAAGCTCGTTGTAACGAATCTTAGCCCCTTCAAAAGTGAGGTGCCTCAGGTATTTATTCTCCCCTCTATTTCCGTTATCGGCCTCATCGGCCGGATCTTTAAATTCTTCCGGAATATCGAATTTGGGAAGAAGTACATCTTGAGCTAAGGTGAAATTCTCGGCTTTATCAACGAGTTCATTCGTATTTTGAATGGCCTCAGGGACCGCGGCAAATTGTGCTTTCATTTCCTCCTGATCCTTGAAGAAATACTCTTGATTGGGGAGTCCGTATCGGAATCCGCGTCCTCTACCAATGGGGTCGCTTTGCTTTGCGCCCTCTTTTACGCAAAGTAAAATATCGTGTGCGTTGGCATCTTTCTTTTCCCCGTAGAAAACATCGTTCGCAGCAATTGGCTTAATACCGTATTGCTTCGCCCATTTCAGCAAAACCGAGTTGACTCGATTCTCTTCTTCGAGACCGTGCTGATTCAAAGTGACGTAGAAATCGTCGCCAAAAGTTTTTTGCCACCATTGGAGCTGTTCTTCCGCTTGTTTTTCACCTACGTTTAAGAGTAACGATGGTATGAGCCCGTGAACACCACCGGTATGAACCATTAATCCCTCTTTGTACTTCTCAACCAACGACTGATCGACGCGAGGAACATAATAAAACCCGTCGACGTGTGCATGCGAACTGAGCTTGGCCAAGTTCAAATACCCGGCTTTATTCTTAGCTAAGAAAACCATGGGAGCTCCGTTGTCTTTTACTTCTTTGTTGGTATGGTCTTGGCAAACATTAAGCTCGCATCCGACGATACCTTTCAGTATTTTTTGCGGTTCACCTTCTTTGGTTCCTTCCACTACTTCCGCATTATGCGTTTCCACTTGTTGGTTGTGGTTGGCAACGGCCGCTGTAAAATGAAAGGCACCCATCAAGTTACCCATATCGGTTATTGCGACGCCGGGCATATTGTATTTGGCCGCCAGTTCAACCAGCTCGTTCACTTTTATGGTGCTTTGCAAAATGCTGAACGATGAATGAACGTGCAGGTGGCTATATGACGCTTCGATTCCATGAGCATCGGAAGCAGCCGGAACTGCGGTAGCTGCATCTTTCTTATTCGATCGTTTGTCAACGGTCGTTAGAATGGCTTT
>CBFHRK010000167.1:0-2454 GCA_965658225.1 Flavobacteriales bacterium | reverse complement strand
TCCAGAGATCGAGGCCATTGATAGCCATGGTCATTTTGAGGGATTTCACCTCCGTGATTCGGGAATGTTGTACAATTGCTATAATAATCGCTGCTTCCATTCGGATCCGTTACGTTAGAGTTTTGATAAGTGCTGGACCAATTTGTGACATCGTTAATTAGATATAATGTTGCAAAGCTACAGGTATCAAGCTCCAAGAAAGAGCCATTGGACACCAGGTTTTGACCCAGCATCCAATGGCATAAAAACAATCCCATAATCAGACTCTTTAATTTCAATTCTTTACGATTCGTTCCACTTGGTGTTTTACCACCACCGGTGATGGTCATTAAATATACGCCAGAAGACCAACTTTGGCTGGGGATGCGCGCAGCATATTGTCCCTAAAATCACAACTCTGAGTAAAACCTAGCTCCGTACTCAGACTTAGGGTTTTAGCTTTAGCAAAGACCCTTTTTTCCAGAAATAAGCCAAGGCAAACGCCAACGCCAACGCTAATGGCTAATTAGGAGATCGTGTTTAAGGCGAAGCTCAGACTCACATTTTAAACTAATACCACTGCAGGTCCCACATTTGCAACACGAATCCATTTTCCTTTTCCTCCCCAACCCTCCCGTACCTACGGGACAGGCACTCCAAAGGGGGACGAAAAAAAAACACTTATACCACTTCTAGCCGCGCACTAGCGTGGCCACTGCTAACACTTATACCACCACATTAATGATCTTCTTCGGCACCACGATCACCTTCTTGATCGGTTTATCGGCCGCATACTTAGCCGTGCGTTCATCAGCTCTTATGGCCGCTTCAATTTCATTCGGAGGCAACGAAAGAGAGAATTCTTGCTTGAACCGCATCTTCCCGTTGAACATTACCGGGTATTCGTGCTCCGCTTCCACCAAGAAGCTTTCGTTATGAACCGGAAAAGTTTCTTTAGACACCGAAGGCTCGTTGCCCAACACCGACCACAGTTCCTCTGCTAAATGAGGTGCAAATGGAGAAAGCAAAACAGCCAAGGGTTCTAAAATACCGCGTTTATGACATTTTAAATCGTTCAGTTCATTCACGCAAATCATGAAATTCGAAATGGAAGTATTGAAGCTCAATTGCTCAATATCGTGATTCACTTTTTTAATGGTCGCGTGCAACGCTTTCAGCTCTTTCTTCGTCGGTTCGTCATCGGTCACCAATGAATTTCCCGCGTCGCTGTACAAGCGCCAAAGCTTTTTCACGAAGTTACTCACGCCCGAAATACCATTGGTATTCCAAGGTTTTGCTTGCTCGATCGGACCTAAAAACATTTCGTACATGCGCAGCACATCGGCACCGTAGCGCTCACAAATATCATCTGGATTTACGACGTTGTACCAGCGTTTCGACATTTTCTCGACTTCGCTACCACAAAGGTATTGACCGTCTTCGAGGATAAATTCAGCATCGGCAAATTCGGGCCGCCAGGCCTTGAACCAATCTATATCGAGCACATCGTTTTCGACCATGTTCACATCTACATGCAATGCTGTGGTTTCGTGGTCCCCTATTCGGCCTTTTGAAACAAAGGTGTTGGTACCGTTTTTTCGATATACCAGGGCAGAGGTACCCAAGATCATTCCTTGATTCACCAATTTCTTGAACGGTTCGTCAAACGATATATATCCGCGGTCATATAAAAACTTAGTCCAGAAACGACTGTACAGCAAGTGTCCGGTAGCGTGCTCTGAACCGCCCACATACAAGTCGACTTGTCCCCAATAATCGGCTTTTTCTTTGCTCACGAATTCCGAGGCGTTTTTCGGATCCATGTAGCGCAAAAAGTACCAGCTCGATCCGGCCCATCCGGGCATGGTATTCGTTTCCATCCGGTCGCCGTGAAATTGCGGCCAGTCTTCTTTTTTGGCACGCGCCAAAGGGGGCTCGCCCGAAGCCGTTGGTTTGTACTCATCAACCGGGGGCAGTGTCAAGGGCAGTTCCTCATCACTCAAGGTATAAGGAATATCCTCTTTATAGAAAACGGGAAACGGTTCACCCCAATAGCGCTGTCTCGAGAAAATGGCATCGCGCAAACGGTAGTTGATTTTGCCGCTCCCTCGGCCCATTTTTTCAATTTCTTCGGCCGCTTTTTCTATGGCTTCTGGAATCGATAAGCCTGAAAGCACACCGCTATTGGCGATTACGCCTTCTTTCTCGCCGAAGGCGGATTCAGAAATGTCCTTTCCTTCGAAAATATTCGGGATCGGAATATCGAAGTGCTTTGCGAAATCGTAATCGCGCTGATCACCACAAGGAACGGCCATCACAGCGCCCGTTCCGTAGCCAGCCAATACGTAATCGCCAATCCAAACGGGTATTTTGTCACCCGTGAATGGGTGAATGGCATATCCGCCTGTGAAGGCGCCCGTAATATTTTTTACATCCGCTTGTCGATCGCGCTCCGTTTTGCGAGAAGTTGCATCG
>CBFHRK010000166.1:0-2468 GCA_965658225.1 Flavobacteriales bacterium | reverse complement strand
AAAATTGGCCTTTTAACCCCGGAAATGATGAGGTCGTACCGACGTCACGCTATTGTAGTGACCGTTATTTTATCCGCGGTGATTACTCCACCCGATATTGCCAGTCAAGTTCTAGTTTCCCTACCTCTTCTGATCCTTTATGAAATAAGCATTTTCATTTCGGCACGGGTGATTAAAAATCAAAAGAAAGCACAAAATGGCTGATATCGTCGACGAGTTTAACGACAACCGTGAACGGTTGAATGACCTGATTCTTCAGGCCGATAACAAAGTGATCAAACGAATCTTTAATTTGGATACGAACGCCTTTATGGAAGGGGCTTTGGATATACCAACTAAAGAGTTGATTGGCTTGGTAGCTTCGCTCGTTCTGCGCTGCGACGATTGTGTGAAGTATCATCTTGGCCGCTGCCACGAAGCCGGATTAACGAAAGAACAAACTTTTGAGGCGATGGCCATTGGTCAGCTCATCGGTGGAACGATTGTAATTCCTCATTTGCGCAGAGCCGCTGAATATTGGGAAGCGCTTGAAGCGAAAACCTCATGAAACGAATAACAATTCTTTTTGCCGTTTTACTGCTGTTCGGGTCCTGTGAAACAAACACATCGCTCCGCGAAAAAGAAGTTGCGTTTTTATCTCAGGGAGATTCTTTGAAAGGAACGTTGTTCTATCCACATGGCGAAGGACCGTTTCCGGCCGTGGTAATGATCCACGGAGCGGCGCCGGCAACCCGGAATCAGCACAACGATTTTATAAGAGGACTGGTTCATCGGGGAGTGGCGGTTTTGAGCTATGATAAACGAGGCTGCGGCCAATCGGAAGGGTTTTTTTGGTCGTCTGATTTTCAAGACTTAGCAAAAGATGCTGGAGCCGGTTTGGCCTTTCTAAACAGACAGCCGGAAGTGGATCCCAATCGATCTGGATATTGGTCGGCCGGTCAAGGCGGGTGGATTATGATTCAGGCGAATGAGTATGAAGCAGGTGATTTTTTAGTCGGACTGGGAACGCCCACGGTAACGCCGAGAGAGCGATTGAAGTTTCAGATTGAGCACGTCGTTCAAGAAAAGGGAGGTACCCCGGATTTTGCGCAACGATTTTTCAAATATGTTACCGATTACCTCGATTATGTTCGCACGCGGGAGGGGTATGCTGCCTGGCGGCAGGAAGATTCACTCATGCGTATTGATCCTGAAATGAAGGAGTTACAAGATATTTTTATGTTTAGCGATATCGTACATCGCGATCCGCCTGAAGACCTTCCGGCATACGATTCTTGTCAAATAAATCCGCCAGCGCGAAGTTTAGATTTTGATCCGATTCCCCTGTATGAAAAGAATGACGCTCCGGTGTTATTATTTTACGGGAGGAATGACAATAGTATTCCGCTGCGTGAATGCTTGGAGCGGGTACTTCCGGCCGCTAGGGCGAAAAATAATGTGCAGTTCAAGGCTTATTTTGAGGCGGACCGATTGATTCGAATCAATGATGGCGGAGTATTGAAGCATCCCGAAGGATTTTTCGATTTGATGGGAGCCTTCATCAAGGATCCAGAAATGCGAATTCCGACCGAATAGCGTTACTTTAGCACAACATGAAATTAAGAGCAGAACATTTGGTTAAAAGATATCGTCAGCGCACCGTTGTGAAAGATGTGAGCGTTGAGGTGAACCAAGGCGAAATTGTCGGTTTATTGGGCCCGAATGGGGCAGGTAAAACGACGAGCTTTTACATGATTGTTGGACTGATAAAACCCAATGAAGGGGGCGTCTTTTTAGATGATGAAGAAATTACCCACTTGCCCATGTATCGACGCGCTCGAAAAGGGGTTGGGTATTTAGCTCAAGAGGCTTCCGTATTCAGAAAACTGAGTATTGAAGATAATCTGAAGGCCGTTTTAGAAATGACACCACTGTCAAAAAGCGACCAGAAGAATAAACTAGAAGAATTGCTCGATGAATTTGGTCTTCAGCACATTCGGAAAAGTAGGGGAGACTTATTGAGCGGGGGTGAAAGAAGGCGTACCGAAATCGCAAGAGCGCTGGCTGTTGACCCTAAGTTTATTTTGCTCGATGAACCCTTTGCAGGGGTAGACCCTATTGCTGTGGAGGACATTCAAAGCATTGTCGAGAAATTGAAAGAGAAGAATATCGGAATCCTGATTACTGATCACAACGTACAAGAAACACTCAGTATCACCGACCGAACGTATTTATTGTTCGAAGGAAATATATTGAAGTCCGGAACAGCAGAAGAACTGGCGGCAGACGAACAGGTGCGAAAGGTATACTTGGGTGAAAAGTTTGAGCTCAGAAAGAGCTAAAATGGCTTAGTTAAAAAGCTAGAGCCTATTAAAAGCGGTTATAGTTCAAATAATTCGAACTCGTACTTCTCCATTATTTTATTGCAAAGAAGCTTTTGACAAGCTTCATCTACTTTTGCTTTTGCCGTTGCTTCGTCTGCCGCATCA
>CBFHRK010000165.1:0-2471 GCA_965658225.1 Flavobacteriales bacterium | reverse complement strand
GACCGAGTCACGTACACGCACAACTCGGCAGAGCTCGATCGAGCCGATATTTTTATCATTACAGTACCTACGCCCATCGATAAGAACAATGTTCCCGACCTCACTCCACTGCGCCGTTCTAGCGAAACTGTGGGTCGTCACTTAAAAGCAGGTGACCTCGTTATTTACGAGAGTACCGTTTATCCGGGGGTAACCGAAGATGAATGTGTTCCGATCTTGGAAAAGGAATCTGGGCTCAATTTCAACCAGGGCTTTTTTGTGGGCTACAGCCCTGAGCGCATAAACCCGGGCGATAAGGTCAATACCCTCGAGACCATTATGAAGGTCACGAGCGGCTCCAATCCCGAGATTGCCGATAAGGTCGATGCGCTATACCAAAAAGTCGTAAAGGCAGGTACACACAAGGCATCGAGCATTAAAGTGGCTGAGGCGGCCAAGGTGATTGAAAATACGCAGCGCGATATCAACATCGCCATCATCAATGAATTAGCCATCATTTTCGATCACATGGGAATTCCAACACGCGATGTGTTGGCAGCCGCCGGAACCAAATGGAATTTTTTACCCTTTACCCCAGGACTCGTGGGTGGTCACTGCATTGGTGTAGATCCGTACTACCTTTCACACCGAAGTGAAGAGTTGGGCTACAGACCCAACCTGATTTTGGCGAGCCGGCAAATCAATAACGGCATGGGCAAGTATGTTGCCGACAAAGTGATTCAGCTACTCATCAAAGCCGATAAAAAGATCAAGGATGCGCCTATATTGATCTTAGGACTTACCTTTAAAGAGAATACACCCGATTTGCGCAACACCAAGGTGGTCGATATTAAGGATGAGTTGATGAAATTCGGCTGTGTTGTCGATGTCTATGACCCTTGGGTCAATGCTGCTGAAAAGAACAAAGGCGAGCGTTATGGCCTCGTGGAGAACCCATTCGAAGGGTCAAAGAAGTATGCCGCGGTCATTTTGGCTGTGGCGCATGAAGAATTTAGGAGTCTTGGTCAAGCGCAAATTGAAGGACTCCAAACCGAACCCCCTTTGACCATCGACGTCAAAGGTATTTATGAATTTGCACAATGGATCCTATAATGAAACAACTTAGCTTGAAGAGTATACTATCGCTGACGCTGTTGCTGTCGCTGATGTTTTTACCGAGTAAAACCATCCAAGCCCAAACCCCTACTCGTGCTCAATTGGAGCAATCGGTACAAGCGCAGGGAGTCGATCCGGCCGAGCTCGAACGCCGACTCATCGCCAAGGGCTACAACATCAACAGCATGAGCGAACAAGAGCTCATTGAGTTACGGCCCATTGTGGAGGCTGAAATCGCTGCCATGAAATCGGAAAAAGAAGCGGCCAGTAACCCAATCGCCGAAGAAAAGACGGAAGAAGTGGTGGCCTCACCCCCACCTAAAGCGCCAAGCACAGAAAGTACGGTGAACGCCTCGCTCAAGGTCGAAACACCCAATTCTTCGGTGTTCGGTTACGAGTTGTTCGAACCCTACAAACGAGGAAGCCAACCAAGTAGAGCCATTAAAGACGATTATATATTAGGTCCTGGAGACGAAATGATTTTGACGATTTTAGGGGTTTCTCAAGCCGAGGTCTTGTTCAAGATCGACGACCGCGGATATATCAACCCCGAGCGCGTACCGAAGATTTACCTTAAAGGGCTCACCTTGGCCCAAGCGCGTAAAAAACTGATTCGGGTTGCACGCGACTTCTATACCTTTAGAGACGATGAGTTTGTCCTGCAAGTAAGCAGTAGCCGTACCGTACAGATCGAAGTAGTAGGGGAAGTGCCCACGCCGGGGCGCTATGTATTTAAGGCTACCGAGACGTTGTTGGATGTACTGGCCCGCGCTGGCGGAATCAAAGGGTCCGGAACTTTAAGAGCTATTCAATTGATTCGTGATGGAAAAACCAACTCCATCGATCTCTACGCCTACTTTATTGATCCGAACAATATTAATCAGTTGTATTTGCAGGATGGGGATGTGCTGTTTATTCCTTTACAGGGCCCGCTTGTTGAGATTAACGGGGCGGTCAAACGGCAACGGACTTTTGAGTTTTTGCCCGATGAAGATGCTCGCTACGTTATGGATGAGCTCGCCGCTTGGGACATGCGGGCGCGAAAAGACCTGGTGCAGGTCGAACGTTTTACGCCAGAGGGTTTGCAGGCCTATGAGTACGATTTTACGACTGACATACCTTACAAGTTTAAAGACGGTGATTTAGTCACCGTGCTGAGTTACGACAGCGACCAAAACAACACTGTACGGGTCACGGGAGCCGTGCAAGCTCCGGGAATATTTGCCATACAGGACTATAAAACATTTAAGGACCTGATTCCGGTAGTCATTCCCGATTCCCGCACCCGGCTCGATGTTGCTTATGTCACCCGTATATTACCGGACGGTCGCGAAGTCCTTTTTGAAGTGGATCCGGAAGCCCAATTGAACGGTGAA
>CBFHRK010000164.1:0-2479 GCA_965658225.1 Flavobacteriales bacterium | reverse complement strand
GATTTTCTTGCCTTTGAACATTTCCATCGACACTTCTTCCCCGTCGATATTTAAAACAGTATAATCGTAAATAGATTCCTGAGCTGAAAGACTTATTGAAAAAGAAACAATTAAAAAGGTAAAAAGTAAGCGCATCATAGTTTTATGAGATTTGAATAGAAACGAATTCAAGCAAGGAACGCCAAACTGCTCAATAAGTTCAGTTGAATCGTATCTTTGGGGCTATGTTCACAAGAATACGGGTTTTATTGGCTCATGAAATCAAAAGTGAGTGGAAACAGCGCTATGCCGTTTTCGGACTTCTTCTCTTCGTTTTAAGCACTGTATACGTTTCGTACTTGGCCTTTCAGGGAAGTCTTGAACCGCGCACGTGGAACGCTCTCTTGTGGATTATTCTTCTGTTGGCAAGCGTAAATGCGGCCACGGGGAGCTTCCATAAAGAAACACACGGCCGGTATTGGCTCTTTTACCAAATGACCGATCCGAGGTCGATCATTTTGAGCAAAACAATCTACAACATGCTACTTATGTGGCTATTAGCCCTCTTGGCCTGGTTTTGTTTCATTCTATTCTTAGGAAATCCGGTCGCCAATTCGCCTTTATATCTTGCGGCGCTCTTATTGGGTAGCAGCGGTTTTGCCGGAACACTTAGTGTGATGTCTTCCATATCGGCTCGTACCCAGCAAAATACAGCCCTTTTGGCCATTTTAAGCATCCCTATTCTATTGCCTCTGTTTCTGGTATCTCTTACCCTCAGCAATGCCGCTTTGCTCGGACTGTCGTATGAATTATGGTGGAGATCATTGTTGGTAATTGTGCTTTTAAACGCCGTTACACTATTACTGTCCTACTTGTTATTTCCCTACCTTTGGCGCGATTAAAACTCGGATTTTGAATGAAGTGGAATTGGTGGAAAATAACGAGCATAATCTTAATAGTATACGTACTCGTTGCGGGATTTTTAGGTGAGGTACCTCGACTCCCTATATTAAACGAAACTATTCGCAATCTGTACTTTCACGTGACCATGTGGTTCAGCATGATCATTCTCTACGGGTTCTCACTTTTCTATTCCATTAAGTATTTAAGATCGAACGATTTAAACCATGACGATTGGGCCGTTGAGATGGCTACATCGGGCTTAGTTCTCGGCTTGCTCGGAATAGTTACTGGTTCGCTATGGGCACGGTTTACCTGGGGAGCTTGGTGGGTGAACGATCCAAAACTGAATGGTGCGGCCATTGCCATGTTGATCTACTTTGCGTATTTCATTCTTCGTCAGAGTTTCGACGATGATCGCAAAAGAGCGCGTTTATCGGCCGTTTACAACATTTTCGCGTTCATTTTCATGATTGTATTTATAGGCATTCTACCTCGACTAACCGATAGTTTACACCCTGGAAATGGCGGGAATCCGGCATTTAGTCAGTACGATTTGAACAGCGACATGCGCATGGTATTTTATCCAGCCGTTATAGGCTGGGCAATGCTTAGTTATTGGATAGTAACCCTTCGACTTCGATTGAGAAGAATGGAACGAGAAAACGCTTGGAACGAATGGAACGATTGAGAAATATTCTTGCCTTATTATTCTTAAGCGCCTTCGGCGCGATGGGACAAAATCCAAATTCTGTCGAAATGGCCGACGCATTCCGCGAAAACGGAAAAATTTATGTGGTTGTGGCTGTCGTAGTAATCATTTTCGCCGGACTCTTTGTTTACTTGATTAGTCTCGACAAAAAAGTGAGTCGCCTCGAAAAGAAATTGAAGAAATGAAGAAAACCCATATAGCTGTAATTGTTCTCATAGCACTCGGAATAGCTGCTATTCTTAGCACATTTACCGATGCAAGCACCTACGTATCCTTTCCACTCGCCGAGAAAAATGCAGGAAAACAATTCACGGTAATCGGATACCTCGATAAAGAGGCGGAAATGAACTATCGGCCAGAGCGCAATCAGTTTACCTTTACTGCGCTCGATAAAGAAGGAAATGAACGCAAAGTGATTTATTTTCAACCGAAACCTCAAGACTTTGAGCGCTCAGAGGAAATCACCATGAAAGGATTTGCTACCGATACAGCTTTTGTAGCGGAACAAATTCTTATGAAATGCCCTTCTAAGTACAACGAATCCACAGAAGTGGAGAACACCTATAATTAAGCACCATGCAGTATTTGAACGAGCACACCTTCATTGGTGCTTTGGGACATTTTTTCGTTGTACTCGCCTTCGTAACAGCACTAATCGCCACCCTCTCCTACTATTTCTACCACAAAAGCGATGAGCTTCAATGGAGGAAAATGGCGCGAATGAGCTTTTATATTCACGCCCTCTCTGTTTTAGGAATTGTTGGCTCATTGTACGTAATGCTCTTTGGGCATTATTTTGAGTACCAATATGTTTGGCAGCACAGTTCGGTTGATTTGCCTTTATACTACCTTATATCGTGCATGTGGGAAGGACAAGAAGGAAGTTTC
>CBFHRK010000163.1:0-2570 GCA_965658225.1 Flavobacteriales bacterium | reverse complement strand
ATTGGCATTAATGCTATAATTCTTTTATTATTTCTATTCATGTCACTTTTATGTCTTCTTTACCGTAATTGACCGTATTTAACGGGCCTTTTGCTTGCAACCGGGCAATCAACATCATATGTAAAGAAGTAAATTGCCCAAACACAAAAATACTACAATACCGAAAGTTCTCAGTCCGTATAGATCGCAACAGCACTTCTTTAAAATTACTTCTGAACAGCACTAAAGTATTTACCTGGGCCATTCGGTCAAGTAACTTCAATACCTCGCCGTATTAAACTTCAGTCAACGGTGCTCATCATACTCCTCAATTCGATTCGACCTATGACCCAAATCGCCCCCAGAAAACCACCCAATATCGAGCCTAAAGTCAGATATTTTATTACTGATTTTTCTTCGGTCTCCAATGGGAGAATGGGTTCGTCAATAAACTCTATAATTGGGGAGTACTGCTGCATAGTAAAGGAGGTAAGTTCCTTATTTTTAATTAACTCCGCCTGGAGCACAGTCAGTGTTTGTATCTTAAGCTTGGCCTTAGCCAAAGGAATTTGACTGGCCGACTCAGATGTGTAGATTAGCCGGTCCTGCAAATCAGCAGCACGCACCATAGCTGATTCAAGCTCTATCGTCACGCTGTCAATTTTATGGTCGAACTCGGCTAAATTACGTACATCCTTATCCGTTTTCATTTTCTCGTAGAGCTCAAGCATTTGCTTTACGAGTAATGAATTAAAACTAGCCGTGACTACTTCATTACTTGAGACAAAATCAACCTGCATCAAACTTGATTCGTCTGAGAGCCAACTCGTAGTTAATTGTTTAACAACAAACTCTTCAGCTGCCCACAATACAAGGCTATCCTGAATCCGATTTGACTTACTTCTTTCAGTGGGAGGAAAAGAAGTTTGAATAGGTGGATTTTTTTTTTGCCATGCTTCATTCCATCCCTCTTCTACCGCGAAAACATCCATATACGAACGAGAAGAATCATCAGTGTAAGGCTGCCATAGCGACCCCGCTATAATTTTCTTAGACTTTATTAAAAATTCGAGGTTCTGAGGCAGAAATACTCCCCCCTCGCTAGTACTTGGTAAATTAAATCCAAACTGAGAAGCAATGCCACTTAACTTTGATCCACCCCCACCCTGCTCAACAGAAAAAATAGTAGTTGCCTTATACTGCTTTTGGGTGCGCCAAGCCCATGCGCCACCAATGCCTGCACCGATCAACCCCAAGAGCAGCAACAGCCACCAACTTTTTTTAAGCCAGCCCATCCATTCTTTTATTTTCAGAATGATGTCAATTAAAGTGATTTCATCTTCTTGATCCGCCATTTTACTGTAGCTGATTAATGAGTATCAAAATGGTGAGTATGGCCGTTGTAGAGGTCAAAAAGGTGGCCGAAAACTTATTTATATCAAAAGTTTCCCCTTCAGGCTTTTCCTTTTTAGGCTTTTCCGGTCTGCGACCTACAACAATAGAACTGCTTGGATAAACTTCAGGATAATTCTTAAAGAACAAGAATCCCGAAGTACCCTCAACCAACTGATTACTATGCTGCACCAGCAAATGTCTTTTACTCCCCTTTTCACCTATTCCACCTGAAAAATTCTTGACGTACCACTTGGCACTTTTTCCTTCGACATAAGGTGCAGAAATTAGAACGTCTGAGTTCAATTTTAATTGGTTTCGGTTATCTCCTGCCAAAGTATTGGACAAACGAATGGTCACTTGCTCATTCAAGGAAGGCACAACTATACGGTCGCCAGACTGAAGGCTAATGTCACTATAAGAGCCTTTTAATATCTTGTCAATATTCAACGCCATAGGAGGCTCGTTCTCACGATACATAAAGGCTGACATTCCTTGCGCTTCATCGGTAATGCCGCCGGCCCGTTCAATGACCGAACTGAGTTTTTCACCTTTGGCCACGGCATAAGTACCTGGGTAAGTGAATTCACCATCGAGTTGCACTATGCGCTGTAATTCCAACCCCGGCTTACGGCGCACCACCACAACATCAAAGGGCTCAAAGGTGAACTCGGCATTGGCCTCCAAACTCAGTTGCATTTCATTCACCTCGCCCAAGATTTTTTGCTCGGGGTCCCAGGTGACGCGATAGACCCAAATTTGATCTAAATCGGCATACAAGGTGGTACCCGAGGCTACGGCTACGAGGTCAATCAAGGTAAAGCCGGCATCATACGGTACCAATTGACTTTCGTTGACCTCACCTGAAATGGAGATGTAGGCCGCCTTACTCACCCCCTCAACCTGAGCCACAAACAAGCGATCCAAGTCTTGCAAATACGCAGTACCATAGTTTGCCTCGTCAATGGCTATGGTGCGGGTTTCACCGTTACGGGTTTTGCGGAATACAAACACCTTTTCTTGTAAGGCCTCATCTCTGAAGCCACGTGAAAGGTCAATCAAGGCTGATACGGTGACGTTTGAGTCCAACGAAAAATCGCCCGGCTCCCTTACCATCCCTTGCACCGAAATACGCGTTTCGTCAACATAGGCTGCCTTTTTCAAGAACTGAACGGTCTCATTGCCTTCGAAGACGAAAG
>CBFHRK010000162.1:0-2583 GCA_965658225.1 Flavobacteriales bacterium | reverse complement strand
AAGTGCCGACAGTGAGTATTGATCAGCAACTCCGTGAATTTTTTCATAGGCTGCATCTTCTAATGAATCGAACAAAACGACCTGACGCTCAATGTATTGAATAAAGCGGAAGAGCAAGTCGAGCCGTTCTTGTTCACTGTATTGGGCACCGTGATCCTGAAAGAATTGTTCTAAAATTTCGGTCGGATTCTTTCCGGCCGTTAGGCCGTGCTTACAAGCATCGTGCAGGAGCGGCAACAAGTTACCCGTGTCCGAAATACCCGTAAAAGGAAGAGTTAAAAAAATGGAGTTGTACAAGCGATATTTTAGCGCTACCTCTTCTTCAAATATTCGATCCACGATTCTATTTTTTTTCTAAGGTATCAATTTGACGATTTTTAAAGTGTTATCGTACACTTATATTTGACTTCATGATTAAGAGCGGTTCTTTTTGGTTCGGAATTCATTTAGTGCTTACAGTGGGTGCCTATTTCATTCCATTTATGTTCGATTGGCCCTTGGTTGTTGCCGCCTACTCAATGGTTATTCTTCAATTCGCCTTTTTTGGTCGTTGTCTTATGAATGAAGGCCACGACCTGCGAGAAGATGAAGGCCAAACCTTTTATTCAGACGTTTTTGAACGCTTGGGGTACACCGTTAACCGAATGAAACTGCGTCGATTTGTCCGCGGCTATTTATACGTTATTCTGATTTTGATCACCTTGTTTTGGCAAGTTTACTTGGGCAATGAACCTTGGATACCTCTTCTTCCTTAATACGCTAAACTTTGTATCTTCTACCGCATGGAAGGAATGCTCGAATTAGCAAGTGTGATGGTCTTGGGCGTATTTGCTCAGTGGCTGGCCTGGCGCATAAAGCAACCGGCAATTTTGCCGCTCATTGTGATCGGATTAGCCGTTGGCCCTCTGGCAAGTTTAATTACGCCTAACGGCGAGAAACTGCTCGATGGAGATGCAATCTTTTCCGGCGATCTCCTTTTCTCCTTCGTTTCCATTTCCGTGGGAGTTATTCTATTTGAGGGAGGACTCACCTTGCGCCTATCTGAAATAAGGCATCAGGCCGTTACCGTACGAAATCTGCTCATTTTTGGCCCCATCATCACTTTGGTTGGTGGAGCTCTAGGTGCGCACTACCTGCTTGGAGCCAATTGGGGCATTTCCGCCTTATTTGGAGCATTGATTATTGTTAGTGGTCCCACCGTTATCATGCCTATTCTCCGGAATGTGCGACCCAACGAACGCATTAACACCATACTTAAGTGGGAAGGGATACTCATTGACCCTATTGGGGCTTTGATTGCCGTATTGATTTACGAGTTTATACAGTCGGGCCGATTCACGGAAGAAATCTCGGCTGGAGCCTTTAAAGAGTTTATTGTAACCATTGCCTCAGGTGTGTTTATTGGAGGATTGGCTGCGTTGTTTCTGCAATGGATTTTGCGCAGAAATAGAATTCCAGATTACCTAAAGAATGTATTTACCCTTGGACTCGTAATCTTTGCATTTACGGCGAGTGAATTGATTAAAAAAGAGGCCGGATTAATGGCTGCGACGTTCATGGGAATCATGTTGGCCAATATGAAGGTGCCCGATTTAAAAAAAATTCTATCGTTTAAGGAAGATGTAAGCCTCATCCTTATTTCCGTGCTCTTCATTCTTTTGAGCTCGAGAATTAATATGGAGCAAATTCAAAAATTAGGTTGGGAGAGTGTCGCGTTATTTGCCGTGGTTATTTTAGTTATTCGGCCCTTGGTAGTGTTTTTATCGACCATTGGATCGAACTTAGCGTGGAACGAACGGTTCTTTCTCAGCTGGATTGGCCCCAAAGGTATTGTGGCAGCGGCGGTAGCTTCTTTATTCTCTATCCAGCTCATTGCAAATGCTCCGGATCCGGTTACTCAAGCCCAAGCGGAGTTTATACTTCCACTTACCTTTTTAATGATTGTAGGCACTGTGGTGTTCCAAGGTTCCAGTGCTAAATTCGTCGCCCGATTACTCAATGTGGAACGGGCCGACCCAAAAGGAGTTTTGATTGTGGGAGCGAGTGACGTGCCGCGGTTTTTCGGACGTTATTTACAAGACCAAGGTGTACCGGTGCTGATAGCCGACGTATCTGAAAATAACCTTCAGAAAGCGAAGAATGAAGGCCTCGATATTTTTCAGGGCGACGTATTGGCCAGTGGGATTCGGGATGAAATGGACCTAACTCAAATTGGTCGATTGATGGCGATGACTTCTAATTCTGAAATCAATCAGCTGGCGGTAACGCTCTATAAAGATGAGTTTACTGAGGATGGCGTATATCGCATATCCTCCCGGAGGGAGACGGAATTAACGAAGTTTGACCCGGTGCATTCTATTCTTTTTTCGCAAAAATCGGACTACCTATTTCTCGCCTCTTTGATTCGTCAGAATCCTGAATGGATTGAGACAACTTTGAGTTCGCAAGAAGGATTCGAACAACACATCAAGAAAGAACGAAGTCGACAGTTGCCCGTATTCATTAAAAAGGAAAATGGAAACGTAGAGTTTGTTCATACCGAAGAGGTCTTAGTCGAAAAAGGAGATGTGCTCATTTCCCTTC
>CBFHRK010000161.1:0-2590 GCA_965658225.1 Flavobacteriales bacterium | reverse complement strand
CATTTTCGCGAAGCATAACACCTGCTTGTTGCAAGGTCAATTGTTCACCTTTCCAATCGACAGACATTTGTCCGGTGATAGAACCGTATTCCTGCGCCAATTCGGCGAGTTCCGTATTCAAGGGGATATTTTCCTCACGGAATAATTCAATCTGGCTCTTAATGCTCCTCAGATAAATCCGATAGGTCTCTTTGTCGAGCTTTTCGAAATAAGGCGATTGGGTGAGTTTTAAATTGAGCGCGTGCTCCAGGGGTGCTACCTTCGGTAGGATCTCCCCAATCATTTTTTTATACGCTGCACTGGCCTCTTCATTTCCCGTATCTCGACTCACATGAATATAGCGCCAGCCGAGTTCTTCAGCTAATGCCGACTCGAGTTCGCTGCGATCGCGCATCCATAATTCGAGTTCCTCAACGGAGTTAAGTTCTCTTTTTTCGAGCGCATCAAAATAAGGTTCCAATTGTCCCCAATCGTCCAAATTGATATCAGCACTGAGGAATTTCCGAACTGCTGGCTTTAAATCGAGCATATTTATTCCTCTTCTTCCTTCGACGATTCTTTTACTTCTGGAGCGTCTTCTGGCTCTTCTTCAACTTCAACAAGCAAACCCTTCTCTTCGAGCGTGTTGTACCATTGAATCACTTTCTTGATGTCCGATGGGTAAACGCGATCGGCGTCGTATTCAGGTAATACTTCGGCAAAATAGGCTTCTAGCTTTGCTCCGCTTTCCTTGTGCTTAACGGGGGTTACGCCACCTTCTTTTTCTTTAAGAACACTGAAAATTTCATGAAGTGGTTTTTCCTCGGTATGCGTGTAGATAGCGATGTCGCTCAAAGCGGAAATGTTCTGCGCAGTGCTAATAGGCATTCTTTTGCCATCCATTAGCGATTCTACAATAACGCCATTTCTAGATTGCGCTACCAATTTGTACAATCCCGGTTTTCCGGCAATCGATAAAATTCCTTCTAAATTGATCATTCTTTCTCTTCTGAATTTGAATTTTGCTCCCAGTCTTTTACTACGTCTTCAATTGGCCGGTCTATGACCGCCATGATGCTTCGCACGTCTTGTGCTCTATCACCTCGCGGATAATCGAGTAAATACTTTGTGTAACACTTTTTAGCGTATTCGATATACCCGATGTTGTTTTCAAAAACGAAACCCTGATAAAACAGTGCATCGGGCACCAACTCATGGCTAGGGTATTGTTTTTGTAAACGATTAAATAATTGAATCGATTTCCAGTACTCTTCAATGCCCATGGCTACTTCCGCGGCCTTAAACAAGTACTCACCGCTCTGAAGAGTGTCGTTGGGAAGGCTATCGACATAAGCTAAATAGAGGGAAATCATTTTCTCGCCCTCTTGAGAGTCGATAACTCCTGACGTATCTGAAAATAGTTTTGCCTCTTGCTGTTCCAATAAAGACGGTGCTTTTTGCCCTTGTGACTGGCAAGATAAAACGGTGAATGCGGCGATAATTGCCAGTAAAGTTGTCTTCATCATTTTATTACAGAGCCTTTCGGTGAAAAGATTTTCATTTTATAATCGGCGTGAATTTTCCCCTTGGAAATATTCGTCATGCGCCCTTTCAGCATTCTGCGACGAATGGGGCTCACGCGATCGGTGAAAACAATGCCGTAAACGTGATCGTACTCGTGCTGAAGTACTCGGGCCGCTAGGCCTGAATAAGTCTCTTCGTACTCCTTAAAGTTTTCGTCCTGATAGCGAATGGTAATCGTTTCTTGACGCTCAATATCGATCCGTAAATCGGGAAAGCTAAGGCATCCTTCATTGAAAGCCCATTCCTCTCCTTCTTCATTGAGAATAACCGGGTTTATAAATACTTTCTTGAAATTTTCAAGAGCGGGTTCGTCCTCAGCAAATGGTGACGCATCAACAATAAAGAGCTTGAGCGATTTGCCGATTTGCGGGGCCGCCAAGCCGACTCCGTGCGCTGCATACATGGTTTCAAACATGTTGTCTATCAACGCTTTCAGCTGCGGATAATCAGGACTAATTTCTTCACCTTCCTGTTGCAAAACAGGATCTCCATATGCTACTATGGGTAAAATCATATTCGGTAACCTTTTTGATCGAGCCAGGACTATAGTATAATTACGGCGCTGATCTCGTCAACGTTTGCTTTATTTTGTCTCTTCTTTTTACTCATTCCCATTTCCACCATTGCCCGTGAAGCCATTTTGGAAGTAAACCGCTCATCGACTCTTTGTATCGGTACTTCTGGGTGCCGATTCTTCAATGTTTTTTCGAACTGATCTACTAAAGGCATGCTCTCTGCATCTGAGTTGTCTAAATTTCTCGGATCACCCAAAATGAACTCGGAAACAGACTCTTTCGAGAGGTACTCTTTGACAAAGGCAAATATTTCATTGGGTGCCAGCGTATTTAAACCAGAAGCGATCATTTGAAGTTCATCAGTGACCGCAATTCCGATTCTTTTTTTTCCCACATCGAAGGCCATTGCTCTTGCCATGGCGCAAAAGTAAGCAATTGAAGCAGCTTATTTACATCACAAATCTTCAATCAACCACTCCATAAGGTTCAAGGCTAACTTATAGTTGTACTTG
>CBFHRK010000160.1:0-2622 GCA_965658225.1 Flavobacteriales bacterium | reverse complement strand
GGCTCACTTATTATCTCTTTAGCAAGCGCGATATTTTGAGTTAAGTGCTTTGCTATATTTGCTGAATGCAAGAAGTAAAACCTTCAGAGAAACAAAGTTTAAAAAGAAAAGTCCACGAAATTATCTTCGAGGCGGATACACCGTCGGGTAAGTTTTTCGATGTACTCTTATTGGTTTCTATTATTCTGAGTCTAATCGCCGTAATGCTCGAGACCGTGCCGGGGATTCGGGAAGATCACGGCAATATCATGCGTATCATTGAATGGTGGTTCACTATTCTCTTCAGCATTGAATACCTCCTCAGAATTTACAGCGTTACAAAGCCCTGGCATTATATAAAGAGTTTTTACGGAGTCATTGATTTACTGAGTATTCTCCCAACCTACATCGGCCTTTTCTTTGCTGGAAGTCAGGCCCTTATGGTTATCCGTGGTGTTCGACTACTCCGCGTTTTCCGCGTGCTTAAATTGAGCCGCTATTTATCCGAAGCGGATATGCTTGGTCGTGCCTTGCGGTCGAGTCGAAGAAAAATCATTGTTTTCCTTTTAGCAGTAGTAACCATTGTAATGATCACGGGTGCTTTGATGTACGTCGTTGAAGGCGGTGAAAACGGATTCGATTCCATTCCGAAAAGCATTTACTGGGCTATAGTTACTTTAACCACTGTAGGCTATGGTGATATTTCACCCGGTACCACTTTGGGTCAGTTTATCGCTTCCCTCATTATGATCATGGGGTATGGAATTCTGGCAGTGCCAACAGGTATTGTAACGGCCGAGATGGCAAAACCACATTTACTGTCGAACAACACCCGTTCTTGCCCTCATTGCGCGCAAGAGGGACATCCTGATAAGGCCGAGTACTGTTTTAATTGTGGAGGACATTTGAATTAATGGCTGCATCAAAACTCCTTATTGTATTAACGGGTCCCACTAGCGTGGGGAAAACCGCGCTGAGCATTCAGTTGGCATTAAAACTGAATACCGAAATCATTTCGTTTGATTCGCGACAGTTTTACTCCGAAATGCGCATAGGCACAGCTCCGCCCAGCCAAAAAGCACTGGAGTTAGTTCCGCACCATTTCATTTTTCACAAATCCATTCACGACGATTATTCCGTCGGCTCATTTGAGAAAGACGCCATCCAAAAACTCGAAACCTTATTCGAAACCAAAGATGTAGTGATTGCCGTTGGTGGCTCTGGGCTGTATATGGATGCGATAACGAAGGGCTTGGATAAATTTCCGGAAGTATCTCCTGGAGTGCGCTTAAAATTGAATCAAGAATTTCGGAAATTCGGTATCGAACATCTACAGAAAGAGTTGGCCGATGCCGATCCGGCGTATTATGAAGAAGTGGATTTAAAGAACCACACTCGACTTATTCGCGCCTTGGAAATTACTCGTGAAACCGGTAAACCCTATTCAGGATTTCGCCAAAACACACCGAAATCGCGCTTTTTCAAATCCATTACAATTGCACTCAATTTGAATAGGGCTGATATCTACGATCGAATTAACATGAGGGTCGATGAAATGATGCTTCAAGGACTTATGAAAGAAGCGAAAGAACTTTATCCTTATCGCGAGAAAAACGCGTTACAAACGGTTGGTTACCAAGAACTCTTTTCCTTCCTCGGTGGAAAATGGAATTATGAGACGGCCGTTGAAGAAATCAAAAAGAATACGAGGCGTTATGCCAAGAGGCAATTAACGTGGCTGCGAAGAGACGAAAGCATTCATTGGTTTCAACCGAATGACCTCGCCGCCGTTGTAGAACTCATTGAAAAAACCAGAAATGAAGAAAGCTAGTCTCCTTCTTTTTCTCGTGGCTTCTCTTTGTAGTGCGGCACAAACCTCTTTTGGCTTTTCCGCCGGATACGGCGCCCATCAAGTTTATTTTGACCCGGCGGTGAATCAAAATGTACAGGCTCACATTGATTTTCGGGCTGGACTTCAATACCTGAATAAAAAAAATGCCGGTGTTTCACTAGAGTTGGCCTACTCTGAAGGCGGTTGGCAAATAGATGACGAGGACTCCTCGTTTTCTACTAGTTGGAATCAGCCCGAGTTGCGCTTCTTTTCCCATTTCAACATCGGAAAAGGGGTACATCGTATGCCCTTTCAATTAGGTCCGTTTCTCGGATATGCAAACGGCGATTTTCCTACGGGCGATCGATTGCGCTTTGGCTTAAGCTTAGGAACGGGCTACGCCCTTCAACAAGGTAAAAACACTTTTCAATTAATGCTTCACTACAAGCAAGATTTGATTCCTATTTTCCCGGTTGATGATTACTTATACAGCCTTCCTCAATCGATGACACTGAGCGTAGGCTATTATCGAGCCTTATAAGTTAAAAGGTGAACCGGGCTCCTTCATTTGCCGCCTCTGTCGCTTCAAAAATAGATTTAGCCTCATCCACTAACTCGCTAGCATCGTCGTAGCGGGCACTAAAGTGGCCGATGACCAACTTCTTCACCTTTGCTTTTGAAGCCATTGTAGCAGCTTGTAAAGTCGTGCTGTGAAGCGTTTTTTCAGCTTTATCGTGATCGGCGTCTGTAAACGTGGCTTCGTGGTACATCAAATCTGCGCCACTCACCTTTTCAATATTTTCGGGCCGATA
>CBFHRK010000159.1:0-2631 GCA_965658225.1 Flavobacteriales bacterium | reverse complement strand
CGGATGCTACGCGCTGGTACATGATCAGTAATGCTCAGCCGTGGGACAACCTTCGGTTCGATGCAGATGGAATAGCCGAGGTACAAAGGAAATTCTTTGGCACCCTCTACAATACCTATGGCTTCTTTGCGCTGTATGCGAATATCGATGGATTCGATGATTCGGAGCAAGAGGTGGCTTTGGCAGATCGGCCCGAAATTGATCGTTGGATCCTTTCGGAACTCAATACTTTGATCAAGGTAGTTCAGGAAAGCTATGACGACTACGAACCCACAAAAGCTGCCAGAGCGATCGGCTATTTTGTAACCGAGAACCTGAGTAACTGGTATGTTCGATTATGTCGTCGACGTTTCTGGAAAGGGGAATTTGGCCCGGATAAGCACGCGGCGTATCAAACGCTTTACCGCTGTTTAAAAACGGTAGCTAAATTATCGGCTCCGATTGCGCCGTTTTTTAGCGATCGCTTATACAATGATTTAAACGGAGTAACAGGTAAAGAGGCGCATGACAGTGTTCATTTATCGAGTTTCCCGCCGTACAAGGCGGAAGAGGTAGACCCCGATTTAGAAGAACGAATGCGGAAAGCGCAAACGATTACAAGTTTGGCGCTCAGCCTGAGAAAGAAAGAAAAGATTCGGGTTCGCCAGCCGTTGCAAAAGATTATGGTACCGGTACACGGCGATAATGACCGCGATCAACTCTTGGCAATACAGAATTTGGTGCTTTCGGAAGTGAATGTAAAGGAGCTGGAGCTAATTTCTCAAGACAATGAGCTTTTGGTTAAGCGAATTAAGCCGAATTTTAAGATATTAGGACCTCGTTATGGGCGCCTCATGAAACAGATTGCTCAAGCGCTCAGTTCTTTTGATCAAAACCAGATTCGTTCTTTCGAGGATCAGGGTACTTATGACCTTGAAATAAATGGTGAAAAAGTAGCGTTAAACCGCGAAGATGTCGATATTACCAGTGAGGATATTCCGGGCTGGTTGGTTGCCTCTGAAGGACTTATAACGGTTGCTTTAGACGTTACTCTGAACGAATCGCTCCGCGAGGAGGGGATTGCTCGAGAACTGGTGAATCGAATTCAGAACTTACGGAAAGACAGTGGTCTGGAAGTAACGGATCGAATTCTTTTGACGTTAAAAAAGGCGGAAGGAATTACAGAAGCAGTAGAGCGCAATCGAGCGTATATCTGCAGTGAAACTTTGGCCGATGAGTTGCAATGGGTAAGCGAACCAATGGTGGAGAGCACCCTTGTCGATTTCGAAGAGATGTCGACAGAAATCACGATACAAAAAGTGTAAGGATATGTCTGACGGAAAAACACACTACAGCGATGAGGAACTCGAGGAGTTCCGCAAAGTTATATTGGAAAAAATAGCGAAAGCAGAAGCGGATTTGGCCGCGATTAAGGCGACGTATGTAAACGATGTTAATAATGGTACAGACGATACTTCTCCGACCTTCAAGGCCTTTGAAGAAGGATCATCGACCATGAGCAAAGAAGCAAATGCGCAGTTGGCGAGTCGTCAAGTGAAGTTTATTAGAGATTTGAAAAATGCTTTAATCCGCATTCAGAACAAAACCTATGGCATTTGTAGAGTTACGGGTAAGCTAATTAACAAAGAGCGCCTGATGCTGGTTCCTCATGCGACCATGAGTATCGAGGCTAAGAACTTGAGTAAGCGCTAGGGTGCACGCCTTTTGAAGAAATCATTCATCATAATTGCTGCGGTACTTCTGATCGATCAAATCGTGAAGTTGTACGTAAAAACCCACTTTTACTTAGGTGAAGAAGTGCGCGTATTCGATTGGTGGCGCATTCATTTCACAGAAAACAATGGAATGGCATTTGGGCTAGAATTCGGCGGAATTTGGGGAAAATTAGCCTTGAGCATCTTTCGGATTGGGGCCGTTATCGGTATTGGTTACTACTTGAAGAGCCTCATTGATAAGAAAGTGGGAACGGCAGTGGTCGTCGCTTTTTCTTTAATCATGGCGGGAGCGCTCGGGAATATTATTGATTCCGCTTTTTATGGCTTGTTGTTCAGCGAAAGCTACGGTGAGGTAGCGCAATTATTACCTGAAGGGGGTGGTTATGCTGGGTTTTTGCAAGGAAGAGTAGTGGATATGCTCTATTTCCCTTTATTCAAGGGTTACTTGCCCGATTGGATTCCCTTTTGGGGTGGCGATTATTTCGTGTTTTTTAGACCCGTGTTTAATATAGCCGATATGGCTATTTCTACTGGTGTAGGCTTGTTGATACTCTTTCAGAAGCAAGCTTTTTCGGCCGCAGAAGCTGAATGATCTCGTTCCCCCTTTCCAACTGGGAAACGGGTTTTTAGTTTCACAAGAAAAACCTGTCTTCCCGATTCATTTTATGCTCAACCTGTCCTCCGGCATTACGCGGAACAGGCAGCTCGTGCGGGAAAAGCGAATGCCAAAGCTAACGCCAAAGCCAAAGCTTGAAATCCCTCGTATTTCGGGAAATGCTATTGCTTGAAATCTCGCGTAACGCTGGAAATGCTCACACCACAGCCACAGCTAAAGCTAAAGCTAACGCTATTGCTAATTAAAGCCCCCGTGTCAAGCGTCAAATTCCAACGCTTTTCCGCCGCTAAAACCCAAAAA
>CBFHRK010000158.1:1024-2639 GCA_965658225.1 Flavobacteriales bacterium | reverse complement strand
TTTTTAAAACCGTTTTAATGCGATTGATGAGTTCCTGTAATTGGTCTCGATTCGCGAATTCCACTTCTTCTTCGGCAAAATCAAGTTCTAACTCAATCATACTGGCAAAGTGAATGAGCTCCTCACGGAGCGATGCGATTTCACTCGAAAAACCACCGCGCATTTGCTGCATGGCCACTTGATGCGCCGCCGCGCTTTCCGAAGCAATAAGATCGGAAACCGCTTCGGCCTGACTCAAATCCATTTTGCCGTTTCGAAATGCACGAAGTGTAAATTCACCGGGCTCCGCTAAACGAGCTCCGCCATCTAAAAATAGGTCAATTAATGCCCCTTGTATATAGACAGATCCGTGACACGATACTTCCACCACATCTTCACCTGTATAGGAATGAGGCCCTTTGAAAATACCCGCAACCACCTCATCGATTACCTGACCGTTACTTTCTATTCGCCCATAATGCATGGTATAACCGTCCTTGTCGCTTATGGAGCCTTTCTGGCCGATAGGCCGAAAAACACGGTCAACCAATTCAATACAATCTTTACCAGACAATCGAATTAGGGCAATAGCACCCATTCCTGGGGCCGATGAAAGGGCTACAATGGGTTCAAGTGACTCCAAATTACTCCGTTTCTTCCGAACGTCCTTTATAGAAAAATATATAAACGGCGCACACGATGTTCAAAATCAACATAGCGTCCTTACCGTAAACATTCACCCAATGAAGAGAAAAGAAATTCGAGTCTTTCAGTGCAAAATAAACTATGATACCCACTATAATGCCCAGCGCTCCGCTGATCGAGTATTTGTATTTCATTTGATCAATATTGATCCGATGAAACAATTCAGAGGATGCGAATGCAACAATAATCGTTGCGAAAAGACATACGACGAAGGCAACCATGGTCGGATTTATCTCCTGAACAGGCAATGCCCAAAGGATTAGGACAGAAAAGGCGATTAGAATAATGGCCGTTAAACGGGTTCGTTGGAGCATCCACATAATCGTTGTTTTTAATTTAGCGGAAAAATAAAAAAAAACTCCTCGCAAAGGAGGAGCTTTGAGCAATTAGTAAAACTGGGGAAAATCAAAACGAACCGAATCCATCAAAGGAACCGTTCATTTTGTCGTTCCAAGAAGGGTAGGGCAGTCTGTACATGAGGCATATGCTAAGTGTTTTAGCGTCGAAATCAAAACCTCCCCAGCGATCATAGTTTGTGGTCTCCTCGCCGGTAAGTGGATTTTCACTCGTTGAAGACGTGCTCTGATAATCTAAGAATCCATATTGCAATTCTAACATTATGTTTTCAGTGGGATAAACAACAATTCCCGGACGAACACCGGTCCAAAAAGAACCGACATTATTAGTGACTTCTGTCCCCGAAAAATCATCCTTTATGGTACCTGTTCCGAATCCGACCTCTCCTTGCAGGTAACCGTTAACCGTTGACGAGCACGGGTTGCTATAAACTCTACCGAAAGCACCAGCAGAGAACGTGTTTTGGTTTATTTGGTATTCGAGATCTGCATTTGGGTTGAAGGTATTGCCTGTATACTGGTAACCTAGAATGACTCCGTAAGCTAACTGATCCGTTGCAAAACGACCTAAATAA
>CBFHRK010000158.1:0-1014 GCA_965658225.1 Flavobacteriales bacterium | reverse complement strand
ATCGTCGGCATCTCGAATACCGGTCGAATTGAGCGAAAAGTTGACCCCGCCACCCGTAAAATAATCGCCTTGTTCGGGACCCACCAAGTCAAATAAACTTTGCCCTTGGATAAAGACCCCTCCAGATAAAAGAAGAGCTGCCGTAAATAGTAACACCTTTTCGTAGTACTTTTTTTTAGTTCAATGAAAAGAAAATCAAAAATAAATACCTGAATTCTAAAGTATTGAGTGCAGGGCGTTCAGCAGCAAAGAAAAACTTTTTTATGCCCGTTCATTGACCTATTTTTGCCACGTTCAAAGGAGCAAAACAAATCAAACTGGATATTATGAGCGTATTGGTCAATAGCGATTCAAAAATTATAGTTCAAGGATTTACGGGTAGCGAAGGTACTTTCCACGCAAGCCAAATGATTGAATTTGGAACGAACGTGGTAGGTGGAGTAACCCCGGGAAAAGGAGGGCAAACTCATTTAGATCGTCCAGTTTTCAATACTGTGAGTGATGCCGTAAGTGAAACGGGAGCCGATGTTTCCATCATTTTTGTTCCACCAGCATTTGCAGCAGATGCCATCATGGAAGCAGCAGATGCGGGAATTCAAGTAATTGTTACCATCACTGAAGGAATCCCCGTTCAGGATATGTCTAAGGTCAAACAATATTTAGGGACCAAAGGAAGTCGATTAATAGGACCTAATTGCCCTGGAGTTATTTCTGCCGGGCAAGCCAAAGTGGGAATTATGCCTGGGTTTGTTTTCAAGCCAGGTCGTATTGGTATTGTTTCTAAATCGGGAACCCTCACCTACGAGGCAGCGGATCAAATTGTAAAAGCAGGTTTAGGAGTAAGTACAGCAATCGGTATCGGTGGAGATCCAATTATTGGAACCACAACGAAAGAAGCCGTTGAGCTTTTGATGAATGATCCTGAGACGGATGGGATTGTAATGATCGGTGAAATTGGAGGAAACCTTGAGGCGTTAGCAGCGGAGTGGATTAAAGACAATGGCACAAAGCCCG
>CBFHRK010000157.1:0-2685 GCA_965658225.1 Flavobacteriales bacterium | reverse complement strand
CGATCATTAGTTCTGTAGAGCATTTAACTACGAAAACCGGTAAACCGTGGGCGAAGTTTACGCTGGAAGATTACTATGACAGCCACGAGTTTAGGCTGTTTTCGGAGGATTATTTAAAACTGCGACATATGTTGGTACCAGGCAGTTTTATTTTTGCTCGAGCGAAAATTGTTCAAAAGGAATGGGTGAAGCGCGATACGGGGGAGCGAACAGTACGTATTGAAGAAAAATTTATTCAAATTGGACTTTTACAGGAAGTAATGGAACAGTCAGATAAAGGACTTTTCATCACGATTCCATTGGCTACTTTAGATGCGTCATTCAATGATCGTTTATCGGAAATCTTAAAAAGCCATCACGGCAAGCAAAGTGTTCGAATGAAAATTGTGGATCCAGAAGAAGAAATATCTGTAGAAATGCCGGCACGCAAGTTTCGGGTAGATGTGAATAAAGAACTTCTATCCGAGTTAGAGGAAATAAATGGACTTCAGTTCACGTTAAAGTGAACAATGTCGGACCTTGCAGATTATTCAATTTGACTTAAGTTTGTATCGTCTTAACAAGACCAAAAAAAGGAAATAATGGCATTAGAACTAAACCAAAGCAACTTTGACGAAATCATTAAATCAGACAAACCTGTTTTAGTAGATTTTTGGGCAGAGTGGTGTGGACCTTGTAGAATGGTAGGTCCGATCGTAGAGGAACTCGCAACAGACTACCAAGACAAGGCAGTTGTGGGTAAAGTAAACGTTGATAACAACAGCGAGATTTCCATGAAGTACGGAATTCGTAACATTCCTACCTTGCTCATCTTCAAGAACGGTGAAGTAGTGGACAAACAAGTAGGCGTGGTACCGAAAGAAGTACTTGCGGGGAAGTTGGATGCTCAGTTATAAATAGGGATAAATAAAGGAGAAGGGCTAATGGAGACATTAGCCCTTTTTTTATATTCGCTTGGATGTCAGAACAAATCAAAGAAGAGTATTTAAGGGATTTCGGCTCACTCGAGTTATTGGCTCGTCAGGTGGTGGAAGGGTTTATTACAGGCCTACATAAGAGTCCGTACCACGGATTTAGCGTAGAATTCGCCGAACACCGATTGTACAATACGGGTGAATCGACCCGGCACATCGACTGGAAACTCTATGCCCGTACCGATAAGTTGTTCGTTAAGCGGTATGAAGAAGAAACAAACTTGCGGTGTTATGTGGTCATTGACCAAAGCTCGTCTATGTTTTTCCCTGTGCGAAAGAAATACAGCTTATCAGAGCCCAATAAAATTCAATTTTCCATATACGCTGCCGCGGCCTTGATGAATATTCTGAAAAGACAGCGCGATGCCGTCGGATTGGCGATGTTCGACAGTGAAGTGAGGACCTTTACGCCCGCTCGAACAACTACAAAACACCATCGCTTGCTTTATCATGAATTAGAGCAACAAATGGGATCGTTTCAAGAAGGTGCACGAAAGGAAACGATGGCGATTCAGGCCTTGCATGAAATTGCGGAAAAAATTCACCAGCGTTCTATTGTAGTGGTCTTTAGCGATATGTTCGACACCTCGGCACAATCGGAAGAATTGTTTTCGGCGCTGCAGCATTTAAAATACAACAAGCACGAAGTGATGCTTTTCCATACGGTGGACCGCAGTAAGGAAATCGATTTCGATTATGAGAATCGACCCTACAAGTTCGTCGATATGGAAAGCGGTGAAGAAATTAAGGTACAATCGGGCGAAATTCACGACGAGTATGTGAAGCAGGTAGTCGGTTTGGAAAAGGAGCTAGCGCTCCGATGTGCTCAATATCAAATTGATTTTATTCCGGCCGATATCAATTTAGGCTTTCAGCAAGTTTTATTGCCGTATTTACTAAAGCGTCAAAAACTCTTTTGATGCGGGTCTCAGGTTTCCTTGCGGTTTTTTTGTTCGCCTCATTTTTTGTGATGGCGCAGGAAAGTGATTCTATTGTGGACGGACTTCCCGTGGTGAACGACAGTGCGATTCAGGAGGTCGATACCTTGATCTATGGTTATTGGGGACGTGCAGAGTGCCATCGCGCCGAGGAGGCGCAAGAAAGGGCGCTCTATGTGAAAGTAACGGAAGGCAAACTGCCGGCGGTTTTGCTAATGGCCTATCGCGTGGGAATTGATACTTTGTATGATGCGGTAGCGGTGGATTCTAAGGAATGGACTTTTGTAAAGCACTGGCCTTTACTTAAGGGAGATACGCTTTGCACTTGGGTAGTTGACTCGGGTTATTCGGTTAATGTGGAATATCGGAATGATGGTTTTGAAAAAGTAATTCAGAACGAAAATTACCGCGGGTTTACGGGCGATGTTTGGCATTATAAAGATGTTGCATTGCTGCGTATTTCGAAGAACCGGAAGTTTCCGGAGCGGTTGAATGTAGTGGTTGGACTAAAACCCGGATTTGATTTTGATCGGCTTTATTTATCGGTAAAAATTATTCATCCGACGGAGGGAGTGAAAGAGGTAGAGAAGGAAGTGCGGGTGATAGAAGCCGAATCCCTGGGTAAAACGAGCCGTTTATTACGGGTATATATTCCTGAATGGGTGATTGAGGAGCCCGGAGATTATTTTTTGAGAGTTAGTCACCAGCATTTGAACGACCGGCTGAATGGAATTGATTTTGTGAGTTACGAATTGTTAACGCCCTAAACGGCC
>CBFHRK010000156.1:0-2694 GCA_965658225.1 Flavobacteriales bacterium | reverse complement strand
CGAAATAGTTCCGATTTCCGCCTTAAATTCTTTTGGAACGGAAACCTTGATGCAGCGCATAGTGGACCTCCTTCCGGAGTCGCCTCCGTTTTTTGATAAAGAGGCCCTGACGGACCGACCCGAACGATTTTTTGTTTCTGAATCGATCCGAAAACAAATTCTCCTTAACTACAAAAAGGAAATTCCCTATTCAGTGGAAATTGAAGTGGAAGAGTTTAAAGAAGAGGCGGATATTATTCGAATGAGGGCCATAATTCTCGTTGCTAGGGAAACCCAAAAAGGGATCATTATCGGGCATCAAGGCAAAATGATCAAAAAAGTGGGCACAGAAGCTCGGAAAGAATTAGAAGCGTTCTTTCTTAAAAAGATCCACCTCGAATTGTACGTGAAAGTCGCTAAGGATTGGCGAAACAACGACCGCGATTTAAAGCGTTTTGGGTATAAGTGAGAAGGGTTTCACTAGTTTCAAGTGTTTCAAGTGTTTCAAGTGTGGCACCAGTTTCAAGTGTTTCACGAGTTTCAGCAGTTTCAAGTGTTTCACCTAAAGTCAAAGTCATAGCTAATGTCATAGCTAAAGCTAAAGCTCAAGTACCTAAAACCTGCTTACTTCTTTCTGAAATAAATGATAATCGGAACCCCAGAGAAATCGAACATCGATCTAAACTTGTTCTCTAAGAACCGTTTGTACGGCTCGCGGATGTATTGAGGTAAATTCGCGAAAAAGGCAAATTGTGGGGTCTGTGTGGGCAGTTGCGTGATGTACTTGATCTTCACAAATTTCCCTTTAATTGCCGGAGGTGGACTATCCTGAATGATGGGCAAAAACAATTCGTTCAGTTTACTCGTGCTAATTCTTTGTTTCCTGCGGTTATACACTTCCAAAGCCGTTTCCATGGCCTTGAAAATTCGCTGTTTCGTTACTGCAGAAATAAAAATGATAGGGACGTCCTGGAATGGGGCAATACGCTTGCGAATCTTCTCTTCAAACAATTTGGTTGTATGAGTATCTTTCTCGACGATATCCCATTTATTGACCAAGATCACAACCCCTTTCTTGTTGCGCTCCGCCAAGTGGAAAATATTCAAATCTTGCGATTCGAAATCGGCTGTTCCATCGATTACGAGTAGAATAACATCCGAGTATTCAATGGCTCTAATGGCCCGCATGACCGAATAAAACTCTAAGTCTTCGTGAACCTTTCCTTTTTTTCTAATTCCGGCCGTATCGACCAATTCGAAGTTTAGTCCGAACTGATTGTAAATGGTATTTAAACTATCTCGGGTGGTTCCGGCAATGTCCGTTACAATATTCCGCTCTTCGCCCATCAAAGCGTTCAGTAGTGAACTTTTGCCCACATTTGGACGACCAACAATAGCGAACCGAGGTAGGGCGTTTTCATCCGGCTCTTCCTCTTCTTCAGGTTTTGGAATATGTTCTACTAAGGCGTCGAGTAATTCACCCGTGCCGCTTCCGTTAATAGAGCTAAGTGTGTAGTAATCGCCTAAACCAAGTGCGTAAAATTCCGTGGCATCCGATGCGTGAATAGGCGTATCAACCTTATTCACGACTAAGAATACGGGCTTATTGCATTTGCGCAGAATAATAGCCACGTCCTCGTCCATATCGGTTACGCCCGACTGAACATCCACCATGAAAATGATTAAATCGGCTTCGTCAATGGCAATGAGTACCTGACGGCGAATTTGATCTTCGAATTCATCTTCTGATCCGGTAATATAACCACCGGTGTCAACCAACGAGAAATAACTCCCGTTCCAATCCGACTTTCCGTAGTGACGATCCCGTGTAACACCCGATACAGCATCGACAATTGCCTGACGCTGTTGGGTCATACGGTTAAAAAAAGTAGATTTCCCTACGTTTGGGCGACCTATAATCGCGACGAGCTTTTCTGCCATGCCGCAAAGGTACGTTTTTAGTTTCTCAGAAAAATGCCTGCCTCCCGGCAGGATGTGTAATTCCCTCTCTTAAAGGCCAAAAGCGGCTTTCACATCGTCTACACGATCGAGTTTTTCCCAAGTGAACAACTCTACCTCAACGGTCTTTTCTTCCCAGCCGTTTCCGTCGGGACGCTTAAAGGTTTTACTCACTACCTCATTTGTGCGCCCCATGTGTCCATATGCAGCAGATTCCCCGTACATGGGCTGACGAAGCTTGAGGTTCTTCTCAATAAGTCCCGGACGCAAATCGAACAATTCACTTGCTTTGGCCGCTATTTCACCATCGGTCATATCCACTTTAGCAGTTCCATAGGTGTCTACAAAAACGCCCATTGGTTCTACCACACCAATAGCATAGCTCACCTGAACGAGCATCTGATCTGCAACTCCTGCAGCTACCATGTTTTTAGCAATGTGGCGCGTAGCATAGGCTGCTGAACGGTCTACTTTGCTCGGGTCTTTTCCGCTAAAAGCACCACCACCGTGGGCTCCTTTACCACCGTAGGTATCTACAATGATTTTCCGGCCGGTGAGGCCGGTATCGCCGTGAGGCCCGCCAATTACGAACTTACCGGTCGGATTTATATGATATTGAATATCATCGGTGAATAAAGCCTGAATACGCGCACTGCATTTGGCCTTGACGCGTGGGATGAGAATTTCAACAATGTCTTTTTTAATCTTCGCCAACATAGTGGGCTCGTCGTCAAAATCATCGTGCTGCGTAGAAAC
>CBFHRK010000155.1:0-2779 GCA_965658225.1 Flavobacteriales bacterium | reverse complement strand
CGGTTATCGCTTCAATTAAGGGATATACCCAGTCATCGATTCTGGCGGTGAGTTCGCGCAATTCCTTCAATTCTGCTGGCTTCTTGGCATCAAGAGCATCCGCTTTCACTAAAAGCTCCTTTGTATTCAATTCGCCGAGCACCAAAACTTCAGAACCGTCGAAATAAGCATTGCTTTGTCTGTTCAAAAAAGCTTTTAGCGCTATTTTCCAGCCCGATGAGGCCCCCGGAACTCCCAGATTTGCTCGGACTCCAATATCTTCTGGAATACCCAATAGAACATAGCGCGCCGAGGTTCGGTTAATGCTCTCGAGTAAGTTGTCACCAGCTGTTTGAATGCGCTGACCTACTTTGGTTTCGCCCTCACGGGCCGATGTTAACGCCGCCGCATCCTCTTCCCTAAATAAACGCCACTGGTTAGTCCAAGTCATTGTATACGCATTCTCCGTTCACATAGGTTGCACCGACCCATTGGGTACCGTATGCATAGGGAAGGAAACTATAACTACTCACGTTTTTCGTGATCAGAAGGTTGGCTTTTTTGCCCACTGCAATACTGCCGTGTGTCTTTTCAAGTCCCATGGCATAAGCGCCATTTAGGGTAGCGGCCTGTATGGCTTCTTCGGGAAGCATTTTCATTTTAATACATGCAAGGGATAGAATGAAGGGCATGTTCCCGGAAGGACTCGATCCTGGATTGTAGTCAGAAGCCAGCGCCACTGGGAGTCCGGCCGAAATCATTTTTCGTGCAGGAGGGTATTCAATCCCCAAGAAAAAGGCCGTTCCTGGCAGTAAGGTTGCCATGGTATCCGAAGATAGCAAAGCATCAATTTCTTCATCACCCGTACATTCTAAATGATCCACTGATCGCGCTTGGTGCTTCACACCGGCTTGAATTCCACCGCTGAAGTCGAGTTCATTCGCGTGTATTTTAGGTTGCATTCCGTATTCAGCCCCTTTCGCCAAAATGCGTTCGGTTTGATCTGGGGTGAAAAATCCGCGATCACAGAATACATCAATGTAATCGGCTAATTTTTCTTCGGCCACGGCCGGAATCATTTCATTGATTACTAAATCGACATAAGCTTCGCGGTTTTCTCTATACTCGGCTGGGAAGGCATGCGCGCCTAAAAAGGTGGTTTTCACCTCCAATGGGAAGTCTGCTTTCAAACGTTTCGCCACTCGGAGCATTTTTAACTCAGACTCGGTGGATAAGCCGTATCCGCTTTTAATCTCAACGGCTCCGGTACCCATGGTCATCAATTCTTTCATTCTTCGGGCCGACTGAGCATATAATTCGTCTTCAGAGGTCGATCGAAGGAGCGCGGCAGAATTGAGAATACCGCCCCCGCGCTCGGCTATTTCCTCGTAGCTGAGTCCATTAATTTTATCTACAAATTCACCTTCTCGGGACCCCGCATATACCAAGTGTGTATGCGAATCGCACCACGCGGGTAGAACGATTTTTCCTGTGCAATCGATGATTTCATCTGCTTCTGTTGGGCAGTCATTCATCGTGCCGAAGGCAGAAATTAAATCGTTATCCGTTAATAACCAGGCATCGTGAAGGATAGGGAGTGTTGCCATATCGGGTCCGGCAACCCATTTCGCTGGTTCCGCTTCTGCAACCAGAAGGGATTGGATATGGGTAAATAGCTTTTTCATACGCGTAATTCTTACGCACGAAGATAATTATTCGAAAAGGGAAGAATCGCTATTTCAGGGCTAAAACGGGATTGGTTTTCAACAGTAAATTGTTCGAATCAAGCGGGTTTTACACAAGTGCAATGAAATAATCGGAAAACCTATCTTTGTCGCTATGGCGGGCAACACATGGGGGCATTTATTGAAGTTGACAACCTTTGGCGAAAGCCACGGAAAAGCCATTGGCGGTATTCTAGATCATTTTCCAGCGGGCATTGAACTCGATTTTGAAGCCATACAACGGGCCCTAGATCGCCGCAAGCCCGGTCAATCAGCCATTACTACACAAAGGAAAGAATCGGATGAAGTACAGTTCTTATCCGGAATATTTGAAGGTGTTTCCACCGGTGCTCCGATTGGATTCATAATCCCCAATGAAGATGCAAAATCCAAAGATTACGACCATTTAAAAGAGACCTTTCGACCGTCGCATGCCGACTTCACCTACGAGGCGAAGTTTGGACGTCGCGACCATAGAGGTGGAGGGCGCTCTTCTGCGCGTGAAACGGCTTGCCGAGTAGTGGGTGGCGCCTTAGCGAGCCACATCCTGCCGAAGGCAGTGAAAATTGAAGCCTATGTGAGCGCGGTTGGGAAAATGAAACTCGAGAAAGAGTATAGAGAACTCGATTTAGCTCGGCGCTATGAGAATAGCGTTCGTTGTCCCGATGCGGATATGGCCGAGGAAATGGAGCGGTATATAAAAGAAATTAAGAAGAGTGGCGATACGGTTGGCGGGGTAATTTCCTGTGTAGTTCGCGGCCTACCGGCCGGATTAGGAAGTCCCGTTTTTGATAAGCTACACGCCGATTTAGCCAAAGCCATGATGAGCATCAATGCCGTCAAAGGCTTTGAGTTTGGCAGCGGTTTCGCCGGAGCACAAATGCTCGGATCGCAGCACAACGATATTTTCCTCGAAGATGGCTCTACCCAAACCAATCATTCTGGCGGAATTCAAGGCGGTATTAGCAACGGAATGGATATTCATTTCCGCGTGGCGTTTAAGCCTGTTGCAACGCTTATGAAAGATCAGAGCTCGGTAACCAAAGAAGGTGAGAAAACAGTGGTCAAAGGGAAAG
>CBFHRK010000154.1:1987-2775 GCA_965658225.1 Flavobacteriales bacterium | reverse complement strand
CCGAGAAAATCATGATGCCCATGCAACCCGGCGATGTTCCGCAAACCTATGCCGATGTTACAGAACTCATCCGCGATTATGACTTTAAACCGAGTACGTCTATTGAGGAAGGGGTTGGGAAGTTTGCGGAGTGGTTTTTGGAGTATTATAGGTATAGTTCATAGTTTTTAGTTCAAACACCGAAATCACTTTACCCTCTTTTTTAATGCCCCTTTTTTCTTGATAAAAAAGGGGCGAAAAAATCAAGTTGCACCGCTAGGTCGATCCCGAATCGCTTCGCTCTCGGAACCACTCGTGCCAGTCGCTCCATGCTTTTCCCGCAAATGCGGGAGCAATTCCGCTAGGCACTCATTTCGAACCACGGGTGCAACAATAAACAAATCAATTAAACATTGTATTCACATAGTTCATCCAAAATAAAACCCGGCATCGCATTGTGACCCGTAGCGAGCAACATTACTTTTCGTAAGCGAAACCCATGTCTGAGTGAGCGAATGCGAGCGAGTTTGGGTTGAGAAGGAAAGTAATGGCTAGCTCGCAAGGAAACAATGTAAGCCTTGATTTTTTGGTTCCTTTTTGATCAAGCAAAAAGGAACGTTAAATAATCTTCTTTCAATTTTGTTAAAGGAGACGGCTTTTTTATCTAGCAAAAAGTGAATTAGAATTCCTCCCCCAGCCCCCTCCAAAGGGGGACGTATTGATTAATTCCTTCCCCATCCCTTCCGCATGGGCGGAAGGACAGGCTATGACCGCAGGGATACGGGAACGCGGGACTACGAGCGCTAACC
>CBFHRK010000154.1:0-1978 GCA_965658225.1 Flavobacteriales bacterium | reverse complement strand
TCCCCATCCCTTCCGCATGGGCGGAAGGACAGGCTATGACCGCAGGGATACGGGAACGCGGGACTACGAGCGCTAACCTTAGCTCAAAAAACTCATTTGATTACAATCCTCAACTCCTTACCTAGGCCAATCTCGACTATTTTTTTCAGCGTGGTCAATTCGATGTCGGACCGCTGATTTTCAATTCTTGATATATACGTGCGTGACGTGCCACTACGTTGAGCGAGCTCACGCTGCGATAATCCAGCCTTTTTTCTAGCGTTTCGTATACTATTTGCAAGGCGTTCCAGATGCTCGAGAGGCAAAGGCGTGCTTTTTATATAGAGCACATCAGCCCCTATTTCGAAAGGAACTAGTTGTTCCTTACCGTCTTTACCCAATATAAACTGCTTTACGTTGTCAAAAGACAAAGTATGATTCCGAACATTTGCTTTTGCAAGGCCTTCATCTGTAAACAAAGGGTCTACCAAAGTACCTTCGCTGAATCCGTGAGCTCTAAGCAGCTTGTGATAGTCTATTTGGCGCTTTTCACCGTTATTGAAAGTCAATGTGAATGTGCTACCTCTAAGGTCATTAATCTTGAGTATGCGAGGTATGACTGGTGTTTTTCTCATGGCAATTGCGGATTCAATGAATAAAAAGTACTCAATGCCCAATCTCGATTTTCTGACAACCAAGCCTTGGCCAATTTCATTTGTTTCGCTGGAAGCCCTCCAGCATAAACACGACCATCTTCAATGACCAGAAGCACTTCGAATTCACTGTACAAAACATGAATATGAGGCGGCACGTGATCTCCGCTGTATACGTTAATCTTTAATCCTTCCGCTCGGTCTATCGTTGGCATGACAAATATAACAAAACGTATCTAATTAGGTACGTTAAAGTGTTTTGAATTCCCAATTAAGTTATTAAAAGTCCAGGCTCTATTACAGAGCCTTTACATACAATTAGAGGTCGTTTTCCGGCTTCAATAGTTGTTCTTCAGCGTTAGCCCTGGCATTTCCCGCGGGCTTGTCCTCCCGCACGAGCAGCCTGTTCTTCCGCATTGGGCGGAACTGGCAGCCCATGCGGAAGGACAGGCTGTGACCGCATGGATACTGGAACGCGGGACCACGAGCGATAGCGATAGCGATAGCGATAGCTCAAAATAATAATTTCCTCTCCGCATAGCATTGTGACCCGCAGCTCTATTTCGTTGTTCGCTGCACGTTCCGCGTTGTTCGAACTGAACTACAGATGTCGTTATTTGTCGCTTCCGTGGTCCGAATGTGAGGGCTGAGCGGAATTGCGTTCCCGAAAGGCGAAGCCGATTTGATAATAAAGCACGCTTTAATGTCCCCCGCTGGCGGGGGTCCGGGGGTGGAATTGCACAATGTTTTTTCTTTTTCCTCCCCCACCCCCTCCAAAGGGGGACGTGTTTATTGATTTATTCTTCATTTGTCCTTCCGTAGGTGCGGACTGAACGTAATAAATGCAAGCCTTGATTTTTTGCTTCATTTTTGATCAAGCAAAAAGGAAGGGAATTCCTTCGTACCTTTACCCTCATGAATAAAACGGCCAAAATATACATCGCCGGACATCGAGGAATGGTGGGCTCTGCGATCGTTCGAGGACTGCAGGCAAAAGGTTATGAAAACCTAATTACAGCAACGCGTTCTGAGCTGGATTTGATGGATTTTAATGCGGTAAAAGACTTTATCTCGACCCACAAGCCCGATCTCATCATCGACGCTGCTGCTCGAGTGGGTGGCATTTTGGCCAATAACGAGCATCCGTATGCGTTTTTATTGGACAACATGCGAATCCAAAACAACTTGATGCAAGCGGCCCACGAGAACGACGTCGATCGTTTTATTTTCTTGGGCAGCTCATGCATTTATCCAAAACTTGCTCCGCAGCCGCTAAAAGAAGAATATTTATTGACTGGGCCACTAGAACCGACCAATCAATGGTACGCCATTGCCAAGATTAGTGG
>CBFHRK010000153.1:0-2793 GCA_965658225.1 Flavobacteriales bacterium | reverse complement strand
GCGGCTATACACCTCAATATGAAGAGCTGCAAAAATTATACGATAAATACAGCCAAAAGGATTTCGTAGTTGTTGCTTTTCCGGCCAATAATTTCATGAAACAAGAGCCCGGATCTAATTCAGAGATTAAAGCATTTTGTACGGAAGAGTACGGAGTTACCTTTCCGGTAATGTCAAAAATATCCGTTAAAGGAGATGACCAAGCACCCATATACGCTTGGTTAACGTCTAAGGAATTGAACGGCGTCGAAGATTCGAAAGTGAAATGGAATTTCCAGAAATACTGCATTGATGAAGAAGGGAATTTGGTGACTTCTTTTGCACCCTCCGTTTCGCCTATGGACAAAACCATCACCGATTGGATCGAGGAGTAAATTCTTAACCAATCATGGTTTCCTTATTTTTACCAAAAAGTTTTTATGCAATTAGATATACTGGCCTTCGGTGCTCATCCCGATGATATAGAGCTCGGCGCCTCGGGCACGCTCATAAAGCACATCAAAGAAGGGAAGAAGGTTGGCGTTGTACACTTGACCCGCGGAGAATTGGGCACACGCGGTAATGCCGATTTACGCGATGCAGAAGCAAAAAAAGCATCTGAAATCATGGGTGTTTCGGTCCTAGAAAATTTGGGCTTTCGCGACGGCTTTTTCGTTAACGATGAAGAGCATCAATTAGCCGTGGTCCGCATGATACGGAAGTATCGTCCCAAATATGTTTTGGCCAATGCCGTAACAGATCGTCATCCGGATCACGGAAAAGGCGCCGATGTAGTTCGAAGTGCCGTTTTCTTGAGTGGATTGCCTAAGGTTGTAACGGAACTTGACGGTATGGTTCAATCGGCCTATCGGCCAGATAGGGTATTGCATTACATTCAATTCATGCCGATTGATCCAGATATAATTATCGGATTCGACGAAGCCGTGATGAATCAAAAGATGAAAGCAGTTGAAGCGTACTCATCTCAATTCTACGATCCTAATAGCGATGAGCCAGAAACGATTATCTCCTCAAAGAACTTTATTGAAAGCGTTCGTTACCGAGCCATGGATATGGGGCGATTAATAGGAGCGCCCTATGGTGAAGGATTTACCAGTGAGAAAATGCTTTCGGTAAACAAGCTAAGTGATTTAGCGTAAATAAATCCTTCTTTAGTAAGCACAAAAAAAGCCTCCCGAATGATCGAGAGGCTTTTTTAGTTTAGGTCAATGACCTCAGTAAATTACTTTACAATCAAACGCTCAGTTTGTGAAGAGTTTCCAGCGTTGATTTCAACGATGTACATTCCAGCAGGCAAGCTGCTTACGTTCAATTCTAAACGATTTGATCCGTTCAACATTCCGAAGTCATTAGAAATAACTACTTGACCTACCATGTTGATTACGCTTACGCTTGTGTTGCTTGCGTCGTTCAATTCGATAGAGATGTTTACTACATCTGTAGCTGGGTTAGGGAACATGCGAATTTCGCTAACGTTCTCTTCCAATAAACCAATTGTGTTTTGACCATCAAGGTTGTACGAGAATGCATCGCTATCAAACGTTAAGTCAGAAACGTGGTAGTGTGCTGGTGGATCTACATCGGAAGCTCCTTGCACAGAAACAGATGCTGGCATTACAATACCTCCACCTACATTATCAAGTCCATTTCCAGAAACGTACATCCAAGTGTTGGCACCATCAAATGCGGTTCCATCAGTAAAGTTTACTGCACTTGTATTCAACTGGTCGTCAACGTTCATTGCCCAAGCATAGATGTCTGGGAATTCGTTTTCAACAGTTCCTGGGAACTTCACAGTATCTGTATCCATCCACATTGCGTATACAATTGATCCGTCCGCAGAACGTCCTGTTTGTAAACGGTGATCGTTTCCGAATCCTGGGATAGTTGATGTAGCGTCTTGAACCAAAGTTTGACATGGTCCGATAACGGTCGCATCCCAAGTACCAGCTCCTGTTGTGAAGAAGTCAGCAATGATTTCTGGTCCGTATACAAATCCTAATGAATCTGGGTGGTAACTGAAAGCACTTCGGAAAGAAGTAACAACGTGCAAGTTGTTGTTCTTATCCACTGTTAAGTCGTAACCTGATTCACTTGTGAACCATGGGCGTGCTGGACCGCCACCGGCAGATGGAGGGAATAATGAACCAGACAATCTCGTAAGTGTAGAGAAGTCAAATGCTGGCCATAGAGTCCAAGTAGCTCCGCTGTTTGTAGTAGCGAATACCTGTAATTGACGGTGAGTATTTGGATTTGCTACAGAATCAAACGAGTTGATGATGTAATATCCATGTGTACCGTCTTGACTCCAAGCTGTTCCTGAAAAACCAGAGTGATTCGGGTCGAAGTTGTTTGGAGCTAAGCTCAAAGCTTCTGTTGGCGTGTAGATCCAACCTAAAGAGTCAGAATCGTACTCACCCGACCAAACATAACCTCCGTTGAACAAGTTACCAGCATTTGTAGCTGCAGATGCATGTGTGTGAACAACACCATCAGAACTAACTTCCATGAAGTCACGTACGATTTGCCAGTTGACTGTATCGTAATCAGACATGAATGAATTACTCACGTAGATTCCAGTACTATCTAATTTCGATGTTACAAACGAAGTTACACCCCAAACTGGCTGCGCACCACCACCAGAGGTAGGAATTCCAGATTCAATTAAAGCAAACGCATTATCCGGATTCGTGTTTCCAGCTGGGTTGTACAATACACCGGCTGGATAACGACCTAGGCCAGCATATACGTCGTAACGTAAAGGATCCCAAGTAGTACCACCATCGGCAGTCA
>CBFHRK010000152.1:0-2793 GCA_965658225.1 Flavobacteriales bacterium | reverse complement strand
AAGTTATCGGATACGTCGAATCGAACATTGGCCCAAGTGCCTCCGGCATCGTTGTATTGGAGGACGGTTGCAGAGGTGTTAGGACCATTTGCAAATGGATTTGCAAAAGAATGGTCCAAACTACAATCATCGGCAAACCAGGTATTGATATTGCCGTTTCCTTCGAAGTCGTCGAAAACCATTTGGGCGTTCGTGGGAAGGGCTATGAGACTGACAACAAGGCAAATAAGAAAACGTAAGAACATACTTATGGTATTTTTCACCATAAAGGTATTAAATACATTTTTAGGGAGTTTTTTTTGGGCCTTCTGCCCGATGGTTTCTCAGTGTATTACTGCGAGTGGAGCTTCTTTTTAAGCAAATCGAATGCTTGTGAAAGAATCAGGCTCCAGTTCAGTAACCCACCATAGAAGTGGTGGGCTGTTGTTTTTTTGAACCCACGCCCACGAATTTATTCGTGGGTGAATGAAGCGCGCTCTATTTAAGTAACCCACCATTGAAATGGTGGACTATTAATTTTTTGAACCCAAAGCCCACGAATTTATTCGTGGGTGAACGAAACATGTGACGAATTCATTCGTGGGTAAACGAAGCAAGCTTCGCCTTTTCGCCCAATAAAAAACCCCTTTTCGCAAAGGCGAAAAGAGGCTTATTTTCCTTGTGGTCCCAGCAGGGCTTGAACCTGCGACCCTCAGATTATGAGTCTGATGCTCTAACCAGCTGAGCTATAGGACCATTTTTTTCAAAGGTGTTGCAAATTTAGACCTTCAAAAGCTATCTTGCAACGTGTAACGATACTTTGATGATTCGCAATCTAATATTTGACCTTGGCGGTGTTCTCTTGAACATCGATTACCGACGTACAGAAGAAGCTTTTAAACAGTTGGGATTTGCCGATTTTGACGCAGCCTATTCACAGCTTCAACAAACCGAAACCTTTGATCTGTTTGAGACAGGAGATCTTAGCGCCGAAGAATTTCGAGACGCTATCCGCGAACAAAGCGGCGAATCTCTATCCGATCGACAGATCGACGACGCATGGAATTCCATGATCCTCGAACTGCCAAAAAAACATATCAATTTTATTGATCAAGTACGAGACGATTACCGAATCTTGCTGTTAAGCAATACTAATGAGATCCATCTCGACTATATTTACGATAAATTTGGTCGGGAATATTCCGAGTTCGAGTCGCTTTTCGAACAAACCTACTATTCCCATTTGGTTGGTTATCGCAAGCCAGAAATAGAAATATTTGAAGAAATTCTTGAAGATCGAGGAATCGAAGCGAACGAAACCCTTTTTATCGACGATTCAATTCAACATATTGAAGGCGCGCGCGAAGCCGGTTTGCATGCCTACCATATTCAGGCCGGGACTTCGATTCTCTCACTCGATCGAATTTTGCAGAAATTTCCATGATAACAGCGGCGGTTTGCTTTCTATCGAGTAAATTCTCGCCATGAAACGGCTTTTCTTCGAAACTAAAAAGTGACTCATCATTCACTTGGCAGGCTACTTTATTCAATTAAAGGATTCAATTGGCTTTTTATCACTTTATACGGAGTAATTGGGGCCGCATACGGGACTTTAGCCACTTATATTATTGGATTTATTTACAATCAAATCTATTTGAACAGGAAATTAAGTACGCATCCGAAACAGATTTTGAGTCATACCGTAAAAGCCTACGGCTTGATTTTTAACCGACTTCGGAAAAAAGGGTAGTCGGGTTTCTTTTTTTTAAGAATTAGTTACCTTTCCTACTTCAAACTAAACTATCTGGAAAAATGAGAAAACTAATTATCGCTTTCGTATTTGTGCTCAGCGCGGGTGTAACCGCAAATGCACAAGAGCTTGGACTTCGTTTTGGAGGATTCAATGGTAATGGTGGGGTGGCTATCGACGGAGTATTTGCTTTGGGCGAATTCAGCCGAATTCACGCTGATGTTGCTTTTGCCGACGGAGTATATATCGATGCCCTTTGGAACTTTTTATATCGCCCATTGGGTGGAGAATCATTCAACTGGTATTTAGGTGTAGGCCCGGGTATTGCTTTGGCGAATGACGATTTCTACTTGTCGATACCCTTTGAGGCTGGACTCGAATATCAGTTCAACACGATACCCCTATCATTAAGTGTTGATTACAGACCCGCATTGGCTTTAATTCCTAACACCGATTTTTGGTCGGGTGGTTTTGGACTCAACGTTCGCTATCGTTTTGGCGGATAAGAGGAATATTGAATTTAAAAAAAGCCGGCACTAGAAATAGTAGCCGGCTTTTTTGTGACCCCGCCAGGAATCGAACCTGGATCTTAGGTTCCGGAGACCTACGTAGTATCCATTCTACTACGGGGCCCTAAAGCAGCGCAAAGGTAGCAGATTGATTTAAGAATTAGGAATTGTGAAACCATAATTGGGCAGAACGTTTATATTTGCAGCCTTGGGTAATTAGCTCAGTTGGTTTAGAGCACCATCTTGACAGGGTGGGGGTCACTGGTTCGAATCCAGTATTACCCACAAGAATCAGAAAAACGCCCCGACAATCGTCGGGGTTTCTTTTTTTGAGCTCATTGCCAAGCTTGCTTGAGCAAATGAGTGAAAAATAAGAAATAAGCGTAGCGCGTTTTTCTGATTCTTAATGCCTCCCCCCGCCATGGATCACGCATCGAGCGGAAGCGAGTATGCGTAATCCAGTGTCATTGTCAAATTTTTTGAGCTCATTGCCAAGCTTGCTTGAGCAAATGAGTGAAAAATAAGAAATAAGCGTAGCGCGTTTTTCTGATTCTT
>CBFHRK010000151.1:0-2798 GCA_965658225.1 Flavobacteriales bacterium | reverse complement strand
AAACAGGAATGATTCGATCATGAGTACCATGAAGACGAAGAACAGGACAGGAGGGTTGCGCGCCTTTCCAATTTTTTAAACTTTCGAGTACCCAACGATAGAAATCGGGAGGAGTTTCCCGCTGAATTGCTTGAATTGATTTACGATTTCGAGCGTCCATTATGCCCTTTCGCTTCGCCCACCAAAGGCCTATTTTCCAGCCAAAGGAATAGGGAATCCAATTGTGAACTCCCAGTTCTAAAGCTTTTCGATGCAGTGCAGGCATTTCACCCGGCGATCGAAATGTCGATACTAAAACACACCCCGATAAGTCTTTGTAATTTGCCATTTCCAAGGCTATAGGCCCCGCAAAGCTGAATCCAACAATGATGTCCTCGGAAGCAAGGTCGAGTTGATCGGCCCATCGCCGAGCATACTCTTTTAATGACTCTTTTTTCGTGTGAATTAATGAAGGAGCCACTTCAATAGAATACTCTTCACTGATTCGCGCAACTAGTCTCGGACTCATTCCTAAACCGACGAGCGCGACAATCCTCATGCGAGGTGTTTTTTTATTGAAGTCAATAGTTCCTCAGCAATATGCTGGTTTGTGGAAATAATTTCTTTCCCGTAAATATAGTCTTCGGCGCCTTTGAAATCGGCCACATAACCTCCTGCTTCTTGAACCAACAAAGCACCACCCGCTACATCCCATGGACTCAAACCGTATTCATAAAAACCTTCAAAGCGTCCGCATGCCACATAGGCCAAATCGGTCGCTGCCGATCCCAGTCTTCTAATTCCTCGCGTGTTGCGCATTAAATCTGCGAGCAAATCTAAGTAAGGTTCCATTTTTCCAAAATCGTAATAAGGGAATCCTGTGGCCAATAGGGATGCAGCAAAGTTTTCCTGTGGACTCACATAAACGCGCTTGCCGTTTAACCAGCAGCCACCGTTTTTCCAAGCGTAAAAGTTTTCGTTTTTCGTGATTTCATAAACGACACCTACTTGCAATACCCCCTTGTAGGTTAGGCCGATACTTACCGCATAGCAGGGAATGCCGTGAATGTAATTTGTGGTTCCGTCGAGCGGATCTATAATCCACAACCAGTCTTCACCACTTTCAGACGCGGTTCCCTCTTCGGTTACAAAACCGGCTTCAGGAATTAAGGCACCTAATTTTTCAACGAGCTTTTCTTCAGCCGTTTTATCGACATAGCTCACGAGCGAGTTGAGGCTTTTTCGTTCCACGTGCTCAAAAGCGTTGAAGCGTTCGCGCTCCGCCTCGATGTATGCGCCGGTTTCCGCTGCAATGTCTTTTGCTTCTAGCGTTAGTTTTTCGAGGTCTATGATCATTTCCAGAGGTTGATGCGGTCGCGTAACTCCCTGCGCTCAATTACTTCACACCCCGTAGCATCCATGGCGTCATTCCATTTGTTCAATTCATGATTGTCTTTCGGAATTCTGTTCTGACGATCATTGTACTCTTCAATACTGGGCCAAAACGCAACGGCGACGTAGTGGCCTGTGCTTTCATCGAACCACAATCTGCTTCCTCGACTATTGGAGTAGTGGAGGTAAATTTCCGTGATTTTCTGCCACGACTCTTCAAAAGCGGCGTGCTGATCTTCTGGAACTTCAAACGTATATTGAAAAGTAATCATAGCGCGAATTTTAAAGCTTCATCATTTTTAATAATTCCGAAATATCCGACGATCGGTGCAACTCATCGGGCCGAAGGGCATGCAAGAATCCTTGCTCCGAAATTTGCTGAACCATATTCATTAATGGGTCAAAATAGCCATCGAAGTTCAGGAGTCCGACCGGTTTTGAAACAATACCGAGTTGATTCCAAGTAAGGATTTCGAATAGCTCATCCAAAGTTCCTAATCCGCCCGGGAGGGCGATAAAACCATCGGCGAGCTGAGCCATGAGCGATTTGCGTGCGTGCATTGATTCAACAACGTACAATTTCGTAATTCCGGTATCCGCGCGTTCGGCCTGAACCATTCGATCGGGAATAACCCCGTAAACTTCGCCTCCTCCGGCTAAAACAGCATCGGCAATAGTTCCCATGAGTCCGGCCTTTCCGCCACCATAAACCAATGAAAAACCTTGAGCGGCCATATAGCTGCCGACGGCCTTCGCCATAGCGCTGTATTTAGGGTCGTTGCCCATAGATGCGCCACAAAAAACGGCTATTGTCTTCATGCGTTTGCCCATTGTGGTTCTTCAATCTTTTCAAATCGAACCAATCCATCTTCATCGATATCGGTCAGTTTAACAAAAGCTTTTGTATTCACCAGGGCTGGGTCCCAATGAGTTTTCACCTTCACGTAATTTTCGGTAAATCCGTGAATGAATCCCTCTTTATTTTCTCCTTCAAAAAGAACTTCAAACGATTGGCCAAGTTGTGATTCGTAGAATGCGCGTCGCTTCTTGGCCGACAATACGCGAAGCATTTTACTCCTTTTGTGGCGCACGTTTTTTGGCACTACGCCATCCATTTCAGCAGCTTCTGTATTGGGTCGTTCGCTGTAGGTGAAAACATGTAAGTAGTTGATATCTAGCTCGTTTAGAAAGTTGTACGTTTCTAGGAATAGCTCATCTGTTTCTCCTGGGAACCCCACAATGACATCGACGCCAATACAGGCATTGGGCATGGTGTCTCGAATCCGATCCACACGTTCCGAGTACAAGTTACTCAGGTAGCGACGCTTCATTACTTTTAGCAAGGTATCGCTCCCGCTTTGCAGCGGGATGTGAAAGTGCGGCACAAATCGATCCGATTGCGCCACAAAATCAATTAACTCGTTCCG
>CBFHRK010000150.1:0-2826 GCA_965658225.1 Flavobacteriales bacterium | reverse complement strand
GTTTTCTTTCCGGCCGCAGGCCGAACGGGTTCTAAATACCCTGTAGCTGCAACGGTATAGGAAGAATCGAGTGTAATACTGACATCGAAATCGCCCCAAACGCCGTGAAACTCGCGCCCTATATACGGATTAGCGTGCCATCCTTCGTAGTCGAATTCGCACATTTTTGGATACCATTGAGCCATAGAAAAGTCGATGCCTTCTTTGTTGTTTCGTCCATTCCTACGAATTTGAACGGGCACTTGGCTTTCAAATTCCATTTCGAATACCGCCCTCTTACCCGGGCGGATGGGTGCGTTGAGCTCCACCTCGAGAATAGTTCCTTTCACCGAGAAATCTACCGGTTTTCCGTTTTGGGTGAGGGTTTTAATCTGGTGATAGCCTATTTCGTCAGGACCCAAAGAATAAATTCGGTCCTGAATTCTTTTATCTGGATCGGAGATCGTTCGCGAACGCACATCCATCATGGATCCCGGTTGAAAAGCATTTAAATAAAGATGATAAAATACGCGGTCAAGCGTTTCGGGACTATTATTGAAATAGGTAAGTTTTTGCCTTCCCGTAAACTGGTTCGATTCAACGTTGAGGTCGATTTCCATTATGTACTCGGCTCTTTGTTGCCATCGATCGGGTTGAGCTGAGGATACTAATGCGATCGCCATGGCAAAGCCTAAGCAGGTGCTTTTCAATACATTCATAGGACGGTGTTTATTGGAGTAATCGGCCCGATAGGCGGATGAGCTCAAGCTCACTTAGTTTTAAGGTGTATCGGGCATTATTTAAATTGATTTTGGCCAGGGCCAAATTACGTTGGGCTTCTCGAAACTGGGTACTGGTGATTTGGCCACGGGTAAACTGCTCTTGACTGCGCTCAAAGTTGACCTTGTTCGTAGACACATTGATTTCTTCGATGGCCAAAATCATGAGGTCGTTTTCGTAATTACCCCAGGCGTTTTTCACGTCTCTTTCGACTCCTGTTTTGGTTTTCTCGCGCAGCTCTTGGGAGCTTTCATAGGCGAGTTGTGCATTCTTTACCTGAGCGTCTATTCGTTCTCCATCGAAGAGTATCCACCGAAGTGTTAGTCCGGCCGTTAGGCCGATATTCTGCTGCTGTAAAAGTATTCCCGCATCGTTATTTGTACCGTTGTAACCGTAGTTCGCATTTAAATCGAGTCGAGGATATCGCTGTCCTTGGGCGCGCTTAATATCAAAATCGGCTCCCTGTTCACGATAAGCGGCCGCAAGCAATAAGGCATTGTTTTGAAGCGAACTGTTCATGATAGAATCGAGGTTGATACCCAATGCATAGGCAACCGTTGTGTCTACATCGTACTCTGAATCTATTTCAAAACCGAGTAATTGGTTTAAATCGCGCCGTGCATTCAACCAGCTTTGTTTCGCCAACAAAACGCTTACGGAATCTGAGTTGTAATCGACTTCTGCGTTGAGAACGTTGAGTTTCGTGCTCGACCCGAAATCATAGCCTGCCTCTTGCCGTTTCAATCGGTCGCGAGAGATATCGAGGTTGCTTTGTGATATATCGAATTGTTGTTTTAATCGAGCCACATTGTAATACGTGACAACAGCATTGAGTAAAGTGTTTTCAATGGTATACCTGGCTTCTAAATCGCCAATAACGGCCGAATTTTTAAGCTTTTTATACGAATAAATGGTCCCTAGACCGTCGAACAAAATATAGTTCAATCCGATGTTTGCCCCGATGCCCTGCGATTGCGCTCCTTCAACATTATTCGGAGGGATGTCTCCTGCAAATTCGAGTTCTGTATCATTGATTGAATAGCTCGCCGACCCGTTTAGGGAAACCGTTGGCACAAGTCCGGCATTACCCATCACCGCCGCGTTCTCAGCGATTTCGGCCGAATTTCGCGCGACAACAACATCGTAGTTTTTCTCCAAGCAGATTTGGATTACCTGATCGAGTTGAAGGACGTCTTGACCGAAGGTAGCCGTTGAAATCAAGAGCAATGCAAGCAGTGTTCCTTTAATTTTCATCGATTCCTCTTTTATCGTTTTGAAGCTTTTCCCAGTACTTTTCTTTAACGGCTGGCTCCATCCCCTCGGCAGAGGGAAGCGGTTTGCCCGGACCCCAATGCCAAAGCCAGTGGAAGCGTCGATTAAATTCGTTTCGAACCACCAGCATTACGGGCAACATGATTAAAGTAATAACGGTGGCTATTCCTATACCATAGGATACCGCAACCGCCATGGGAACCAAGAATTGCGCTTGGAAGCTCTTCTCAATCATAAGCGGTGCGAGTCCGGCAATGGTAGTTATGGACGTGAGAAAGATCGCTCGAAACCGAACCATTCCTGCTTGAAAAACGGCCTCCTTAAACGGCATGCCTTCTTTCAAAAAGATGTTCATTTTACTCACCAAAACGAGGGAGTCGTTCACAATAATTCCAATAAGGGCAATGATTCCGAGGTAGGAGAAAATAGACAAGGGCATTCCGTGAAGGAAATGGCCCCAGCTGACACCGATGAAACTGAAAGGGATTAAAGAGAAAATAACCACTGTTTGACCTAGGCTTCGGAAGGTAAAAGTGACTACAGCGATAATCAGAATAAAAATAACGGGCATTGCTGTGGCTGCGGACTGCTGTGTTTTTTGTGCCTCGCGGTTTTGTCCGTCGAAGCTCGCCCTAACGGTCGGATATTTGGCTAAAATCACCGGCAAAATAGAAGCTTGTAGTTCGCTGTTTATATCACTCGCCGAAATACTGGGGTCGCCAATATCGGCTTCTACTTTGATTTCGCGTTGTGCGTTCAAGTGGTTTATTTCAATGGTTCCGCGCTCAACCGAAT
>CBFHRK010000149.1:0-2840 GCA_965658225.1 Flavobacteriales bacterium | reverse complement strand
TGAAGCGCATCTAAGTCTATCTTGGCACATTCATTACAATCACGTCTTAAGCCTGTCTTTATTTTTAGCTATCTTGGTCCTATGCAAGTTCAGCACCTCAATAGCGGTCCAACCATCTCACTTCCCCTATTCGACTACAGCGTTAGCGCTGGAAGCCCGTCTTATGTTACGGGAACCGTTGATCGGACGATCGACCTCAATAGAGACTTAGTTTTGAATCCGCGCGATAGCTTTTGTGTTCGCGTAAATGGGCAAAGCATGGTCGATGCCGGAATAGACTCGGGCGATTTACTTGTGGTAGACAAAAGCATTACCCCTGAAGACGGACAAATAGTATTGGCGGTTGTAAACGGTGACTTTACTGTAAAACGTCTTTCTAAAAAAGGGCAAAGCGTATACCTAGTTCCAGAAAATAGCGCGTTTAGTCCGCTCGAAATTGACGCCTACATGGACTTTCGCATATCTGGTGTGGTTACTGGGGTCATAAAAAGTCTTTTATAGACTATTCCCACTCAAACGAAACTTCTTGAACAAGATCTGGATGCAGGCTTTTTGCCACCGGACAATCTTTTGCAGTGCGTTCCAGAATTGGAATGGCTTTGGAGTCATCGGGCCGTGAGGCCCTAATTACGATGCGAATCACCGCAATTCTTCTCGGATCCGATGCCATTTCTTTTTCAACAGTCGCCGTGGCACCTCTCAAATCCCAACCATGATCTTCAGCCTTGATGCCCATAACTGTGAGCATGCAATTGGCTAAGGACGTGGCACATAAATCGGTCGGAGAAAAAGCCTGACCCTTCCCCCGATTATCTGTTGGTGCATCCGTTAAGACTACTGAACCGCTTCTTAAATGCGTATTTTCCGTTCGTAAGCCGCCTTTGTAAACCGATGTTGATGTCTTTCCCATGACCTATTGATTGATACTTTCATGCAAACTTGCGAAAAGGTAACTTAATCGACTAATCTTCGAACATGAATACGCAAAATATCACTTTTACGAATCGATCTGGCGAGCGCCTAGCGGCACGAATCGACCTTCCGCTCGATCAACACCCCGAAAACTTCGCGCTTTTCGCGCATTGCTTCACTTGCTCAAAAAACATCAGCGCAGTCAAAAATATTAGTCGCGCCCTCACCCAAAAAGGATTGGGCGTTCTTCGGTTCGATTTCACCGGACTCGGCAATAGTGAAGGCGATTTTGAAGAAACCACATTCAGTCACAACGTCAACGACCTACTCGACGCGGCAGCATACCTAACCCAACTTCATAAAGCGCCGACCCTTCTTATTGGCCATTCATTAGGAGGAGCCGCCGTTTATTTTGCAGGCAATGAGCTCGAATCCGTAAAAGCCATTGTATCTATTGCGGCTCCTTCGGAACCAGAACACGTAAAACACCTCGTGAAGGATGCTGAAGAAAAAATCATCGAAACGGGCGCAGCTGAGGTCAATATTGGAGGGCGACCATTCACCATTAAGAAAGAATTCCTGGACGATTTGTCACAGAATAAATTGAACGAAATTCTGCCATCGATGCGAAAGTCGATTATGATTATGCACTCGCCGCAAGATGAAACGGTGGAAATTAGCAATGCAAAAGAACTCTACACCGCAGCGCATCATCCCAAGAGTTTTGTCACCTTAGATGGTGCCGACCACCTATTGACTAATGCTGCCGATTCGCTTTATGTGGGCGACGTAATTGCCACTTGGGCAGCGCGTTACCTACCCTCAAGCGTTGAGATAGATTTAAAATCAAAGCACGATGTTGTTGGTAGGTTGGGCCGTGAAAAATACACGACAGAATTACAAGTAGGCCCTCATCGTTTTTTAGCCGATGAGCCGAAAGATGTGGGTGGACAAGATTTTGGTCCAACGCCCTACGACTTCGTCTCGGCCGGACTCACAGCGTGCACCGCCATGACTTTAAGGATGTATGCCGATTTAAAAAAATGGCCTTTAGATGAAATAATCGTTCACGTCGACCACCATAAGAGTCATGCCGACGACTGCAAAGACGTAGAAGAAAACGCCAAGAAAGTAGACCACTTCGATAGGGTTATAGAACTTAAAGGCGATTTAGATGAGAAGCAGCGAAATCGCTTGTTGCAAATTGCGAACAAGTGTCCGGTTCACAAAACCCTGCATGAAGAAGTAATCGTTCGAACCGAAATAAAAGAAAAATGATCGTTCAGAAAATGTTGTTCGCAGTGCTACTTAGCGCGCTCTCCTACTCGCTAATTGCACAAAATGCACCTGGAAAGGATTGGGAGTACGCCGATGAAGCACAATTGGCCGATTGGAATAAAGACGCCTTAAAGACCTACCGAAGCTATATTCGGGACAGCACTGTGGTGACCGGAGTAATGATAATTCACCGTGGAAAAGTCGTATTCGAGTACGGCGATATTGAAGAAATCAGTTACATCGCTTCCTGCCGGAAAAGTGTTTTGGCCATGCTTTACGGTGAACATGTGGAAAATGGAACCATTGATCTTTCAGAAACCATCGGAGACCTGCAGATTGATGATGTAGAAGGTATTCTACCCATTGAAAAATCGGCTAATGTGCAGGATCTAATGTCGGCTCGCTCTGGTGTTTATCACCCAGAAGGCTATGGCGGCGGCATGCAAGAGTACGCTCCCGAGCGCGGTTCGCAAAAACCCGGGACTTATTGGCTGTATAGCAATTGGGACTTCAATGTGGCGGGTTATGTATTCGAAGAAAAAACGGGCCAAAATATATACGATGAAGTTGAGCGACAATTAGCTATTCCTCTCGGAATGAACGATTGGGATCGCTCTTTACAGCACAAAGCAGGAAACACCGCTATTTCG
>CBFHRK010000148.1:0-2901 GCA_965658225.1 Flavobacteriales bacterium | reverse complement strand
ACCAGTTGCGCAGGCGACTGTGCAAGCTGGGTAAACTCTATGGGTTGAAAGATCGTGTATACCGGGATTGAGGGCTGCTCGCTCGAACCGGGGGGTAGGTCGTTCCGATCTTGTACGCGAGTGCAAGGCTAGATAAATGACAAACGCCCACTTCGGTGGGATACAGAATCCGGCTTATAGATCCGTAATTACCCGAAAAACACAAAGCCGCTCTCCTTCATTGGTGAGCGGCTTTGCCATTTCTTAAAAAAGAGGATCGCTTAGTTCGCTACCGCTTCTTCTGTATTGCTCGCCACCGATTCGTGCTCGCCTAAATAGCGCTCGGCATCTAAAGCAGCCATACAACCCGTTCCGGCAGCAGTTACTGCCTGGCGATATATTTTATCCATAGCATCACCCGAAGCAAATACGCCTGGCTTTTTGGTTTTCGTAGATCCTGGCTGGGCAATTAAATAACCCACATCGTCCATGTCGAGCTGACCTTTGAAGATGTCTGTATTCGGCTTGTGCCCAATGGCTACAAAGAACCCGTCTACGGCCAATTCATTCTTTTCACCGGTTTCGTTGTTCACGGTACGAATTCCCTGCACTACATTTTCACCAAATACTTCTTCCGTAGAGGTGTTCCAGTGAACGGTAATGTTAGGGGTGTTGAACACGCGATGCTGCATGGCTTTTGAAGCGCGCAACTCGTCGCGACGAACAATCATGTGCACGTGCTTACACAATTTAGCAAGATAAGTAGCTTCTTCAGCAGCAGTATCACCACCACCTACAATCGCTACATCCAAACCTTTGTAAAAGAATCCGTCACAAACGGCACAGGCAGAAACTCCCGATCCCATGAATTTTTGCTCCGACTCAAGACCCAAGTATTTTGCTGAGGCTCCCGTAGAAATGATGATCGTGCGCGCGTGTACTTCCGTTTTGTTGTCGACCCACAGTTTGTGGTATGCGCCCGGCTCATCGCTTAGGTCAACTTTTGTAACCATGCCCCAACGTACTTCGGTTCCAAAGCGCTCGGCTTGTGCCTTTAGTTCTTCCATCATGGCCGGACCCGTAATTCCGTTCGGGTAGCCAGGGAAGTTGTCTACTTCGGTTGTCGTTGTTAATTGTCCACCGGGTTGCATCCCCTGAATCATAACTGGTTTAAGATCGGCGCGTGCGGCATATATGGCGGCCGTATATCCGGCCGGACCTGATCCTACGATAACACAGTCTAGTTTTTCTATTTCGTTGCTCATTGCTCTATTCTTTAAATGACCCTACAAAATTAGGAAAGTCATTGGCTTCTGTATGTCATTCAGGTTACAAACTTACTATGGGATATAAACAGTGTCAATAGAAACCCCGTATCCGCCCCAAATACCAATTCCGCCGTCGATGTTCGAAGACAGGTTTTGCGATGATCCAAAGGCATCTGCGGCTTCGTTATCGCGCAATGACTGCCAAAACTCATAGGTGTGGCGCGAAATGGCGTTCCATCGGATCTCCACAATTTGCCCCGAATAGAAGCGAAATTTATCGGCAATTTCTTCACCAGGGGTTGTCAGATAGCGTTCGTCGAGGGTGCGCCCTCGATAGATATCCGATTCGTAGGTAAGCCCGTTCACGATTCGATCGCTCCGCACGGGTCCGCTTGTTGAATAGGGAATAGGGTCAGTTTGTAAGCGTCGGTAATACAGTCGGTAATAATTCCCTAAAGTGTCGGGATCGGTGTATTGATAGCGTATAGGCCCGACCGAATCGATTTCATTGTAATGCAGCTCATCGGCATACCACCACAGAGAATCTAAGGGAATAGCTTCGGGTACATAGGTTGTAGCTGTGAGCGTTTTGGTTCCCACATAAATTTCCAAGCCATAGCGGTGGTTTTCTTTGGCGATAATGGATTGCCCTTGATAGAAATAGGGCGGGAGGTAGTTTTGCGCGAAGACCAACACGCAGGTATCGCGGAGATCGCCATCGGTGATAACCACAATAGCGTCGTCGACCACCACGTCCTCAATGAGTTCTACGCCGATGGGATCAAAAAAGCCGATGTTTCGGGTGAGGAACACGCGGGCAGTTTCACCGCTTTCCATGTAGCCTTCCACAATAATTTGGTCTTCGAAAGCATCGAGTTCAATTTCGATATCGCTTTCGCATCCGGCCGTGAGGCCGAGAAGGAGAAGAGCAGCGAATATATTTTTAAATAGCTTCATAAGAACTTGAAATTCCAGGTTACGGACGGAATAATGGGGAACAAGGTTACCTGACGCGGTTGCAAGCCGTAGGTTCCCTGAGAAATTCGGCCCTGTTCTTCGTAATAAATAAAGAAGGGGTTTTGGCGGTTGTAGGCATTGTAAATGCTGAATACGAACGACGATTCAAAGCGTTCCGTTTTTCGAGCGATATAGGTGGCGGCTAAATCGAGCCGGTGATACGCGGGCAGGCGTTTCGTGTTGCGATCGCCCCATTCTGTATAGAGTTGACCGTTAATCAAAAAGCGCGATTTGGGCGGGGTGTAGTTGGCTCCCGATCCGTATACGAATACAGCACCCACACTCCATTTCTCGTTTAATTTGTAGTTCCCCACCACTGAGATATCGTGCGGTCGGTCGTAAATGGCCAAGAACGATTTCCCGTTGTTGAGGTCGTCGAAGAAACGAATCGATTTAGACCAGGTATAGCCGATCCAACCGGTGAGTCGGCCCGAATTCTTTTTAATAAAAAGTTCGACCCCGTACGATTCGCCCGATCCGAAGGTGAGGTTGTTATCGGGGTTATCGGAAATGTTCTCGTTGGGAGAAGCCCCTTCGCGGTATTCGATGAGGTTGTCCATTTGCTTGTAGAAGACCTCTACGCTGGCCTCATAGGTGTTGCGTTGGAAATTGTGGAAATATCCGAAGCTGAGCTGCG
>CBFHRK010000147.1:0-3034 GCA_965658225.1 Flavobacteriales bacterium | reverse complement strand
AAATTCATTTGCGCCTCGATATTTTCCCGTCGACTCTTATTCCATTTCCCGAGGTAGATTTGATCGAAAATGTTTCCGAAATTCTGTTTGGCCAATGCTTGAAAGTCGGAGGGGTAGGGGCCGTTGAATTCACCTCGGAAGAACTCAAATTCGAGCGGGTCAAGCGTTTTGTTTCCGGCCATTTCGTTCGCCGCTGCATTGGCTTTACGGTAGATCGATTGGTGCAAAAATCCGCGTGTGCGTGCAATGGCAACCGCTTCTTGAGCACTTAATATAGGTTGCCCAAGAGATGATAAAGAGGTAAGAAAAAAGAATAGTACAATTCGCCAAACCCGCATGTTGCGAAGATGGCGAATTTTTGGGATTTACAAAGTGACAGCGGCACAGAGAACCAAAGTCTCGGGGCCGGAGCAGTAATTGCAATAGGCGTCAATAAAACAGTTCATGTAACTGTATTTATCGTCGGGGCAATCTTGTAATGCTTGGTAGTATGCTTGCGAGCAAACGGGAGCGCGGTTGGTCGGTTTAAAAGTGCTCCATTCGGGGTGGTTTTGAATGGATTCGATGATGCTTTTCCAGCGGATGTGTGCGGCTTTTATATCCTGCTCGTTGGTGGGTTGGGGTTCAATAGGCTGAAGCATTTGTGACCAGCGCAACTGAACCGCCGCCGAAATTTTTAATTCTTGGTCAACGTACTCAAAATTTCGGCGGCTGAGTGCGGTGGCCAGTTGATCCGTATCGCCCGAGTACTTTTGTATTCGAGTAATTAAGTCAAAGGTTAACGATTGCATTTCCTCAATGGAAACGATTTCTTGATTGGGCATCGTGCCGTTAGGCACCGGTGCGTCTTTGGAGCATGCGGCGAACACGAGGCCAGCGCAAACAAATAATAGTGCTTTTTTCATTTTTATAGAATTTTAGATTGCTCCAAAACTCTATGAGGTCGGGGCCAGCCACGAATACCAAAATGCCCCTTTTGGACATTGCGTTTATCCGATTACAGCAAATTCAACCGTAAGTTGAATACTTAGTGTGCATGAATCCACTTTGTGAACGTTTTTCCGGCCGATTCAATTTGAACGAGGTATCGGCGCCCATGGCTAGGCGATAGAGGAATAGTAATTTCCGTGGATCCTTTTACGTCGAATTGATCTTTGTACAGCACTTTACCCATAGGATCGATCAAGGTTACATGGGCCGTTTTGCCGGCACCGTCGAAGTGCAGAACGAGCTCGGCACCCGGCGGATTCGGATAAATGCGTACCCATTCTTGATGCTGTCCAACTTCTAATTCATTTTCTGACGCAGGTTGTGGATTTAGCCATACTTTAAACCAGCGATGGCTCGCTGAACTTTGGGTGCCGTCGTTTATGAAGAAGATATTAGGAGCCGTGCTTTCTATTCCTCCATAAATATATCCGGCCAAGAGTGGCTGCGTTTCGCTACCTGCCCAATGTAGAATGTGTTGGTGGTCGTAATTCGCGTTCATATTCGGAATGAATTCGGCTCCCGAACCCAGTAATCCTGGCATTTCTTCTGAAAAATAGGTTTCTGTGGCGCTGCCATTAGGGGCGCGACTTATACACGAAATGGTCGTAACAAACGGCACGTTGGTATCGTCGATGAGGTTTCCCGATGCGTCTGGGTAAAAGCGAGCCATTCCGCCGAAAAATACAGTTCTGTTTTGCTGATTCAGCTCATCGTAAACCGATAAGTGAGCGGTATGGTATTGATTCAATTGTTGCTGTGCTCCAGGCACTTCTTCATAGCCTGTCGGCTTGATGTCCACCAAATTCAACCAAGGTAAATCGGTAACCGGTTGAAATACTCCCGTAAAAGCGGTGAATCCACGTTCGTTGTTTTGAAAGATTTGCGGGGCCATGTTGAAATCGCGCCGATGCAATAAGGCCGGGTCGTTCCATTCGTTCCTCGACGTAATAGCAGGACTGGTTGAATTTAGATCAAGCGTGAATTTCCGGATGGCATTGGTATATTCTTGAACGAATCCGGGTCCGTGTGTGGGTCCCATAGGGTTGTATCGGCCGTGGAAGTATTGTCCGCCCACCAAGTAAAAGGTGTCGTTGAGGAAACCTAAATATCCGCCGGTGACGGCGAAAAGAGAATCTGAAATAGAAGAGAAGTGACTACTTATATTTTGCTGGTTCAACAGGCTGGTTACGAGTGGGTCGACATCAATCACGACCGCTCGGTCAAAGGTGGAGTGATCGTTCGCTTCATTGCGGTAACCGTAGCCACCGATGAATACAAGTCGCTGATCTACTTGAATAAATTCGGGGTTTGTGCTTTGCAATTGATCTTGCAGATCGGTGGGTAAATCTGTCAACGCTGCACCTGCTAAGAGTGTGCCTGCCGTATCGATCACAAAAAGCTGGTCGTTATTGTCGGCGGGGTCGAATGCGGCCCAAGGTTGCCTGCGATGGAGTCCGTCCGTTCTACCGGCGATAATGAGAATTCTTCCGACCGAATCTTCCGCCCAAGCAAAACTTTGAACGGCGGGTAAATTGTTTCCGGTTACTTCTTCGAGGTGGATATCAAAGGGTAGTTGGGCCCAATTTTGAAAAGAAATAAGAATACTTATCGTTAGTAACGAGATTACCTTTTTCATGAGGAGTTATTTTGATCAAAGTTAGAAGAGGTTCGCCGAATTTTAAGTGACTAAAGTAACGTACGGAAGAGCGCGTGTATAAGAAGTTTTCAAGCCCGTCGGACTTCGTTTCGTTTGTTGCAATGTGCTGAAGAACAGGACTGCCAGCTAAAGCTGGCGGACCTGAGAGGGGGAGGGCTTAACAAGAAGAACAAAGGCCGCGCTTCGCTTGGTTTTTCCGTTACGTACTTTTCCAAGCAAGCTTGAAAAGTCAAAAAATGAATTCCAGGACTGCCAGCTAAAGCTGGCGGACCTGAGAGGGGAGGGCTTAACAAAGAATCATCAAGCCCGTCGGACTTCGTCTGTTTGTTGCGATATGCTGAAGAACAGGACTGCCAGCTAAAGCTGGCGGACCTGAGAGGGGAGGGC
>CBFHRK010000146.1:0-3071 GCA_965658225.1 Flavobacteriales bacterium | reverse complement strand
AGCCTCCCTAAAAAGTGCTTCCGCCTTTGGATAGTTGGGAACATCATTCACGTATATGGTACCCAGGAAAATACGAGGTTGCGCTCCCAAGGTATCGTATTCCATGAATCGCTCAAGTGCATCGATATACTTCTTGGGCTGATCGACTCGTTCAAAAACGTAATTGATGTTCGAAAGCATGACTTTGCGATTATCGGCATTGTTCCGAACATCCATACAACGGAGATACAAATCAATTGCTTCATCAATTTTCCCTTGATTAAACTTTATGGTTCCGTATTCCGACAGCGCCTCAATGTAGTCCGGATAAATTTCAAGGGCTCGTTCGACATGACTAATTCCCTCGTTCAACAATCGATTACGTTCCTGACCCGCCGGCATTGCAATAGCCTTTCGGATCGCTTGAGTACCGTAGGCAAGGTGTGCTTTACTACTGTTTTCGGAAGTCTGAACATCGGTTGAGAAAATGGTGAAGTTGTCTTTCCAATCTCGATTTCGAGCCACGGTTAATACTGAAAACACCAAGGCAATCCCGAAAACAGCATACTTCAAATTGGGTGCCGCACGGTTTCCGTCCTTACTTCCTAAATACTGAATAAGAAGGGCTGCGACTACTATGGACCATCCGACCGAAGACATGAAGACAAAACGTTCATTCATGAAGGCCCCAATGGTAAACGGAAGGTTTGAAACAATGCTCAGCGTGGCAAAGTAATAGAGTATCGCAAAACTGGTAATCTTCTTTTTTGGAAGTCCGATCAAGGCCCAAACAAGTAGACCTAAATTCGACACTATTCCTAACCACACCCGCCAATCGGTGAAGTCCATCAGTGGAATATGGTAGGGGTAATAATCACTTGTGAGTCCGACCGGCACAAACAACAAGCGAATATATCGCCATAGTGTATAAAAGGTGGTACCGTAGCGTTCTGCAACGGTGGCTTCCATAAATGGATTGTTGATTAAGTTGTCGGCTTGTCCGCCTCCGAACCAACCAACCACAGATACTCGTAAAATCATAAACCCAATAGTGGCAATTATTGCAGGAGCAAGGGTCAATGCATAGTCACTGATTTTGGGCTTGCGGAAGAAGTAAAAGGTCATGGGAACAATGGCCAAAAATGTGATCGTATTTTCTTTGGACATGATGCCGAAGAAAAAGAGCAATCCAGACCAAAGAAGGTCGAGCGGTTTGCGATAATCGAAATATTTGAGAGCGAACCAAGCGGATCCAATGGAACCGAGCAGAGCGAATATATCGTCACGCCCTTTGATATTGGCAACTACTTCGGTGTGCAGTGGATGCACGGCAAAAAGTACAGCGGCAATAAAAGGAAGTGATAGCCAGCGATGTTCTTCATCTCGCCGAAGGCGAAAAAGCCAAAAATAAATCAGCAATACTAAGATTCCGTAGTACACGATATTCAAGAAATGCCCCAGACCCGCGTTTTCGCCGAACAACGCATATTCAATGGAAAAGAATATAAGCGACATGGGCCGGTAGCGCCCGCCCGCTACCAAATCGCGTTCATTGCCAAAAAAGCCCGTAAAGCTATCCTGGGTCAAGTGATCCTTAATTCCGGCGAATCCCTTCACCGTATATTCATTTCCCGTGATCACGATGGAGTCATCGAGCGCAAAATCGTGCCCCAAGGTATTCAGATAAACTACAGCGCTTAGAGCAAACAGAAAGATCGCGGCTACCTTGGCCGACATAGTGCCTTTGGGCGATGCACTCGATTTTTTATTCTTTGACTTTTTGGCCATTTTATTGAAATTGTTGTCGGTAGTAATTTGCGCTATCCGGCAATTCAGCGCTCAGATAGGCTTGAATAAGCGATTGCTGAGCTTGCTTATTATTCGGGTTTTGCGCGAGCATTTTCTTGAATTGCGCAATGCTCTCCAGGTATCGACCTTGTTCAAAATAAATAAGGGCTAAATCCTGTTGAGCAGTAGTATTCTCCGGGTTTAATTCTAAGGCCTTTTGATAATAGGGAATGGCCGGATTGTATTTCTTCAGTATTCGAGCATAGGTGGTTGCTAGAATCATATTCAAATCGAATGATTCGGACAATACTGGGTAAAGTCCTTCATAGATGGCTAATTGCTTGCCTGTTCCATCATCTTTCGTGAGTTCCTGAATATTCTTTAACATAATCTGAATATCGACGGCTCTATTTAATTCGAGTAATCTCAAGTAATTCTGAACAAAATCTTGTGGATCGCGATTGAGGTAATAACCCACCATGGCGAGCAGATTATACGTATCGGGCAAGGTCGGATCAATTTGTTCCGATTTCTGCAGATACTTTAATGACCGCTTAAAAAGAACGGTGCGCTCTTGAATATTCGGAGTTTGAAGGGCTTCCAAATAAGACATTTTCCCGTAGGTGAAATTAATGCGTGCACTTTCAGAGCTCGTTTCCAAATCGGCTAATACTAGGGAATCATCACTTTCCCATGCTCGATTTCGAGCAACGGTAAGTATGCTGAAAGCCGATAAATAAACAATTAAGCTCGCCCTGCCCAATGAGGGAATTCTTTTCCAATCATCGGATTCTTTGAAAAGGAAATTCCGGAAAACCCAGGCTCCTCCTAATGCCCAGCCCAAGGTGGAGATATACGCGAATCGCTCGCTCATAAATACACCTACCGGGAACAGTACATTGGAAGTAAGTCCGAGTCCAATGAAAAAAACGGCGATTCCCAGTCCCCAAACCTTCTTCTTGACTAGTCCGATGACTCCGAGTACGGACAAAGCGATTATGGAAATGAGCGATATAATGACTCCGACCGACGACCAAGTCATTATCGAAATATGGTAGGGGTAGTAATCGTGCGTTAACGGATAGGGAAGGAAACTCAGCTTTAGGTATTGCCCCAATGTGTAGACAATGGTGGCGTATTTCTCGGAGCTCTTCATTTCGAGAAACGGATTGTTCATCAATTGATCGGCAACCTCCGATTTCGGGAAGCCCACCACTGCGAAACGGATGGCTAAAAAGGCAATTGTAGCGGCGATTACAGGTATAAATGCCTTCCACTTGACTGGGTTTTCGGAGGTGTTAAAC
>CBFHRK010000145.1:0-3123 GCA_965658225.1 Flavobacteriales bacterium | reverse complement strand
TCGGCAATAAAATCGGCCGGGAAATACTGATTCTGATCAATCAATTCCTTGTTTTCAAAAGGATAATGAACTTGAGCATAAGGCATCGCACCGGAATCGAACCATACATCAATAAGGTCCGATTCGCGCGTCATTGGCTCTCCTTTGCTACTAACAAGGATAATCGGGTCAACGTGACTTTTATGTAAATCGAAGACTTCGTAGTTGCTTTTCTCCATGTTCCCCGGCTCAAAGCTCGCCAAGGGATTTTCCTTCATTAATCCGGCCGCTACACTTTGGTCGCAAGCGTCTTTCAATTCTTCAACCGAACCAATGCAAATAGCTTCTGAACCGTCTTCGGTTCTCCAAATAGGAATGGGGATTCCCCAAAAACGGGAACGACTCAAATTCCAGTCGTTCAGGTTCTCAAGCCAGTTTCCGAAGCGACCTGTACCCGTGCTGGCAGGTTTCCAGTTGATTGTTTTATTCAATTCAATGAGTCGGTCCTTTACCGCCGTCGAGCGAATAAACCAGGAGTCGAGCGGATAGTACAACACAGGCTTATCTGTTCGCCAGCAATGTGGATAGCTGTGCTCGTATTTCTCAACTTTGAAGGCCTTGTTTTCTTCTTTTAGTTTAATGGCCAATTCTACATCTACCGACTTATCTGGTGCTTCTCCGTCCGAGTAGTATTCGTTCTTGACGTACTTTCCGGCGAACTCGCCCATTTGGGAAGTAAAGCGTCCTTGTAAATCGACCAGTGGAATGGCGTTTCCGTTTTCATCTTCAACCAACAAGGGAGGAACGCCGGCATCGGCAGCTACTTTGGCATCGTCTGCACCAAAGGTAGGAGCGGTATGCACTATTCCGGTTCCATCTTCGGTAGTTACAAAGTCACCCGGAATAACACGAAACGCGGCCTCTGGATTTTCCATCGGCAAAGCGTAAGGGAGAAGCTGTTCGTATTGAAGTCCGACTAACTCTGTCCCCTTCCAGCTTTGACCCACCCAGAATGGAATCTTTTTATCGCCTAAAGAGAACTGTAATTCTTCTTCGGAATCAACGGCTACAAACTTTCCGCTGAATTGATATCCGACCAATGGTTTCGCCAAAATCACCTGAATAGGAACTCCGGTGTACTGGTTAAAACTCTTGACTAGTATGTACTCAATTTTAGGTCCGACCGTTAGGGCGGTATTCGAAGGAAGCGTCCAAGGGGTAGTCGTCCAAGCAAGTAAATGAACATCGCCTTCAATACCCTCAAGCATGGCGGCATGTTCGTTGCGCACGGCTTTAAACTGCGCGACTATAGAAGTGTCTTTTACATCGCGATACGTGCCCGGCATATTTAACTCATGGGAGCTGAGTCCGGTTCCCGCTTTTGGTGAATACGGCTGAATGGTGTAGCCTTTGTACAACATTTCCTTGTTGTAAATCTGCTTCAACAACCACCAAACCGATTCGATGTACTTGTTTTCGTAGGTCACGTATGGGTCATCCATATCGACCCAATAGCCCATTTTTTCGGTAAGGTCGTTCCAAACATCTGTATAGCGCATGACCGCTTCACGACATGCTCGATTGTATTCTTCTACAGATATTTTTTTGCCGATATCTTCTTTTGTGATCCCCAGTTCCTTTTCCACGCCTAACTCAACGGGAAGTCCGTGGGTATCCCAACCCGCTTTTCGCTTTACTTGATATCCTTGAAGCGTTTTATAGCGGCAAAAAATATCTTTTATGGCACGTGCCATCACGTGGTGAATCCCGGGCATACCATTTGCCGAGGGTGGCCCTTCGTAAAAAACAAAGGGTTTATCATCGGGTCGTTCTGTGATACTCCGTTCAAAGATTTTTTCTCGATTCCAAAAATCGAGTATTTCCTCTGCTATAGAGGGTAAATTCAATTGACCGTATTCTGGGTAATGCTTCATAATAGCTTCTCTCTGCGCCACTTAAGCGAGCAAAAGTAAGGAAAATAGATGGCAGTTTTGGGCTTGATTGGAAGTAGAACGAATCGGACTAAACCTTACTGTTTCTCGACCATTCACGATTTAAGAGGGCGTATTGTAGTTCGCTTCTCCACTGGCCATCGGAAAAGTAGTTTTCGAGAAAAAAAGCCTCCTTTCGGAACCCGATGGATTCGAGAAGTTTAATAGAGTCTTCATTTTCCGAATCGAGTCTTTCCGCTATACGATGCACTTTAAGCGTGCAAAATAAATAATCAAGAACCGCCAACATAGCCTCTTTAGCAAAGCCTTTCCGTTGATATTGGCGATGGAGTGAAATGCCTAGTTCACATGTTTTGGGATCTTCTTCTCGAAAGTGAATTCCGATATCCCCAATCACATTTCCATTTGATTGTAGTTCCAATGCAAACTGCTTCCACTTGCCCGGTGACCCAAATTCAGTTTGCTCATTTTTCGTCAGGTACGCCGAGCAATCGGTTTCTGACATCGGTTCATATCCTTGATAGCGCGCTACTTCAACGTCGGATCGATACGTGTGAAAATCGTTTAAATCTTCCAGGCCTAGCGGCCTGATGATTAATCGCGCTGTTTCGAACTTCATGGTTGTGATCTATTTGTCGGATCCGAGGTGTGCTATGCATTTCAGCTCAATGGCAATCGGGGTTGGCAATGCAGTGATCGCGCAGGTGGTACGACAGGGTTGATTTCCTGTGAAGTACTCTGCATAAATTCGATTAAAGGTTTTGAAGTCGCGCTTCATATCGGTCAAAAACACGGTAATATCAACCAAGCTTTCCCAGCTTGCTCCAGCATCTTCTAAAATCGCTTTAACATTGGCGAATACACTATGCACTTGGGCTTCGAAATCGAATGCTTCAAAATTCCCATTGTGGTCGAGCTTTAATCCGGGAACTCCGCTATCGTGTTTGCCCGATCCTGCGGTACGCGGTCCCACACCACTTAAGAAAAGCAGGTCTCCTACTTTACGGGCATGCGGGTAGGCACCAACCGCTTTGGGTGCTTTACTGCTATCAATATGTTCACTCATAACTCTATCTTTAAAATCTCTTCATAAGGATGGATCGCTAAAGTACAATGAAGAACGGGAATCATCGCGCCGGGAGGCGCACAAAACAAAATATGAAAAGGATAAGCACGCTGTTGTTCTGCTTGT
>CBFHRK010000144.1:0-3204 GCA_965658225.1 Flavobacteriales bacterium | reverse complement strand
TGTTCAGCTCGATGCTACGGGTAATGTGAGTATTACAACCTCGGACATTGACAATGGATCTGGGGATAATTGTTCTGTTGCGAATATTGCATTGGATATAACGGCATTTACGTGTGCCGATGTTGGAGCTAATACAGTGACTTTAACTGTGACCGATGTAAATGGAAATGTGGGTAGTTGCACTGCAACCGTAACGGTGGAGGATAACATCGCGCCGCAGGCCTTATGCCAAAACGTAACGATCCAATTAGATGCGACAGGTAATGCGAGTATTACGACTGCCGATATTGATAATGGGTCGAATGACAACTGTTCCATTGGCTCCATAGCCCTTGATAAAACGGCCTTTATTTGTACAGACGTAGGAGTTAATACCGTGACCTTAACGGTAACTGATGTAAATGGAAATGCGAGCAGTTGCTCCGCGAACGTAACTGTCGAAGACAACATAGCTCCTACAGCAGTTTGTCAGGACATTACCGTTGACTTAGATGTTAATGGCACAATTTCGATATCAGGAACTGATGTCGATGGGGGATCGACGGATAATTGCGGTATCGCCTCGTTGGCTGTAAGTCCGAACAGCTTTACTTGTGCGGAACTTGGTGCAAACACGGTAACCTTAACGGTAACCGACGTTAATGGAAATGTAAGTATATGTACTTCTATTGTGACTGTTGAAGACACTATTCACCCAACATTGGCTTGTCAAGATTATACCCTGTTGTTAGACGGAACTGGCGGCCCGATAAATATTACCGGTAATGATAACTGTTCTTTGAATTTTATAAGTGCAAATCCGAGTACACTCGATTGTAATAACCTGGGTGCTAATACGGTAGTGATTACCGTCGCAGATCAAAGTAACGTTCAAACCTCTTGTACAATAACGGTAACTGTAGTAGACAATATTGATCCGGTTGCGGTCTGTCAGGATGTAACGGTGCAACTCGACGCTTCAGGCAACGCGACCATATCGACGTCTGACATTGATAATGGTTCAAGTGATAACTGTACGGTAGCCAGCGTTGCGCTGGACAAAACGAGTTTTGTTTGTTCGGAAGTAGGAGCCAATACCGTCACGTTAACCGTCACGGATCAATCGGGAAATACTTCATCATGCACGGCAACGGTGACCGTTGAAGACAATGTTGCTCCTGTAGCCTTGTGTCAAGATGCAACTGTTCAACTCGACGCAACTGGTTCGGTAAGTATCACCACAGCGGATATAGATAATGGAAGTAATGACGCTTGCGGAATAGCAAGTGTGACTGTTGCACCATCGAGCTTTACTTGCAGCAATGTGGGAGCGAACACAGTGACCCTAACCGTTACGGATGTAAATGGAAATGTGAGTACTTGCACGTCAACCGTAACAGTTGAGGATGTAACGCCTCCAACCGCAATATGTAGTGATTTTGCGGCCCAATTGCCCTTCTCGGGAACCTATACGCTGGATGTTTCTGACATAAATAACGGTAGCTCCGATATTTGTGGCGTAGCAACTACGGTTTTGAGTCAGACCGTATTTACCTCAGCTAATTTGGGAGCGAATACCGTTACGATGACAGTTACGGACGTAAATGGGAATTCAAGTACATGCACTTCGACATTCACCCTTACTTCTGGTGCTCCAACGGCAGTTTGTCAGGATATTACTATTTCACTGGATGGAAACGGTCAGTATACATTACTTCCAACTGAAGTGGATGGTGGTTCTGGAAGTAATTATACAATCCCATACACCTTATCGGTTAATCCGTCCAGCTTTGATTGTAGCAATATCGGAACGAATACGGTTACCTTGACTATTTTGGATATTTATGGCCAATCGGACCAATGTACAGCTGTAGTGACGGTGGTTGATAATACAGCTCCCAACGCCCTTTGTCAAAACGTTTCGCTGACTCTAGACGGCAATGGTCAAGCTACCTTAACTCCTTCAATGGTGGATAATGGCAGTTCCGATGCTTGCGGTATTTCAGCATTAAGTATTGATAAAACTCAGTTTGATTGCTCAACGGTCGGACTCAATACGGTGACCCTTACTGTTATCGATAATAATGGAAATGTGAGCACCTGTACCAGTCAAGTATCGGTTCTTGATGCAAATGCCCCAACGGCTCTTTGTCAAGATGTTACTGTTGCGCTAAGCGCAAGTGGAATGGCTTCGATATCAACCTCTGACATCGATGCTGGAAGTAGCGACGACTGTTCTGCCGTAACATTAGGTCTAAGTAATCAGTTATTTGGATGCGCAGACGTAGGAACGAATCTAATCACCCTAATGGTAACGGATGCTTCAGGTAATCAGTCGAATTGCGTTGCTACGGTAACGGTTCTCGATCAAACGCCACCGAATGTTATCGCTCAAAATGTAACGGTAGCCCTCGATGCCAATGGGTTAGCAACAGTTACTGCAGGGGATATTGACAACGGCAGCACCGACGAGTGTATCTTGCTGAACCTGAATTTATCGCAGCCGGTGATAACCACAACTACCTCGATTACTACCTTATCTGTAGGTAGCTCATCGCTTACCTTTGACTGCTCCAATATCGGTGTCAATACCGTTATTTTGACTGGAACCGATGCCAGTGGAAATACAGCGAGTGCGACAGCTACGGTCACCGTAATAGACAATGCACCACCTTCGATTACGTGCCAGCCTTGGACCTACAGTGTCGGCATAGGAGGAAGTGTAAGCGTTGATCCGAACGATTTAGTTGCGAATGTTTCGGACAATTGCGGCCCCGTTTCATTAACCACGAATATCAGCGGATTCAATTGTACTCAGCTCGGAACGTATTCGGTTTTAGTTACCGCTACGGATGGTCAAGGCAATAGCTCAAGCTGCTATTCAACAGTTACCGTAAATGATCAAGGAGGACCGGCGGTGAGCTGTCAAGACATAACGGTACAACTAGACGCCTCTGGTCAAGTGTCAATAACTACAGCCGATATCAACGGTGGAAGTAATGCCTCGTGCGGGAATTTAGCCCTTGCGCTGGATCAAACCAATTTCGATTGTAATGATCTCGGCGTAAATACGGTTGTATTAACTGGAACAGACGCGAATGGACAATCAGCGTCTTGTACAGCAAACGTAACCGTTCTTGATGTTACTGCTCCAACAGCCTTGTGTCAGGATATAGATGTCTATTTAGATTTAAATGGAATGGCAAGTATAGCCAACTCCGACAT
>CBFHRK010000143.1:0-3268 GCA_965658225.1 Flavobacteriales bacterium | reverse complement strand
AGCTTCATGGGATTCCAAGAAGTTGCGGCCAACATAAGAACCATTCTAGGCCTACTAAGCTGGGCAAAAAAGGATATTGCGGCCTATCGGCCCGATGCGGTCATTTTAGTCGATTATCCGGGTTTCAACCTTCGCATGGCCAAGTTCTGTCATGAACTGGGCCTAAAAGTGTTCTATTACATATCGCCACAAGTTTGGGCGTGGAAAAAGAAACGGGTCTATAAAATCAAAAAGTATGTCGACCGCATGTTTGTGATCCTCCCTTTTGAAAAGGATTTTTATGCGAAATACGATTATGAAGTTGATTATGTCGGTCATCCCTTGCTCGATGCGCTACCTCAAATTGAGCTGAAAGAAACCCAAGCATTTAAAGAGGCCAATGGTTTAGATGAGCGTCCGATTATTGCATTATTACCCGGTTCCCGGCTACAAGAGTTGAAAAGAATTCTCCCGAAAATGCTACAAGGGCTTAAAGCTTTTGGCGATTATCAAGTAGTGATTGCCGGACTCAAAAGTATTGGCCCAGAAACGTACGCGCAGTGGACGCAAGGGGCATCCGTTTCTATTGTGTACAATCAGACATACGACCTGCTAAACAATTCAGAAGTAGCGGTGGTTGCAAGTGGGACAGCTACCCTTGAAACGGCGCTTTTTGATGTGCCTCAAGTCGTTTGTTATGAAACAACATGGACCACATATCACATCGCTAAGTACCTTGTCAATATTGAGTTCATTTCTTTGGTTAATTTGATTTACGGGAAAGAAATGATCAAGGAGCTCATACAGCACGGATTTAACCCAAAGAGTTTAGAGAATGAAATAACCCGTTTGCTGCAAGTCAAGGAAAGAACCATATTGAAAGAAAAATACGAAGAACTCCGAGTCATTCTTGGCGGAGGAGGGGCCTCGGAAAAAACGGCTGAAGGAATTTGGGACACACTTAATAGGCATGATTAAAAGACTCTGTTTATTCTTTTTTTGCGCACTTTTACATCCGGCCGTAGGCCGAACGATTCGGGTGAACCTCTATTCAGATATAGCTGTGAAAACCGCCGTTTTAAAAGTTGAAAAGGGTTCGTATGGACTTTTTCAAAGCGGCAAAGAAGTCATTGATATTGACCACCGCAGCTTGGTGACAATGAGTATACTATCAGGTAAAATGGTGGTAAAAGCGAATGGTGTGGCTCGAGAAATTCAAGGGCCCTATGAAATTCGCAAGAAATTACCCAACTCCAGTTTTCGAATTCGGGTCGATGACGACGAACGATTATACCGAGGATCATTGAAAGTACAAATCATCAAAGGGAAACTCTACTTAATCAATGTGGCTGAAATGGATGATTATGTCGCTGGAGTGGTAGAGTCGGAAGGAGGACATAGCTTGAGCCCCGAGTACTTAAAGGCTCAAGTAGTTATTGCCCGTACTTATGCCTTCAAACATTTATACACGCACGAGGAAAAGGGCTACGACTTAAACGACGGTGTAGATCATCAGGCGTATAAAAGCATGGCCTACTCAGAAAATGCTTACGAGGTATACAAGGCTGTGTTCATTACTAAAGGGGAAGTATTGGTCGATAAGTCCGATAAGTTTGTAACCGCAGCATATCACAGTAATTCGGGAGGTTTTACCGTGAATTCAGAAGATGTATGGAGCAGTGCTCTGCCTTATTTGAGAGCTGTGGAAGACACGTTTAGCATTGGAGGTGCGCATTATTCGTGGACTTCAGAGCTCGATCGGGCCGATTGGACAAGTTATTTGAAAAATAATTGTCCCGACCTTCATCCCGATTCTGTTTACAGTTATTTGAATTTCGAACAAGAAGAGCGATGGGTCTATTTGCCCTGTTCTGGGAATAAAATTCGAATGAAGGAGCTTAGAGCCTATTTTCGATTAAACAGCACGTTTTTTGACGCAACTACCAAAGGGAATACCGTGTATCTCAATGGTCGAGGCTTTGGACACGGGGTTGGACTTAGTCAAGAAGGAGCTATGAAAATGAGCGATTTAGGATATAGTTACCGGAATATTCTACTACATTACTACCGCGACGCTCGTATAGCGGAACTTGCCGATCTGCAGCTCTAAGGCGAAGAAATCAGTCTTCCTTGGTTTTATTATTTGCGGTAGCGGCCTTCTCGGCCGGAATAGTCCTCCAATGGTGGTATCCAATTCAAATTCCCCTAACTCAAATATTTGGTGCTTGGGTGATGCTTATTTTCTTTGCCCAATGGCTCCGGAATAAAATACCTATTGGTTTACTTTTCCTGTTCGCCGGAATCGTCCATGGCGAACAGATACAACAGGAAGAGCTTCCCTTTGAAAAGCGGCAATACTGGGAGGTGAAAATCACTCACATCGAGCCCAAAAATTCGAATGATCGATTCTTCTTCCATGGAATAGGCAAGTCAGATTTAAATAAAGAAACCATCTCCATTGCCGGGAACATTTTGGATCCACCTTCAATTGAGCCACCCTTTTTCATCGCGACAGAAGCCATTTTACGGACTCCCCAAAAAAGCGAATGGCCAGGTGGATATAGTGAAGACTCCTATTATAAGCGAAAGGGATGGGTAGGGCGTTTAGATATTCGCAGAGTGGATTCGATTCATATGATCCGCCCATCGAAACTCGAAAAACTGCGAAACCAGTTAAATGATCGGCTTAAAAGGAATAGAGGGTCGGGTTTTTCGAAACGATTGGCAAGAGCACTCGTATTTGGCGAAGGAAAGGCACTGTCTAAAAGTGATCGAACGCCTTTTCAAAATTCAGGTACAGCACACATTTTAGCTGTTTCGGGGCTTCATGTGGGCATGGTTTATTTACTCGTGCTTCTGGCTTCCGGTTGGATTCCTAAGATTGGCGTTCGACTCTGGGTTCATTTAATTTTAACTGTCGTCATCTTATTTGCCTATTCTTGGTTCACAGGTATGAGTCCGTCCGTGATCCGCTCCAGCCTCATGTTTATTGCTTGGACATTGGCAGACGCACTCCAAAGGAGGCGCTTTTCCTTGAACGGACTCTGGTTTGCTGCCTTAGTGTCTCTTTGTTATCAGCCGCTTTGGTTATTTTCACCTGGTTTTCATTTATCGTATGCCGCGGTAGCATCTATTCTGATCGGGTTTAAAAACTGGCCCATTCCGGCGAAATGGCCAAAATGGAAAAGAAGGGTTGCGTCTATAGCTTCTGTTACTCTATTCGCCCAGATGGGCACGTTGGGTTTGAGCCTTTACTACTTTGGAATATTTCCGGTATACTTTTTTCCGG
>CBFHRK010000142.1:0-3369 GCA_965658225.1 Flavobacteriales bacterium | reverse complement strand
CAGTCGGAAGGGGCTTTTTTTATGCACCTACTTTAGGGCACGATTCTTGGAATTTACATAGTGGCACCCGGTCGTAATTAATAGTTAAAACCACACAACATGGATTCTAAAAAGAATAGCAATGTGAACCTTGAGCGTTACAGGTTTACTTTTTTATTGATCGGATTAACGCTATCCCTCGGATTGGTCATTCTCATATTTCAGTGGAAATCATTTGAGCCGAACCTAACCAAGCACCTTCAAACGAGTCGTGTAGAAATTGAAACAGAATTACCTCCAACGTTTGTTCTTCGCGAAGAACCTGTGCGGAAGGAAAAATTTTCAGAAAAGAAGGAAACCCCGAAAATGTCCCCTGAAAAGAAAACCAAAAAGAAAATCAAGATTGTCGTAAACCCAGTAAAAACACAAGTGGGTATTGAGCCTCTTGATTCGTTAAGTTGGGGACAGCCAAGAGGCGCTGAACGTCCCGTGCCGATGAATTTCTTGTTGGTTGAAAAGAAGCCTGTTTTTCCAGGCTGCGAAGGAGTGCCAGAGGATGAACAAATGAAGTGCTTCGAGGAAAAAATTATGAAGCATATCCTTGAGGAAGTCAAATATCCAATGATGGCCAAAGAGAATAGGGTTGAAGAGAAAGTTTATGTGAGCTTTATCATCGATGAAGAAGGCGAGGTTACGTCAATCGAAGTAGTGCGAGGAAAGGACAAGGCTTTGATGAAAGAATCGATTCGAGTCATTGATGCGCTGCCTAAAATGGCTTCGCCGGCTTCACAAAGAGGAAAGCCCGTTCCGGTGCTCTTCTCGGTTCCCATAAATTTCAAACTTCAATAAACCGATCTAAAAATAGCCTCCATTACCGGGGCTATTTTTTATCTTTAGCTAATAGAATCCAAACTTATTAGCTATGAAAAAGATTTTGTCCTTATTGATCGTGAGTGGACTTTTAGTGTTCAACAGTTGCGCTCCAAACGATTCCGGTACCGGAGATTCAGTTGAGACCGATGCGATGGAAACGGAAATGGAAGCTGCGAAAGATTCTTCATCTGACAGTGCAGAAGAGGGTTCTGCAGAACATGTAACAGAGCATCACGAAGGCCAAGTAAAAGTGAAGCATCTCACGGCTGAGGAAATGAAAGTTGGCGCTTCACAAGAGGTAAAAGAAGCGCATTTAATGGAAGGTTCCGTTGTAGAGGATGGCGAGGAAGTAGTGATTACCTTTGCAATGGCCGACACAAAACCTGCAATGCCTGGATGCGAGGAGTATGTTGAAGAGGAAGATCAAATTGATTGTTTCCATGAAGCTATGATAGCACATATTCAGAAGGAGTTTCGCTATCCGGAAAAAGACTTGCAACAGCGAACGAACCTTGAAAATAACCGTACGGAGGGAGTAGTAGAGGTGTATTTCGAAATCAATGAAGAGGGGAACGTCGAACGAGCCAAAGTAGTGCGTAGTGTAAATCCTGAAATTGACGCAGAGGCGGTTCGTACGATCGAGAGCTTACCTCAAATGCAACCTGCTATAGAAAACGGTGAACCAGCTCAAGTTCGCTTCATCGTTCCAATTTCAGTTCGTTTACAATAAATAGCGTGCAAGACCTTTTTTTATCTCCTACCGTTGATACTGTCGGACTAGAAGAGCGCGCTCGGCGGTTTCAAGCGCGTAGCATAAAGAAATCATTGAAAGTAGAAGGCTTGAAGAAAGTTCTTTCAATGGTTGACCTTACCACCCTAGAGGGAAAAGACACGCCTGGTAAAGTGAAGCAATTGTGTTACAAGGCACAGCATCTTCACGATGTTTATCCCAATTTACCCAATGTGGCGGCGGTCTGCGTTTACCCAACGCATGTGAAAACGGCAGTTGAAGCACTCAAAGGATCGGTTATCAACGTTGCTGCGGTAGCGACTTATTTCCCCAGCGGGCAATCCTCTATGGATGTGAAAATAGCGGATACCAAATTCGCCGTTGATGAAGGAGCCACCGAAATTGATATGGTTATTTCACGAGGTAAGTTTTTATCGGGCGAATATGAATTTGTATTCGACGAAATCGCCACAATAAAAGAAGCATGCGGTAATGCTCACTTAAAAGTAATCTTGGAGGTGGGTGAACTAGATACGTATGACGACGTGCGAAAAGCTTCAGACATAGCGATAGCGGCTGGAGCCGATTTTATTAAAACCAGCACCGGTAAAATTCCAAAAGCCGCGACGATTCCGGTTACGCTGGTGATGCTCTATGCGATTCGCGATCACTTCCTAAAAACGGGCGTGAAAATCGGAATGAAGCCGGCTGGTGGAATATCGAACAGTAAGTTGGCGCTTCATTACTTGGTGATGGTTCAAGAGATTTTGGGTTCCGATTGGATGTCGCCCGACTTGTTTCGATTCGGTGCGAGTTCCCTCGCAAATGATGTTTTGATGCAATTGGTGAAACAAGATACCGGTGTTTATCAGAGTATGAATTACTTTTCCCTAGACTAACATGGCTAAGAAGCAAAGCAACGAATTTGATTTTGTGAGTGGTTGGACCTACGAGCCGGCGCCGGAGTCGACGGATCATATTGTCCTCGACAAACAGTATGAGCTTTTTATTGATGGCTCTTTTTCTCGGCCTGCGGCCGGATCCTATTTCGAAACCGTAAACCCCGCCACAGAAGAAGTACTCTCTTCCATTGCTCAAGCTGATTCCTCCGATGTAGATCGAGCGGTTTCATCGGCCCGAAGGGCCTTCAAAAAATGGAGCGCCTTACCCGGAAAAGAACGGGCCAAATACCTATTTCGCTTGGCGCGAATGATTCAAGAGCGAGCCCGCGAATTCGCCGTGATTGAAACGCTCGACGGCGGAAAACCCATTCGTGAAAGTCGCGATATCGACATCCCCTTGGCCGCCCAGCATTTCTTTTATTATGCCGGATGGGCCGACAAGCTAAAGGAGGCATTTCCGAAAGGCGCGGAGCCGTTGGGCGTGGTCGGACAAATAATCCCCTGGAATTTTCCACTGTTAATGGCCTCTTGGAAATTGGCTCCCGCCCTAGCGGCCGGAAATACAGTGGTGTTGAAACCCGCCGAAACCACTTCACTCACCGCTCTTAAATTGGCCGAGCTAATACAAGAATGTGGCTTTCCGGATGGAGTAGTAAACGTAGTAACCGGCGATGGAAGCACTGGGGCCGCCCTTGTGGAACATCCAGATGTCGATAAAATAGCCTTTACTGGATCTACTGAAGTAGGTAAATTGATTCAGCGATCAACGGCCGGAACAGCTAAAAAACTCACGCTCGAATTAGGCGGTAAAGCTGCTCATATAATATGTCGCGATGCCGCTATTGATCAGGCTGTAGAAGGAATTGTGAATGGTATTTTCTTTAA
>CBFHRK010000141.1:3057-3396 GCA_965658225.1 Flavobacteriales bacterium | reverse complement strand
TCTCGAACTTTATCAAAGAAATGATTCGTTTCTTTCAATGAGCCGGAAGGCACTTTCGACCCTAAAACCAAAAGACTTTATTGCTTTAAAGCGATATGTCAAAGAATCATATTATCTCGGCTCTAACTACAAAAGGATTAGACGGCAGCAGATTTACTGTTTCCTAATACTTCAGGATGAATTGGGATTAAGCGATTCAATAAAACTAAAGCATAGCTACGAAGCTGTAATCGAACTCATTACGCTATTGGAGAAAAGTGAAGAATTATTCACTTCAAAAGAACTCCCAATAGCCATGCTCAATTTAAATATTATTCGATTAACCTCCGGTAATTTAGA
>CBFHRK010000141.1:0-3047 GCA_965658225.1 Flavobacteriales bacterium | reverse complement strand
AGAGATTTCCTATGAAGGTTTTAAAGGCTGCCTTGAAAAACTAACGAACCAGAATTTTTATTTCAAAGAATGCCTCAAGTACCATTATCGTACTGTATTATTTGTAGGTAAACAGGAATCAATGTTCTTTGGAGAGAATCATAATACGGACGAGATTAAATATTTAAAATCCGTATTCAAAATGACTGTAGGAAAGCCATTTATAAGGGAATTAGCTCAATTAAAGAAACTTCGATTACAAATAAAAGAATATGATTTTTTCTGTGAAATATATACTGTTCTTGGCTTTATAGCTAAAAAGGAACTCGATCAAGCGGATAGATTAATTTTCAGAAGTCATAAAGCTACAAATACGGAAAATGAAAAAGTGATACTGAATATATGGAATGCTTTTGAATCCTGGGCCAAAAAAGGCTTTCAAGGTCAAATTCAAGACCTTCCTAAGGAGTTAGTAGATCCTATAAAGGAGCATTACGAAAACACGTGGAATCCGCTTTCCGCAGATATAATTCCGTTACACCTATGGCATAATCCGAAAGGACTTCCGAACCACAAAGAAGTGTATGCCCACCTTTTTGAGTGCAAAAGAAAAAAGACCCTGGAACAGGGCCTTTTTATAGATTAAACGTACTTCTCTCGGCCGATACAAGCCGGTCCGTTTTATTGCTTCATCCATTTCAAACTAGTTCCGTCACTTAAACGGAAGAAATAGACTCCGGCACCGTATCCCTTGACAGAGACGGAAACAGTGTTCTCCACACTTCTCATTTCGAATCGGTCTAATACTCGACCTGTGAGGTCTATTAGTTCGATTTGTAGATCGGCCCCAGAATTTGTTCGCTCCAAGGTTATAACAGTCGAAGCAGGATTCGGATAAGCGATTAATTGAAGCGCATCGCGCTCAATAATTCCAATTCCACTTCCGCTATCCACTACTTCGAATTGATCGATACCTGCCTCTACAATGTTTCCACCACCTGAGGTTAAATCACTGATTTCAGCTCGAAACTGTATAGCGCTTAAGTCATTCGTATAGTCAAGAATTCGAAAGTTCGATTGAACCCACTGACTCTGAGGATTGGCATCGGCAATACGCTCTATTTCAACAACATTAGAGCCATCAGAAAGAGATAATACCAATGTGTCATCGTACGGACCTCCAGATCCGCCCGCTAGGGCGAGCCAAGTATATACACTCATATAAGGATCGGCATAAGCCGACAAATCCATTATTGGCGAGCGCAACAAAGTGAATCCGTCGTCCACGTCATCGGTACCAAAGGTTCCTCCGCCATTGCCGGTTACAAAAGCTTTATCTGAACAATCGCCTTGCACATCCGTCTCGGGATTGATTTCCACACTTCCGCTGTACGTTCCAACAGGCTCGCCTCGCTCCCAAGCGCCAGTAGTGGCATTCCCGATTTCTGTCCACCCATAGTCAAAAGCGAAATCGTCGTAATACCCTTCCGTTAAATTGATTGTTAAACTGGATGTACTTCCATCAATTACTTCAGTTGCACAGTATGTGCGGTAGCCCCAAGCCCCTGCAGTTACTTCGTAAGTTCCCTGAAAAATGGAGTTAAAAACTACTTGTCCATTGGCATCGGTGGTTCCCGAGTACTCATTGAACCCGTCACTAAGGAAGACCTCAATACCGCTAATAGCAGCACCACTTGCATCTAGTACACTCCCATCAATGCTTGTTGATCCCACGGAGCTGAGCGCTGCATCTTGAGTTACCAATACCCCATTAGAAAGCACTACTTGAAAAGTATCGGCTATATAACCAGGAGCGGAATAAACTGCGTCGTATGTTCCCGCCGCAGCAAGCCCAGTAGCGTAAAAGCCCGATAAATCAGACGGCTTAGAAACTCCCGTATTCAACAACTCAACTGTTGCGGTGGCAATGGGTAAGGTAGTCCCGGCATCGGTGATGGTTCCCTCTAAATAGCAAGCTTGGGTTTCTGTATATCCAAGAAGGAATAAACCTCCTTCAATATCACTTGCGTATAAAACACCACTCGGTGCAAACGGGTAAAGTCCCCAACAGCCATTGAATCCACCTCCCGATAGCGGAGAGGTATCGTATTGACCGACGCGAATGATATTGTACGGATAGGTTACATCGTGCACAATTGCACCACTCGTATACCAACTCGTATAAATTGCCTGTCCTTTTACATGCGTATTATGTGGAATTACATTGTTGTTTGGAACCGGTTGAATACGATCTACCTCCGTGATATTCGATAGGTTGGTGACATCATAAGCGGCAACGTAAGCACCCTGAACCTCGTCTGTAGTGAATACGTGCGTTCCGTCCTGGCTAATCCATCCGTTGTGACAGAAAGCATCTGGTGTAGTTGCAGCTCCAATATTGTTTGAAATCATGGCTGGATTGGAAACGTCGATCGCTACAATTTCACCTTGATAAATAGCGCCCCCCCATAAGGTGTCGCCCCGCGCCATTCCATCGTGCAGATAGTACTCGTTGTACGTGCCAATTACGGGCGGAGCCGTTGCATTCGCATCTACATCTAGTAAAATTGCTCCCCCTACTCCATTATTGGCGCCAAAGAGGTAGCAAATACCATTTTCATCTATATATAGGTTGTGCGCTCTATCCAGCGTAGACCCTAATGCTTGCGGGAAATAGGTGTAAAATGTAGGGCTTGGATTTGTGGCAATATCGCTCAAATCAATGATTAATAACCCCTGCGATGTTCCCGAATAAGAATCATGCGTTACGTACGCATAATTCCCCCAGGTCTTTATATCGCGCCAAGTCGATGAAGGCCCCGGAATAAACGCTTTTTCAACCGGAATGGCCGGATTAGTAACATCCACGATGCTCGTTCCCGTTCTCGTACCTACGATTGCATATTCATTTCCGACCGAATCCACATAGCCCCATATATCATTTAAGTCTTGGGTATAAGGTAATTGACCCAATAAGGTCATGTTCAAATTGCCTTGACCCATAGCGCCTAAAAAGGCCAAGGTCATAAGCGTAAAAAAGATTCTTTTCATTTTGAGTAGATCAGTAA
>CBFHRK010000140.1:0-3481 GCA_965658225.1 Flavobacteriales bacterium | reverse complement strand
ATCGAATGTTTGGTTTCTTTCACTACCCCTTGTTGTAGTCCTTCTCTTTTTAGCGCACCCTTTGCACACTGAGGTAGTGGCGAATATCAAGGGGCGTGACGATATTATGGCGCTTTTAGGCGCATTACTCGCGTGGAAGTACTCTTTGGACTATTTAGAGGGAAAAGGGCTTAAATACGGCCTTTTTTCGGGTTTAGCTCTTTTTGGTGGATTGCTGTCCAAGGAGAATGCCATTACTTTTTTGGCGGTGATTCCGATGGGGCATTATTTCTTCACGAAGAATAGCATACCTAAAATTGCCAAAAATTGGATTCCATTGATTTTAGGCGCAGTGGTGTTTTTAGCCATTCGCTACGCGGTGATCGGGTTTCCAAAAACAGAAGTCGCCGATGAGCTCATGAACAATCCATTTCTCGGAATGACTGGAGCCGAAAAATACGGAACCATCATATACACCCTGGGTATTTATTTAAAACTTCTATTCTTCCCGCATCCGCTGACGTACGATTATTACCCGTACCATATTCCAATCACCGGATTAGGCGATTTGCGATTCATAATAAGTGCATTACTCTATGTTGGCCTGGGTGTTTTTGCGCTCATTCGCTTGCCTAAGCGAGATGCCATTAGTTTTGGAATTCTGTACTTTTTTGCCACCATGACCATTGTGTCGAATTTATTCTTCCCGATTGGTGTATTCATGAATGAGCGTTTTGCCTACATGGCGAGTGTGGGTTGGGCCATAGCGTTTGGGGTTGTTTTGGTGGAGCGATTGCCGAAAGTATTGAAATCCGCCTCCGGCGGGAAGGTGCCTCAATACCTTTTAATCGTCATTTTGGCTGGATTCTCCATTAAAACCATTGCGCGTAATCCGAATTGGAAAAACGATTTCACTCTTTTCCAGCACGATGTGAAAATCAGTAAAAACAGCGCCAAGAGTAATGTAACTGCCGGGGGTAGTTTAATTGATGCCGCCGATTTAGTTCGCGAGCCGCAGCAACAAAAAAGGATGTATCAAGAGGCCATAGGTTATTTGGATAAAGCGCTTGAAATTCATCCCGATTACGTAGATGCCTTGCTTCTTCGAGGGAACGCCCAATACAAGCTTTTCCAAGATGAAAAAGGAACCCTCGATTATTATTTCAAGATTCTAGACATCGCTCCAGACAACGTCAATGTACCTCGGAATATTCAGGTGATTCTGAGCGGTTCCAAAGACTATAAATTGCAGGCTGCCACCTACGAGCGGTACTTGCAATATAAACCCGACAATTACGAAATGCTCATTTTATTGGGTCAAGTATACGGTCGTAATTTGGGTGATATGAATAAGGCTTTGGACGCGTTTAATAGAGCTTCGGTAATAAATCCGAACGATGTGCGCGCCTTTAAAAACATGGGAACGGTTTACGGTATTCAGGAGCGCTATGCCGAAGCTGTTGAAGTGCTCTTAAAGGCTGAAAAAATTGCTCCGCGCGATAAGGAGGTGATCACTAATTTGGCGATCACTTATCAGCGCATGGGGAATGAAGAGCGTGCACAGTATTACCAGAGTCGAATTCCACGATAAAAAAAAGTCGCGCCGTTAGGCGCAACTCAATACAGTCAAATAAACGACGGTGCGCTTACTCACCAATAATTTCAGAGGCTTCTTTGATGCTTTGATTGGTTAAATCGCGCAGGCGAGTCATTTTGTCTTTTTGCTCTTCGAAGTAGGCCTCTGCAGCTTCTTTGTTTTTGTCGATTTCGGGCGGATTGTATTGACGCATCCAGTTGAGCATTCCCTGATGAGCTCTCAATACTCGTGCGCGCGTGCTGTCGAGTTCAATTCGTCCCAAGCTGTCCAACGTAGCAGTGGTATCCGCAATTTGCTTTGCCAAGGCTTCTTCATACTTCGCTAGTTCGCCCATTTTTGCCATTACATCATCGTGTAAGGAGAGCACTTCTTGCTCTAAGCTTTCAATTTTGGCTTTGTCGTTTGCGCAGCTAAAGAAGGCGAACGCAAGGATAAGGGAGCAGACAATTTTCTTCATTTCCGATTTGAATTTCGACTAAGATAAAAACCTTCGAACAAAAGGCCGCAAAAAATAATTGGATTAACAATTTCTATGCTCCATTCTGAACGCTTGTGTACCTTTGTTTTCCTCAAAATGGAACTATGAAAAGTCTTTGGATACGCCTTGGTGTTTTACTCTTAATAACGGTTGTCGGAATACTCATTGCCATGCCTATTTTGACACCTGAAAAGCGATTGCCTATTTATCAGCCCTCGGATATCAATCCCAAGTTGGTCGATGAATCGGTTCGGGGGGTGGCAAGCGATCATCGGATTGCTGATTTTGAGTTGGTAAACCAAATGGGACAAGCCTATCGGCTCGATGACCTAGCGGGCAAAATTTACGTTGCCGATTTCTTCTTCACTACTTGTCCGACCATCTGCAAGGATATGGTAAAGCATATGTATTTGGTTCAAGAAGCTTTTGAGGACGACGCAGAAATTCACTTGGTTTCACATACGGTTTATCCGGAACAAGATTCAGTTTCGGTGATGTATGATTATGGGCGAAATTTTGGAGTGAACCCTGAAAAGTGGACTTTACTTACGGGTGATAAGAAAGTGATTTACGATTTGGCTCGTAAATCGTATTTCGCGGTAACAACGGAGGGTAATGGCGGTGAAACGGACTTTATACATACCGAGAACTTTGTGTTGGTCGATAAAGACAAGCGGCTTCGCGGCTTTTATGACGGAACCGATTTGAATGATGTTCAGCGATTGATCAAGGATATTCACGTGCTCAAAAAGGAGTACGAAGAAGAATCATAGCTGCTGGGCCAGGCGCCATTCTATGAGCGCCAAATTGTATGTGAGGACCACATCGATGTAATCGCGAAGAAAATTGAATTGTGTTTGTGGGGAATATTCGGTTTTCATCGATTCTGCTCGAATAAGGAGAGCTTCGGGGAGCCATTCCGATTCGAACTGCTCGAATTGATTCACTAAATGAGCTTTGCGTTGATCTATTTCAAATTCGGATTGATCTGCTTCTAATTCGAGTGTTGAAATGGGTTTTACATCGCGCTCGAACCAGCTGGTCCAGGGGATGTCGAGTTGAACGAGTTGTCCTTCAAATCCGTACTCATCGGCGATAGTTAGCTGGTAATAGCCCAGCCAAATATTGGGTAATTTTTGACTGAAGGCATATCGATCGGCCCATTTCTGGGCTTCCAACTCAGAATCTTTCACGGAGGCGATTAAGCTGTACTCTTTTGCTTGCGTTTCAATCGAAAACCGAAGCATGGGCTGAGGTTCCGATTGAGGGAATGCTTCAATAGTGTTTTGACCCGTGAGGAATTCTAATTGCTGTTTACAGTCGTTTAGTCTTCCTTGCACTTCCATTTTTGTTTTGGTCAGTTCCCAGCGTTCGGACGGTGTTTGGTTTTGAGAAATTGAATCTGAGTTCCAATGCTGTTCGATCCA
>CBFHRK010000139.1:0-3521 GCA_965658225.1 Flavobacteriales bacterium | reverse complement strand
GAGCCATTGGAGGGGATTGATAAAAAGATCGTTGAAATTCTCGATGAATACGTAAAGCCAGCAGTGGCCGCCGATGGCGGGAACATTAAATTTAAGAAATACGATGCGGGAACTGTGCACGTAATTCTTCAAGGCGCTTGCAGTGGATGTCCTTCGAGTACGATTACTTTAAAGAACGGAATCGAAAGCATGTTGAAGCAAATGCTACCGGGCCAAATAAATGAGGTAGTAGCCGAAAACCAATAATATGAGTAATGATCCGATGACCACTCAAGCTTGGTCACAATTAGCCGATCATCAAAATAGGTTGGCTTCCGTTCACTTGCGCGATCTTTTCCAATCCAATCCGAGTCGATTTGACGCCTTCAGCATTCCATGGGAAGGTGGAATATTCTTCGATTATAGCAAGCACCGGATAGATTCAGAAGTGTTAACATCTTTGTTCGAGTTGGCTGATGCCATGGATTTAGCTCAGCATAAATCCGATCTATTTTCAGGGAAGCGGATTAATGCAACGGAGAATAGAGCGGTAATGCATATGGCGCTTCGAAGTACCAGAACCAACTACAAGGTCGACGGCAAATCAGTAATGGATGAAGTACACGCCGTTCGCGATTCGTTCTTATCATTTGCAGACCAGGTTCGCGACGGTCAATGGAAAGGGTTTACAGGAAAAGCCATTACTGATGTAGTGAATATAGGTATTGGCGGAAGCGATTTGGGTCCGCGAATGGTTACTCGAGCCCTCGATCATTTGATCCCAGATCATTTAAAAATTCACTACGTTGCCAATGTCGATGGTGCAGATATTTCGGCAACCCTTAACGGGTTGATGCCAGAGACCACCCTTTTTCTAGTAGCCAGTAAAACCTTTACTACCCAAGAAACGATGACCAACGCGCATTCAGCGCGCGACTGGTTTTTATCATCGGGCCGTGAGGCCGATATCCCTAAACACTTTGCGGCGCTTAGTACCAACCTAGAAGCCGTTGAAGAATTCGGTATTGCACCTACCAATATGTTCCCTTTTTGGGAGTGGGTAGGCGGTCGTTATAGCTTGTGGTCGTCTATTGGGTTATCCACTGCTATTGGTATTGGAAGCACCCATTTCCTTTCCTTATTAGAAGGCGCTGAGCGCGCCGATGAGCATTTTCGCGACGCACCTATTGAGAAGAATATTCCAACAATAATGGCCCTTTTGGGTGTGTGGTACCAGAATTTTTGGGACGTACGCACGCAAGCGATTATTGCTTACGACCAACGACTCGAAAAGTTAGCCCCTTACCTGCAGCAAGCAGATATGGAGAGCAACGGAAAGCGAGTAAATAAAGATGGGGAAGTGGTTCCATATCCAACCGGAAGCGTGGTTTGGGGCGAGCCGGGAACGAACGGGCAGCATGCCTTTTTTCAACTCATTCATCAAGGAACGCAAATGATTCCGGCCGATTTTATCGCCGCGGTAAAACCGAATCACCACAAGCAAGACCACCATCGAAAGCTATGGGCGAATTTCTTGGCGCAAACGGAGGCCTTGATGGCCGGAAAAACGGAAGAAGAAGTTCGTGAAGAGTTAAAAGCACAAGGCTTGGAAAGTGAAGTCTTGGAAAAATTGGTGCCGTTTAAAGTATTTCCCGGGAACATACCTACTTCGAGCATTGTTTTAGATGAATTAACACCGAGTACTTTGGGTTCACTAATTGCCTTTTACGAGCACAAAATATTTGTTCAAGGAGTTATTTGGAACATTTACTCGTATGATCAGTGGGGCGTGGAGCTCGGAAAGCAATTAGCGAAACGAATCCTCCCCGAGTTAGAAAGTGATGAAGTGAAGAATGAGCACGACGGTTCTACTGTCGGACTCATAAATTGGGTGCACAAAACATGGCCCGAATTTAAAAGCGAATGACCGGTTGGCGCGATAAACTTACTCCTCCTTTTTTGAGGCCTTACACGAAGTTGTATCGGGAAGAGGGGTGGCGCGCCGTGGTAAAAAAAGGCGGTTGGAAATTAGTTGTAGGCGTAATTCTTTATTATTTAGTGCGCGACTCCATCCTATACCTTTTGATACCTTACCTTATAGCTCGCGGTTTTATCTCGAACTAAGATTGTACTTTTACTCATCGTTCCGTTAGGAACACACCAATAAATCAAAACCCTATGCGTACCGGAATTCTTCATTTACATTCAACACTCGCAGTTTTAGTCTTGCTTTTCCTAGTATTCGGCGTTATTCGCGGCTTTATGGGATACCTCGGGAAAAATCAAGAAGTCTTTGGCGCTCGTGATAAAAGAATCACTTTATTGACGCTCATTTTTGCCCACACGCAGCTATTGTTAGGATTATATCTTTGGTTTGGTAGAATGAGCGATTGGGGTTGGGACATGGGAATGATAATGAAAGAACCCGGAATGCGCTTGCTCGGAGTAGAGCACTTTATTACTATGTTAATCGCAATAATTTTGATTACCGTAGTTCGGGTGAAAACGAAAAAAATGACGGAGGCACCGAAACAATACCGACTCATGTTAGGCGGGTTTTCGGTAGCCTTATTACTGATCCTGATTCGTATTCCGTGGGATCAGTGGAGTATATTACAATGATTGAAGCAGGAAGAAAAACGCAAGGAGCCAGTACAGCCGTACTGGTTGGAATTATCAACTTAGAGCAAGACGAAGAGAAGGTCCGAGAATACTTGGATGAGCTTGCTTTTTTAACGGAAACAGCGGGTGCGGAACCAATGAAAAGGTTCACCCAGAAAATTGATATTCCAAATCCGAAAACTTTTATTGGTGCGGGAAAGCTCGATGAGGTGAAAGAATTCATGGACGAGCACGATATCGATTTGGCCATTTTTGATGACGAATTGAGTCCTTCCCAATTGCGAAATATTGAAAAAATATTGGAGCGTGGAGTCTTGGATCGAACGAACCTGATTCTCGACATTTTCGCCTCGAGAGCACAAACGAGTTACGCTCGCACCCAGGTAGAATTAGCTCAGTACGAATATTTATTGCCTCGCTTGACCCGAATGTGGACTCACCTCGAACGGCAACGAGGAGGAATAGGAATGCGCGGACCGGGAGAAACGGAGATTGAAACGGATCGCCGTATTGTTCGAGATAAAATATCGCTCCTCAAATCGAAACTTCAAAAGGTCGATAAGCAAATGGCCACCCAAAGAAAGAATAGGGGAGCGCTCGTTCGTGTGGCCCTAGTTGGGTATACCAATGTAGGTAAATCGACTATGATGAACTTACTGGCCAAGTCAGAAGTATTTGCCGAGAACAAGCTTTTTGCCACTTTAGATACCACTGTTCGCAAAGTAGTTATTGGAAACTTACCCTTTTTATTGAGTGATACCGTCGGGTTCATTCGCAAATTGCCGACCCAGCTGGTAGAGTCGTTTAAATCGACCCTAGACGAAGTGCGCGAGGCTGATTTGCTGGTTCACGTAGTGGATATTAGTCACGCCAATTTTGAAGAACACATCGAGTCTGTAAATAAAATTATCGCCGAAATT
>CBFHRK010000138.1:0-3551 GCA_965658225.1 Flavobacteriales bacterium | reverse complement strand
TTTGGCTTTTTAGTAAGCCAATCTTTGTGGTTTTCGACGTTATTGTTGTTCGCCCAGAGTCTCAAATCAGCCGCAAGTAGGGCATTAAGAAGGCCCGTCATGCGTGCGTAATTTTGACGTTTTGTCTCTAACCAGGAATCAAATCGATTCAATACAGCATAGTAATTATAAAGCGCTCTTTTAATATCCGAATCTCGAATAAGCCCCGTCTTTCCCGACGATTTGAGGTCGTCAAAGGTATAGTCATACACCTCGGGGGTGGTCATAAACCCTGTCCTTCCCAAACTGATAATGAATTAAATAGTGTCGTTTTCGCACCTGCTTCGAACGGAATTCTAGTTCAATTCCTCAAAAGTGGAGTCGTTATTTAGTACATGGAGAATGTTCTCAATGGCTGTTTTCCTATTTCGAGCCATTTCAATGATGTTTTCATTTGAGGCTATATCGGACCGAAGGTCCTCGGCAATTGCCGTTAAATACTCTTCCTCGGCATCTCGGTTTTTCCGTTGCTCATTCCATGTATTGATTTGAAGTGCAATGAGAATTCCAACGACCACTAAGGCAATTTCACCGATAGCATAAAGCAGATAACGTGAAAAACGATTTTCACGAAGCGCCGATTTTCGAATTTTTCTGAGAAAAGAGATCATAGGCTCAATATTAACGAAAGCTGGTGAAACGAACGATCCTGTAACACCTTAAAACGTAAGATGAATCCCGATCGTTTTCAGGGGAACTCTTATTTGATGCAGTCTAATTCTTTCGGTATTTCCCGTAAATTTGAGAAGTTAAAAGAGCTTCATCATGAAAATACTTTTAGTCAGTGCTACAAGCTTAGAAATCAAACCACTCATTCAAGCTCTAGGAGAAGGGGAGCGGCTCAATTCAAAAGCGGTTCGATATACATTTAACGGACATAAAATTGATGTTTTAACAACTGGAGTCGGTATGGTTGCTACCTCCTTTTGGTTGGGCGATTCATTTGCTCGGGCTCACTATGATTTAGCAATTAACGCCGGAGTTTGCGGCTCTTTTGATCGCAGTATTGAAATAGGTCAAGTCGTTCAAATTACCCGAGATGAGTTTCCTGAAATGGGGGCAGAGGACGGAGAAAATTTCTTGAGCCTCATAGACTTGGACTTACTCGAAGACGATGATTTTCCTTTTTCTTCCGGACAAATAGATAATCCAGAACCCTTGACTGATGGGGTTTTCGGTTCACTTCCGGCCGTGCAGGCCGTTACGGTAAATAAAGTACACGGCAACGAACTTAGCATTGCCGCCACGCAAAAACGAGTTCAGCCTCAAGTAGAAAGTATGGAAGGAGCGGCCTTTATGTACGCTTGCCGAATTGGGCGACTGAACTTTGGTCAAATTCGTGCGGTTAGTAACTACGTTGAACGCAGGAACCGCGATAATTGGGAGCTTAAAAAGGCGGTCGACCAGCTAAACGCCGCACTTATTACATACCTCGAGCAATTAGCATGAGCAAACTAACTCTGGGCTTCTCGCCTTGCCCAAACGATACCTTCATTTTTGACGCCCTGGTTAATGGGAAAATAGATACGGGCGGACTCGAATTTGAGGTGGTGCTCGCCGATGTGGAGGAACTCAATCAGCGCGCCCTTCGCGGGGAACTCGATATCACGAAGCTTAGTTTTAATGCTTTGATGTATTGTTTGAAAAACTACGCTCTACTCAATAGCGGAGCGGCACTAGGTGAAGGTTGCGGGCCACTCTTAATTTCCGGGCCTAACTCGGCCCGATTAAACCCGAATGACCTTAAAATTGCCATACCGGGCGAACGCACCACCGCGAATTTTTTAATGAGCTATGCCTTTCCAAAAGCTCAAAACAAAGAAGCAGTTTTGTTTAGCGACATAGAAGAGGGCGTTTCCAATGGTACGTATGATATGGGCGTAATCATACACGAAAATAGGTTCACTTATAAAGATCGAGGCTTGGTAGAAGTTCGGGATCTTGGGAGCCATTGGGAGCAGGAAACAAAACTTCCGATTCCTTTAGGCGGAATAGCCGTACATCGGCGCATTGATACAGAGACGCAACAGTTGTTTCAAAAATTGTTGAGACAATCGGTTCAATTCGCTCTCGATAACCCGGAACAAACTGAGGAATACGTTCGATGTCATGCTCAAGAAATGGACAGAGACGTGATGTACCAGCACATCAACTTGTACGTCAATGATTATACAGTAACTTTGGGCGAACGAGGAGAAGAGGCCATCCGATTCATGCGCGAGGAGCTCCTTCGACAGGAAATGCCGATCGATTCAGAAACGCCTATATTTTTAAACTCATGATTGTTGTTACCGGCGCTGCAGGTTTTATTCCAAGTGTTTTAGTCGCAAAACTGAATAGTGAAGGCTACAAGAATATTGTTGTTGTCGATGACTTTAGCAGGACCGACAAAGATGCGAATCTGGCCGATAAGGCCATTATGAAGCGGGTCGACAGAAACGAGTTCCACGCATGGCTGCGCGATAATCATCTGCTCGTTGAATTCGTGTTTCACCTCGGCGCACGAACCGATACTACTGAGTTTGATATAGAGCTACTCAATCGATTAAATCTCGATTACTCAAAAGAAGTGTGGAACATTTGCGTTGAATTTGGCCTACCTCTTGTGTACGCCTCAAGCGCGGCGACCTATGGTCTTGGAGAATTTGGTTACGAAGATCGGCACGATATCGTAAACGATTTAAAACCCTTGAATCCATACGGAGACTCCAAAAACGACTTTGATAAATGGGCTTTGAGTCAAGAGCGGAAACCCTATTTCTGGATCGGGATTAAGTTTTTCAACGTTTATGGACCAAACGAGTATCATAAAGGAAGAATGGCCAGCGTTGTTTTTCACACCTTTAATCAAGTTAAGTCAACCGGCCAAATGAAGCTCTTTAGGAGCCACCGGCCCGATTTCGAGGATGGTCAGCAATTGCGCGATTTCATTTATGTGAAAGATGCTGTGAACGTGCTGTATTGGTTTATGCACCACCGCAAAAAAGAGAATAGCGGCTTGTACAACTTAGGAACTGGAACCGCGCGTTCGTTCATGGATTTAGCGAAGGCTACTTTTAAAGCCATGTCGTTGGAGCCGGCCATATCTTTTATAGATACACCTGCCGATATCCGCGATAAGTACCAGTACTTTACGGAAGCTAATATGAAGAAGCTGGAAAGCATAGGTTACAATGCACCTTTCACATCACTGGAAGATGGGGTAACCGAATATGTTCAGGAATACTTAGTGAACGGCACAAACGCTTAATAAGGGTGCTGCGTTAAAGACTTTACCAGGAGCCACTCGCTCCGCCACCGCCAAATCCACCACCGCCGAAACCACCAAATCCGCCGCCACCGCCGAATCCGCCACCACCTCCAAATCCTCCGCCACCGCCCCAATTGGAACGTCCGGAATGACTTAAAAGGAAGGCTGTTAAAAGTGCGTCCGTTGCTGTAGATCTTCTTCTGCCGCCTCGTCCACCGCCTTTGCCGCCTCTGCGCGAAATAGCTATGATGATAAAGAGAAC
>CBFHRK010000137.1:0-3572 GCA_965658225.1 Flavobacteriales bacterium | reverse complement strand
CGCCGAGGAACCATCCATGGACCAAGCAGTACTAAATTTTCCGTAGTAATCTAACCCCGAAGTATTCGAGCAATCTGAAAATCCGCCCGATAGGACGCCAACAATTTCACCAAATTCATTGAACAAGGGGGAACCAGAAGATCCTCCTTCTGTAGTTCCGTGTCCGTTCGCGGTTGCCGTCCAATAAACCTGCCAATGGCGGTTTGGGGTGCTAGTACCTGGCCAAGAACCCGTTAAAAGGGTCTGGACATAAGTCGATATTTTCTTGATATCCCCCGACGGATGATGGATAGTGACACCGTTCGTTGCGGCCGTTGATTCTCGCGACCATCCAGAGTAAAAAGGCTGGTAAGAGCTAGGTACGTCATTGTCCAATTCCACTAAAAGAAAATCGCTTCCAGCGGATATAGTGCCCACTCCGCTGCTTGCAACGAGGTCGCATCCGGAAATGGATTCGCTTGTTAATCCCACTTCGCTCGCCGGATTTGCACAATTGGGCCCTTCGTAGTTGAAATAGAATACCCATTGATTGAAGTCGCTGGTCGATGTATTCTCCGCGCAATGATCGGCCGACAAAATATAGGGCGGACACGATCCGTCGATGGTACGCACGAGAGCCCCGGAGCAGAAACCAAAGAAAGAACCCGCTTTCGTAAAAATGCGAACCACAGACCGCTGTTCGTTACGCCATAGGTCGCCTTCAGCGCAATTTGCATTCACTTGACAGGGACCCGAATCACCAAACCCGGCCCGGCTTTCTGGCTTTTCGAATCCGCGAAAGACATAGCTAATTCCTCGAATATCAAGAATCGGATGCTCCGTAACTTCCGCAGGAGCGTAGTATTCAAGGGTTAAAGAAGCGCCTCGTATCGGCGCGATGGCCCATTCCTCCTCCGAATTATTGAAAGAAGTAAAGGCGCCTAATTTTTCCGAATGATCTTCGTTGTAAACAAACAATTCACTTCCTTCCGGAAGGAAGAGCTGGTTGAACAATACCCCAAGAGCTTGAGCGTCTCGGGCAATTACCGTGAGTTTCCAGAAGCGGTCTCCGGTCGATGTTCGGTACCAACGACCATTCGAATTGGCGTTGATCGGTTTTAGGACTTCGACGCCTACCCGATAAGGTCCGCCCATTTCATACACTTGTTCAGCATCCGCCCGAAGGGCGAAAACGTTTTGATTTGGAAAAAGCACTTCTTCCGTGGGAATAGCTGTTGCTTGACGCCAGCTAGGAGGAGTACCGCCTGCGCTGATTTGTGCCCAAGCCGAAGTGCCCAAGAAAAGGGCGATGAGAGGTAGTAACAGTCGCTTCATTAGGCTAAAGTTAGCCTTTTTGCGATTCGCTTAACGTAACGGCTACACTTTCTACATTGCCCATAATCGGCGGCGTCATTTTACGCACTGTTACCGAGACTTCACTTATAAGCGGCAGTTGCTGAAGCAATTGATCTATAATTCTTTGAGCCACAACCTCAATGAGTTTGGCGCGAATATCCATTTGCTCACGAACAATTCGGTGCACCTGAACATAATCCACCGTGTGTTCCAACTGATCGGAAGAAGCAGCCTTCTTCAAATCAGCCTTTAAAAGCACATCTACCCGGTACTTGGCGCCAATTAGCGCTTCTTCATCCATACAGCCATGGTAGGCGTATAATTGGATATTCGAAACTTCAATAATGCCCATTACCCAAGTTTTTCAAGGGCCGTATTCAAACGACTTAAGGTTTCTTCCTTCCCTAGAATTGCAGCAATATCGGGCAATGAAGGGCCCATTCCTTTTCCGGTTAAGGCCAATCGAAATCCAGGTCCTACTTTTCCGAATCCCAAGGAACGCTCTTCCATAAATCCGTGGAAGGCCGCATCAACAGATTCAGACGAAAAGTCGGCAATTTCAGAGAGCTTTACATTCAATGAAGCGACAATTTCAGTGGTGTCTTCTTTCCATTTTTTAAGCGCTTTAGGATCGTATTCCGAAGGTGCCTCAAAGAAGTACCGTCCGTCTTCCAGCATCTCATGAACAAAGGTGGCACGCTCTTTCATTACAGAAGCGACCTTCGTACAGTAGTTCTTATCACTTGAGAAGCCAGCCTCCTCTACTTTGGGAAGCAAGAATTGTCCTAGTTCTTCATTGCTAAATGCACGAAGGTATTGCTGATTAAACCAGCGTGTTTTATCCGGATCGAACCGAGCTCCCGCCTTATTCACACGTTCTAACGAGAAACGTTCAATGAGTTCGTCCATTGAAAAAAGCTCTTCATTGGTTCCGGGGTTCCAGCCTAAGAAAGCCAACATGTTAATGAAAGCCCCTGGGAAATATCCCTGTTCGCGATAACCCGAGCTCGATTCGCCTTCTTCCGGGTTCCATTGCAACGGAAAAACGGGGAAGCCAAGTCGATCGCCATCTCGTTTACTCAATTTTCCGTTTCCATCGGGCTTCAGAATTAAAGGTAAATGAGCAAATTGTGGCATCTCCCAACCCAAATAACGATATAGAAGGACGTGGAGAGGCGCCGATGGCAACCACTCTTCTCCTCTAATTACATGGGTAATTTCCATTAAATGATCATCAACGATATTGGCTAAATGGTATGTTGGCATACCATCTGATTTGAAAAGGACTTTATCGTCGAGGTTATTGGTATTCACCGAAACCCATCCGCGTATAACGTCTTCGAACTTCACTTCTTCGTTGCGTGGCATCTTTATGCGAATCACATAAGGATCGCCATTGGCCAAGCGCTCTTCAACTTTATCGTGCGGCAAAACTAATGAGTTCTGCATGTGCTCACGAGTAATGTGATTGTATTGCGGGCTCGGTACTCCGGCTGCTTTCATGCGCTCGCGCATCGCGGTAAGATCGTCCGTAGTATCAAAAGCGTAATAGGCGTGACCGCTTTCGATCAACTGATCCGCATACGCTCGGTACATTTCTTTTCGTTCCGATTGGCGATAGGGACCATGTGGACCTTCGGCTGATATTCCTTCGTCGATTTCAATCCCGCACCATTTGAGCGAATCTACAATGTACGACTCGGCACCAGGAACGAACCGCGATTGATCCGTATCTTCGAGTCGTAAAATGAAGGTCCCTTTATTTTTACGGGCAAATAAATAGTTATAGAGTGCCGTTCTTACTCCACCCATGTGTAATGGACCGGTCGGACTTGGAGCGAAACGTACGCGAACACCTTGATTTTGCATGGTTTAAACGCCTTTTTAGGGCGGCAAAGATAGTACATTAAAACCGTATCTTTCGTGCACCTTTTCCAGCAAAATGGAGTTATATAGACGCTGACAAAGCGTTAAAAAGATTGATGTAGTGGATACCTACGCTTTATTAATAAAGAAATTAGATGCTTTCATTCGAAAGTACTATCACAATTTGCTCCTCAAAGGAGCGATTTACAGCGGTGCGCTAATCACTAGCGGATTTATTGCTGTTTCGGTATTGGCCTACTTTGGGCAGCTGAACACGGGCACTCGAGCCGTATTGTTTTGGTTATTCGTAGGCCTGGCCGCACTTGTTCTCGGACGATTTATCATTTACCCATTGCTTCAGCTGTTGAAGA
>CBFHRK010000136.1:0-3572 GCA_965658225.1 Flavobacteriales bacterium | reverse complement strand
GATTTGTCGGGCATTATTCGCGCGATGGAGTCGGGCCGAAATGTGGTGGCACCTACCCTACTCGGCTAAGAGTTACGCGCGTGTTTGTGAGGTCATAAGATCGGAGCACACCTTAGACACCTCGCCTTTTGAGCGTGTTTTTGATCGGGAACGCCGATCGAGGCGGTTAAATGTAAACGACAAAAAAAGGGTTCGATCTAGTTTAACGGACTTTGCACGAGCCGAGCTAGAGCGATACACGCAGTATTTGGAGGGAAGGCGATATAGTGAATCGACGTTAATTACGTACACGCAATTACTGAGTTCATTTTTCGGTTCTATTCGGCTCGATTCGGATACTATTATCACCAGTAAAACCGTAGATGGATACAACACCCATGGAATTGTACGGGCGGGGTATTCGGTAAGTTATCAGCGTCAGTTTGTAGGGGCGCTCAAGCTGTACTTAAACATGCAGCCGAGGCATGATGTGCTGGCCGATCAGTTAGAGCGGCCGGCGAAGCTAAAGCGTTTGCCAACGGTATTATCGGACCGTGAGGTCCTGAGCCTTATCGGCTCGATACGCTCCATAAAGCACCGGTGCATCGTATCGGTATTGTATGCTACGGGGATGCGGATCAGTGAGGTGCTCAACTTGGAGCTTCGGCATATTGATTTTGATCGCGGGACTATTCATGTGGTTCAATCGAAGGGGGCAAAAGATCGCTTGATTGGTTTATCGCCGGCGTTAAAAATTCTGATTGAAAACTATCTGTTGGAATTTAGTCCGCAGCGTTATTTATTTACGGGGAGCGGTGGTGGTCCGTATTCGGCGAGTAGTGTACGTCAGATCATCAAGCACGCAACGGCAAAGGCGGGGATTCAAAAAAAAGTGACGCCTCATGTTCTCCGGCACAGTTATGCGACGCATTTGATTGACAACGGGGTAAATTTGCGTCATGTTCAGGAATTGCTTGGTCATTCGAAGCCTGAAACCACTATGATTTACACTCATGTAAGCGTGCAGAAGCTTACGAATATATCGAGTCCGTTTGATGACTTGTTGAAGCGCAATCACATTCTGGATGACCCTGAAAAGCGCAAAGATTTTCCTGGCTTATCCCCCATTTAAGCCCATCTTTTTTGTAATTTATCCCACTTTATAACAAGTTATAGGCAAACCCCCAATGTTAGGCTTATCCCTGATCGAACCGCTTCGTAAAAGCCTCGTGATTTAGACAATGTTAACTTACGGAGTTGCCTTCGCAGGATTTTTCAAAACCTATCTTTTTCAGCGATCAATCGTTGTTTGTGTTTCTCGGAGAGTTGAACCCTTCCGCCCCTCGCATCAGGCCGTAGGCCGATTCGCCAAAAGACGTGAGCAACTTCTGACTGGCTCCGTTAGCCGCTTCCGTGTATATTTTTTCGGGCAGCCTATAACAATGGGCAAAGTTAATCGCGCAATGTCCTTTCCTCTTTTGAAAAATCTGTTCGCGCGGCTAAGGCCGCTCTGATCTTTTTGTACTTTAATCGAAACTTAGGCCAAAGGCGCTACTAACCTTGCCCGTGGCCGTTGTATGCCACTTAAAAAAATAAAAAGATGCTGACTGTAACTTTAAAATCACTATTTGAAAGAGATTTAAAAAAACTTAAACAAGAAATTGAGACTTATAAAACCGAAAGGAACATATGGCGAATAGACAAGGATATCACAAATTCTGCCGGAAATTTATGTCTGCATATAATTGGTAATCTTAACTGGTTTATCGGAGCTCAACTTGGAAATACTGGCTACATTCGGCATAGAGATCTTGAATTTTCATCTACAAATATTCCCAAAGACGATTTGCTTATGGAAATTGATAGGACAAGATCGATGATTGAAAATACTCTTAATAAAATAACGGCTAGCCAACTTGAGCTAGAATATCCAATATTAGTTTTTGAACAAAAATCTACAACGCAATATTTCTTAGTACATCTAACAACACACTTAACGTATCATCTAGGCCAAATAAATTATCACAGGCGACTGCTAGATGAATAAAGCAAGCATACAACAAAATCTAAACTGCATTAAAACGCAGTTTAGCCAATCCGTTGTGAAAAATTAAACTAAAAATGCACAAATCAGTCTTACTTACTTGTCTGCTTTCTATTGTTACTCTTATGAGCTCAATGGCCCAAGATTCAATAAATAATAAAACCATTGGGATTAATTCTGAGTTTTCCTATAAAATGCTAGAGCCAAATGAAGACCTCAGGAAGGTAAATATATTCATATCTGAACGACAGAAAGGCACAATAGAATCTGGTTCTGTGATTATAGGAAGCTCGCTGATTGGAATTGGTGACTATCAAGTTTCGAATATCGATTCCAAGTTTGGGTATTTAATGCGACACCCGACAGCCAACAATCAAATTGGAACTGAAGTTAGTGAAGCAGTAATTCATTCATTCCAATTATCGGCTACAGGAATGGTTAATAGTTGGTTGGCTGCTCATACCGAACTATTATATAACCCACAGCAAAGTTTTGGAACTGGATTAATAACAGATTTGGAAAGAAATCAAATTCAATTGAGGAAGGCCTTCATCCTAATAGGTGACCTTAACAAACTTCCAATTTATGGGGCATTAGGAAAAATGGATGCACCTTTCGGACAAACAGGAACCGTAAGTCCATTTACAAATTCCACTATGTGGCACGCGTTTGGAGGTTTAGGTTACGGTGCTCAGATCGGATTTAAGAAATGGAATGTACATGCTACAATTATGGCGGTGCAAGGCGGTGCACAATTCCGTGCTATGAATACACCAGTTGGAGATTCTACTAATGTACCCTCTAAACTAAATAATCTTGTTGCGGATATAAACTACACGTTGAATCTAGGGAGTGATAACAAGTTTGTATTCGGGGGGTCCTACTTACACGGTAGTGCTTATTGTCATGAATTCCCAGTATTTCATTTCGATCCGTGCATAAAGAGTAATCCTGCCTGGACCGCTTATGGAAGAATCTTGATTAATGATAGAATTACCATAAAAGGAGGTTTCGCTAAAACCGTTAATGTTTGGCCTGGAACACATAATCCTACTCCACCGCTGGACGTATTCGAAGCATCGAAGGTGTCTTCCAAAGACATTGGTGCTAAGTACACCTTTAAAAGTAACTCAGGTGTAAAACATTCCATTTCTGGAGAATTTTCTGATTTTATTGCAGGGCCTTCTGGGGCACCTTGGGAAAGGCAAAACCAAATTGTAATTGGCTATTCTGCTTTGATTAACAATTCCTCTAAGCTATTTTTAGAATTATTTAGAACAGATGGATATGTGCCCTTAAACTGGATTAGTGGAAGTGATCCATTTGCACCATTTCCTCCAGGTGAAACTCACAGCGTTCGAGAAGCCTTTAGCCATGGTGTAGTGATTGGTGGACAGATTACGTTTTAACTTTTCACAACAAAACCTAAACTGCATTAAAACGCAGTTTAGCCAATCCGTTAGGCACAATAAAAAGAAACAAAAACGTTAGACAAGAATGACGAAAAGAAACTTTGTGATATTAATGGCTCTCGGGTTTACCTCTATGC
>CBFHRK010000135.1:0-3682 GCA_965658225.1 Flavobacteriales bacterium | reverse complement strand
TCACCTCCAACAGAAAGTACCGCAGGCTCGGTCAACGTAACCGTTGCTGTTCCAGCAGGACAATTTTCATTGTCCGTTACTGTAACCGAATATGCTCCGGCATCAAGTCCAGTTGCACTCCCTACATTGCCTATGGAACTAGGTCCAGTCCATGTATATGTATATGGTGGAGTACCTCCGCTCACTGTAGTTGCAATAGCACCACTACCATCTCCATTACACAAGAGGTTCGTGCCTGAAATTACGTCTACAGAAATCGCGCCTGGCTGAGTAACCGTTACTGATAATGCCGTTGCAGTTCCTGCCGCATTATCTGTTACTGTGACTCCGTATACACCAGCAACTACTCCTGTTCGAGTAGATCCAAACTGTGAAAATACAGACCCATCAGGCGCCGTTGTTCCATCCGTTGTGGATTGATCCGATGTCGCACCGTCACTCCATGCATAGGAATAAGGTACTGGACCACCCGATGCTGTCACACGAATGATACCATCGTTACCGCCGTTGCAGCTTACATTCTGGTCAACGAACAACGTCGCGCCTAACTGCGCACTCGCCGTATTGCCCATCAACAGAAAAACTGTCATTGCCAAAAGGCTTAAAAAGCCCGTTTTAATTCCAGCCCCACTGCTTTTACTCGATACGGTTTCGGCTACACTTCCTGTGGAAGATTTTGATTCACCTGAAACCAGATAGTAGAGGTTACTCATGATGTTTTAGATATTAATTAAATGGTGTTTCCTACTATATACACTTATACTCGTGAAGGTCTGTCCTCCCCGAGAATTTGGGACAAAGATAATCTTATTTAGTAAACTACAAAAACAATAAATGACCAATTTAATCTTCTGAAACCCTTTATACACAAAGGGAAACAGCAAGTTTAACCTTGAATTAACCTAGATATAAAGATCAATAATCAGCAAAAATCAGTCGGTTTGTCTCTTTTACTTTGAAATAAAAAATCTTCCCACTAAACCAAATATAAGACTTCCCTCAGATGTTCAAAATGACAAATGATGAACTTATTAAAAAAGAATTGTTGAAAACAGCACTTGCCAAGGACAAAAGTATCAGTAAACACCAATTTTCGACTAATTACCGAGCACAATCACCTCAATCACTTGATAATCAGACCGTTATCTCTTCTAATTATTCGAGCTGATTTAAGCTTGTTTCCGCTACTTTTACAAATTTTAATAGGTAATATATTACAGAGGGGTTTTGGATATTCATATCGCCTTAAAATGCGCAAAATGAAAAATCACCCCAATTCCTCATCTTTTATACTCCAAGCCGTCCATTCCTCCTCCAGTTTCTCTCGATCTGCAACCAGGGACTCATGTTTAGAGTAGTCGTCTTGTTGTTGTGCAAATTCTAAAACCAAGAATTCATCTGATCCTAGCCTACTCTCCAATTCTGAAATTTCCGTATTCAATTTCTTTAAACGATTTTCCACCCTATTCAAATTTCTCTGAATCTGTTTCCTTTCTTTATAATTGACATTCGAGCCTTTTTCAACCAAAGGCGCTTTTTCGATTTCGACCTTTCGCTTTTCAATTTCTCGCATATCCGAAGCCTTCCGCTCTTTTAAGAAATAATCGATATCGCCTAAATAGGGCTTTACCGCACCATCCCGGAATTCCAAAACTCGATCCGTAAGCCCTTGCAAAAAATATCGATCGTGACTAACGACCAAAAGAGTTCCCTCATAAGTCATTAATGCCGACTTCAACGCATCCTTCGACATCATGTCTAAGTGGTTCGTTGGCTCATCTAACACTAAGAAGTTCACAGGCTTAGTCAGTAATCGACACATAGCCAAACGAGCGCGCTCTCCACCACTCAGCACACTCACCTTTTTCTCTACGGTATCACCACTAAATAAAAATGCCCCGAGCATTTTTCTAACTTGTGATCGAACCTCCGGAGGCGCCACACTCTCAACTGCATGTAAAACAGTCTGATTTGGATCCAGGCTCTCGGCCTGATCCTGCGCATAATAGGCCAAATGAACATTCGAGCCAAGTTCTACAGACCCTTCATCGGCCCGAAGGGCCTGAACAATAACTTTGGCCAATGTAGTTTTACCCTGACCATTCTGACCTACGTAAGCCCAACGATCACCGCGCAACAAATCAAAATCGACGTTCCTCAATACCCATCGATCGCCGTACTTTTTTCCGACGCCTTCAACTTTCAATACATCCTTCCCAGAACGAGGCACTTCAGGAAATCCAAATCGAACCGACTTTTGATTGTAATCATCTACTTCTATAAGCTCCATTTTATCGAGCTTTTTAATTAGCGATTGAGCAAACGAAGCTTTTGAATCTTTCGCCCGGAATTTTTCAATCAACTGTTTTTGTCGATCAATTTCTTTATCCTGATTCTTCTTAGCCTGAATTAATTTCTCACGTCGTTCTTCGCGAAGTACTAAATACTTCGAATAACTAGCCGTATAATCCTCTACACTTCCATTAATGATTTCAACCGTACGCTTGGTAACGGCGTCCAAAAATTGGCGGTCATGCGAAATCATCACGATTGCTCCTTCGTATTCCTTAAAAAATTCCTCTAACCACAGTATCGCTTCGATATCTAAATGGTTCGTTGGCTCATCAAGTAAGAGCAAATCGTGTTGCGACAAAAGAAGCTTCGCCAACTCTACACGCATACGCCAACCACCAGAAAATGTAGACAAAGGACGGTCCAATTCATTCGACTTGAACCCCAATCCAAATAAGACCTTTTCCAATTTCTCTTCCAATTGCTCACCGCCCAATAAATGAAAACGCTCTTGGGTATTCGTCATTTCTTGAATGAGCTCCAAGTAGCTATCCGTTTCGTAGTCAGTCCGCTCGAGAAGCTCCGCATTGATGTTATCAATACGTTCAATCATTTCCTTGATTCCAGCAAAGGCAAGTCCGGCTTCTTCGCGAACGGTTCTATTTCCTTCAGGGGTTATATCCTGGGGCAGATAGCCAATGGTAAATTCTTTTGGTTTACTTATACTACCCGAAGTCTGGGTCATCCAGCCAGCGAGTAACTTGAGTAAAGTTGATTTACCAGCCCCATTTTTCCCGGTTAAACCTACTCGGTCGTTCGGTTTAATCTGAAAAGATACCTCTCGAAATAAAGCGGTGCCCCCGAATTCGTGACTAAGCTGTGTGACTGAAATCATAGTTTATTCTTACTTATAACGTTCTCTTTGCCGTAAATTAGGCTTCTTAATAAATGACCATGTTCGGAAAAGGAACAAGACTCTATAGCATTTTCAAAAATCGCTGTCCCCGTTGCCAGAACGGCCTCGTATTCAAAGCGAAAAATGCGTACGATTTTAAATCGATGACGCAAATGTACGAAAGGTGCACTAGTTGCGCGCTTAAATATGAAATGGAACCCGCCTTTTGGTACGGATCTATGTACGCCGCTTACGGACTTGCTGTTGCATTAAGCGTTTCGCTTTTTGTTGCAACGGAAGTGCTATTAAATTTGTCGCTAACCGAGTACTTAATCCTCAATGGTGTTGCTCTTGTTCTATTGATTCCACCCATTTGGCGATTATCTAGACTCATCTGGATCAACTTGTTTGTTAGTTACAAAAGCGAGTACGATGATCGCAGTTAATAGAATCGGTTGACATCGACATCGGGCCGTAAGGCCCTACCCTTTATAA
>CBFHRK010000134.1:0-3696 GCA_965658225.1 Flavobacteriales bacterium | reverse complement strand
CTTTAAGACTTCCACAAATCTGAAGACATGCTTTGACGTTCTTGATTTTATCAAAATAGAGTAGTTTTATATAGAGTAGATTTCTATCAACAGAAGCGGAATATGGCTCGTTATTTATAGACTCGGTTTGAAGGATTATTTTTTCAAAATCTTTAATTTGATTTACATTCAAATTATCAATTAGATAATATCTAAAGGAAGATTCTCTCAGACGCGTTGCCTTATAGTAATTGTGCCGCATGATTTCCAATTGATCGAATTCCTGTTCAAAATTGATAGACTTCATCCTTTTAAGTCTAAACGTAGAAATCGTAGACAGTTGATTAAGACAGTATATACAAAAGTCGAATTGCTCAAGTCGCCGAAATATTTTCAGAGCTTTTCTGAGTATACGAATTGCATTATCTAATTCTCCAAGTGAAGAAAGCCTTTTGAAAATTTGCAAATAATTCAGAGCTCTAATATGGTCCTTATCGATTGGATCCAACTCATTACTTTCTCTGGAAATATTTATTGGCAACACCAAAGTCTCCAGTATCTTCTCTTCGTATCTTTCGATATTCTTGCGAACTGCGTCAGAACTGTGCTCTTTAAATAATCCCGAACTTAAAATTTGATCTATAGAAGCCCCTTCCGTAAATATCTCGAAAAGTCCTGAATAGATGGAAACGCTGTTCGAAAATGGGGCGTAAAAAACGTCGAGGTACAGCTTTAGAGTTGATTTTTCATGATCTGAGAGCTTTCCAAAAACTCGTTCAACTCTTTTAAATCTATCTTCATTTTGCATCGCTGTCCAAAATAGAAAAAACTTTCGTTTCGTAGCCTATGAAACTAAACGATGTTTGTAATCTAAATAAAAGGTTATGGAAGGTTTCGTATTTTAATTCAGCGGAAATATATTAAAAGATTGTTCGGGACTGGTTGATTTTTTAAGCGTTGTCCAAAATGGAGAAAATTCTCCTATGCGGTCCCGTACACATATCTGATATTTGTCTCAGGTTTAATCACAAAACAAATATCATGCAATTCTTAATTAATCTTTTTATAGCTCTTGGATGGATTACAAATGCTGAATCAGACAGTTTCGTATACCCTGATGAACAATAATATTAATACGATGGAAGGTTTCGTATTCTGACATAAAACAAAAAACCACGGCCCGGAACGCCGTAAACAACGTTTCATGACCGTAGCTTTTTTCCTAATTATGCTACACACCTTTGAGCGTCGCGTAGGTTAAACGCTCACCCATTGTGTTCATGAACTCCTAATTCTACACACCACGTAGAAGAAATAGAAAGTTTTGATTAAACCCGCAACAAAGGTAGATTCCCAAATGGGCGTTTGCCTTTTTTGCATTTAATCAAGTTGCATAGTACTAAATATTTTGAATCGCTCGACGTAGTAGCCTCAATACAAACGTTTTACTGTTTTAAATAGAAGAAATTGTCCCCATTTGGTCGATTTTAAGTGTGATTCTGTATGAATTTACTTTAATAAAATTATATCTTTGCAGCTCAGTAATGGCTCTGTAGCTTAACTGGATAGAGCACTTGACTACGGATCAGGAGGTTCGGGGTTCGAATCCCTGCAGAGTCACACAAAAAAAGCCTTCCACGCAATGGGGAAGGCTTTTTTTATTTGAAAAACTTTCTTCTTTATTGAATCTCGGCAGATAAACCTTTGTCCAATAGTGTTAGGCACATAGGCTTCAACTTTTCGTAAGCTCCTGTCTTAACTGTGCACTTCCCGTTGTGATGAATAATCAATGTGCATTGCTCCGCCTGAATTAAGTCGTGCTCACATATAGAAATCAAACATTCAATAACGAAGTCAAAAGTATTGACATCGTCGTTATGGATCACTAACTGCCGATCACGAACCTTAGATTCCTTTCTTTTAACTATTTCAAGTACTTCTTCTTGCATATCCTTCAATTGATTGTGCAAAGATACAAAAGGCCTCTTAATAGAATTCATCAAACCGCGACAACCATTGATCTAACCTCCGTTTCGTACTAATCGTATACTGAAAGTATTGTCCATTCTCCAACTTAGCTTGCCGTTTCTTTAGGTCTAAGTCCTTAATTTCGTCATTAAACAACTCATCCGACGACAGTATTTGCATAATATTCCTTCTCAGTGCAAAGTAATACCAGTTCCTCCGATCTAACTGTAGATATAGAGTAAACTCATCTTGGCGCCTTTTGCGCACAAGCTCCATTTTACCTTGCACCTTTTTATTTACTTGGTATTCGCCTATGCTTCCTATTCCTATGTCACCTACGGTGAGATAGCTACTCGTGTAATCGTTCCAAGCCCATTGTACGTCAGTAAGAACCAAAGTCATTTGCCTTAACTCTTTTGGAAGTTTTTCAACACTCCCATAAGTCCTCACTTCTTCCATGTACATAAGCGCCTTCTCTTTACCCAAAATAGCTATGAGCGCGTCTCTATACGCGGGACGATCTAAATCAACTCCCTTCAGACTATTATCGTCGTTGATGTTATTCGCCATAAGTCCAAGTGCCTCCTCATTAAAGAAGAAGCCAATGCCCATAAACAGGTCCATTTCAATGGTATCCCGGCTTAAGTCATGAACATACTCACCTCTGGTATTCAAGAATAGCCCCTGTAGATCCTCGTCTAATTCAAAGGCTCCAATTCCCCGAACTTCGCAGGTTTTGTTATTAAAGGCCATAAATTGATCCGGAACATCATCATTCTCTAATCGAGCCTCCGTAGATATGCGATATTCGTTTGAAGGTTCATCATAAATAAGCCAACCCGTACTCGTGAAGTTAGGTTCCGAGTACGCATTCGCCTTTTTAGACAAGAAATTACTGGTCATGTCCACCGGATCCGGCGTGTAGAAAAGGCCGGAGTACAATTGATTTCTTTCACGCTCTGCTTCTAATCGACTCAAATCAACAGCTATTCTCTCCGGATCGATCTTCGATCGGAAGGGTATTTTATCCGTAACCACTGCGTCACAGGCGTGTTGGATTTCCGTGAATCCGTCAAACACATAGTCCGGATCGTTGCCGTAAACAAATACCTCGCCCTCAAAACTAAAGAATGGAGAGAGGTAAAACTCCTGTTCACTAGGAACTTTACCGTGTGCCAATGTTTGATAGGCTGTATCCACATACATTGTGTCCATGACAATAAGGAAGGCCTCCTCAAATCGATCTAAATAGTCAATCTTCGAATTCCCCCAGTACTCGTTCCGCCCCTTAACCTTTAGTGTAGCTTCGTAAAACTCGTGGTATGGGTCATCTCGTAAAACGGACACATTCGCATTCTTCAAGCGAGCCATATTTGCATTTCTGCCAATGGAAACGAATGCGCTATCCGGATAAATCCATGCGTCTGCAACGGCCATTTGATCCACTCCGAACCCTTCCAAAAGGGTGTCAGCCATATAGTACTTCGCAGTTTTTGCTTCGTAATTCAAGCTGTCTTGATCGGGATGATCGCTTACCATGTAGGCAGGTCGATCCGTTGCTAGCTGATCCAAATCAAAGGTTTTAGCATCCATATCCCAAACCGCATGATCCATGTACACAGAATATCTATTGTCATGTAATTCAAGAGGATATCCTGGGTCATTTAATGTAAATTCCCCTCTTCTTTGACTAAAGTCAATGTCCCCTCGAGCATTATTCAGTGAGAACGACCATTTGGTATCCGAGAC
>CBFHRK010000133.1:0-3745 GCA_965658225.1 Flavobacteriales bacterium | reverse complement strand
ACAGAACGACCCAAAGCATCTAAAACGACGGCGTTCTTGGGCCTTTCAGTATCGAATTGGATGCGCATAAGGCCGGCCGTAGGATTCGGATAGGGCGTCCATTTTGTAGGAACCTCATCGGCAACTGAAAAAGTGGGGAAAATTTCATAAACGAGGGTGGTGTAGGGTGGAATAGAATCGATAGAAACCAATCCTGGATTCGTTGAAGAACGCGTTGCCTGAAAAGTTTCGTTGTGTAGAACATCAGAAAAATACAAATTTGGCTCTCCTTCAAGCGTGCTGCTTAATGCAACGGTACAATTGATGACCGACGAATCATTGAGGTTAGAAACAACTAAGTATTGATTATTTCCAAGCCAAAGGGATCCGGGTGTCAATCGTTCAAAAGCAAGCACTTCATTCGGATGGCTTGTAAATTGAGTTGAATAGCTTCCCCATTTTAAGGCATTGTTGTTCGTACGAAGGTGAACGAGTTTCCGGTATTGATTCCAGATCGAATTGGGGTCGCTTTCTAAGGTAGCTACATTGTAGTTCAAGTAATTTAGGGGCACGCCTTGCCAAGCAGTACCCGAGGTAAATCCGGCATAAGAAGAAGTATTCCATTGCATCGGCCTCCGAATATTGAGGTGATCGCCTTGGCCTACCATGCCTACTTCTTCACCGTAATAGATAAACGGTACGCCGGGTAAGGTGAGGTAGAGCGCCGCGGCCGCTTTCATTTTATCGTCATTTCCCTGGAATTCCGTGAACACCCTATTTTGATCGTGATTACTTAAAAAGGTAGCGTATTGCAACGAATCGTAGCTTGAGATTACGTTATTCATTTGGCTGCTAATGGCCAATGGGGCGGTCGCGTTGGTGCCGTAAAGAAAAGCATTGGCCAGGTCGAATTCGAAGCAGAAATTAAAGCGGTCGTTGGTTGCATAGGGAACCACATTGGCGGTATTGGTCCATGCTTCGCCTACGGCCATGGCATTCGGATTAATGCTATCAATGATCGAGCGAAACTCTTGCCAATAGGCCAAGGTTTGGGGTTGATCTTCGAGCTGGCTTCCGTTTTCAAAAAGGTATTTAACAGCATCACATCGAAATCCATCGACGCCGATGTCGGTCAGCCAATAGTCCATGATATCGGCAATAGTGTCTTTTACGGGTTGATGATTGAAGTTGAGGTCGGGCATTTGATCCCAAAAAATGCCATAGTAGTGCTGATTGTCAAAAGAATTTTGATGCCATACGGGTTGGCCCCAAGGTCCCGAATACCCCGGATTAGTAGTGGACCAACGATAAAAATCGCGATATACGGGATCTCCGGTTCGTGCCGCTTGAAACCAAGGGTGCTGAGTAGAACTGTGGTTGAGGACTAAATCGATAATGACCTTAATTCCTCGGTTGTGGGCTTCCGTTAAAAAGTTTTGGAAATCGGCCATGGTCCCATAATCTGGATTAATGCCGTAGTAATCGGTAACGTCGTACCCGTGGTAACTCGGGGAAGGATGAATGGGCATGAGCCAAATAGCGGTGATGCCTAAATCTGTTTGAGTATTGGGGTCCCCGTCGTTTAAGTAGTCCAGTTTTTGAGTGATTCCATTAAAGTCGCCGGTGCCATCTCCATCGCTGTCGTAGAAACTACGTACAAAGATTTCATAAAACACCGACTCGTTCCACCATCCGGTCGATTGAGCTATGGATGGGGCAGTGACGATAAGGGCAAGGAATAATAGAATTGCTCTCATTCCTTAAAAGTACCAAAAGTTCCTTTGGGGTTATCGAGGTAGGCTGCCTCAAAGATCAAAGTACGAATAGCTTCCACTGGGATTTCGCCTGTAGAATGAAACGTGATGCCGGCCATGGTTTTGCCTTTTTCTAAGCCGAGCACACCGTGAGGGTCGGCCAGCTCACTTCCTCGAACGAACCCTAACTGCACTCCTTCTTTAATACCGCCCCATGGAATGGAACTTGGCCAAATGAAGAAGAGTCGTTTACGCGCATAATAAAAAGGGACGTTGTAGGCTAAACGTTCCTCGATATCTGGTAAGCATGAAAAAATCAGCTCGCGCAGCGCATCAACAATTGCTCGTTCTGGTTTGGGCAGATACTCCAGGAAGTCATCTACGGATTTGAATTTTATTCCGGGTTGAAAAGGGTTCATACGGGATTTGGGCGTCGATTTTAGTTCATGGAAACCTTATGTACTTTCTGTTTTTAATGCCAAAATCTGTTCCTTAATCGGGGTCGGAGCAATTCCAAATCGCTTTTCAATTTTAGACGAATCGAATAGGTAATCCCGCTCATATTGGTAGCTCATTTCTTTCAATTCTTTGATCGGACTCATGAACCAACCGAGTAGTGTCATCATTGCCTTCGGCAAGATGGAAAGCTTCGGCTTCACCCCGATAATTTCAGCCATTACCTTCGTATACTCCTCCATGTTCAATCGGGTAGAATCGCTCGGCATGTGCCAGATTTCCCCATAAGCGCTTTCCGTATTCCCCAATAAAGCCATTGCCATACCGGCATCGGGAGTGAAAGTGAAGTTGTGCACTTTATCCTTTCGGCAAAGCCATTGACCGGCTTTCCCGGACTTTAATTTCTCATAGATCAGCGAGTAAGGAACGCTGTTTTGGGCGCGCCCCATAAAATCAGCGGCACGGGCAATCTGCGCCTCGATTTTGCCGGTTTCGTAGGCATCCATTACTTTTTGGGCTACTTCGGCTCTAACTTTTCCTTTTTCACTCACCGGTCTTATCGGCGTATTCTCATCCATCCCGTCCAAGAAATCCGGATCGTACATATATACATTATCGAAAAAAACGAGCTTCGATTTGTTCGCTGTACAAGCATCTATCACGCGCTTAATAAACGGGACCCACAACTGTTTCCAAACACTTGTTTTGTATTCGAATCCGACCGTTACATATACAATTTCAGAACCGTTAACTCCTCTTTGTACACCTTCTTCAGTGGTCAAGTCGGCAGCGATGAGTTCGTCGTTTTCGTTTACCTTTTCGGGATTCCTACCCACCAGTCGAATTTCATCGGTATAAGTCGTTAGGTTTTTTGCGAGTTCTCTTCCAATGGCCCCGCCGGCCCCAAGTATTGTTTGCATTATGTTGGTTTTTCGCCCTCTCGGGCGGATGTCAAATTATTCAAAATCTAATTTGCGTTGTCGACCACGTGTATGCCCCATTCCCTCCAATTTTAACGTGTCGTAGAATTTGTAATCGTATTCCTTGATCAATCGTTCGCCGATGGGCGCTAGTAAATCAGAGCCTTCTGCAGTCGGATTCTTAATATCCGTGTCAATTGGATAGGCATTGAGTTTTATGAACTCAGACGGGCGCAGGAGTTCCGTCACTTCGCCCAAAGGAAGATCGCGATTTAACCAATGGTGTTCGTCTTCAGGACTCAAAATAACGGGACCTCTGTGATGGCCAATATTGTGTAATACCCCATAGGCGGCCGTGGTAATAATGGCAAAACTATCCACTTCCTCTCCCGTATCTTTGTTCACCCACCGGTCCCAAATACCCGCAAAGGCAAAGGGCCGATCTACATTATTCGCATAAACGACGTAGGGCTTATTCAAACGTTCTTTTTTAGGGCCTTCAATGAAAGCATCGGCCGGAACCAAACAGCGCTGTTTTCGAATAGCGTGACGAAACATCGGTTTTTGAATGATTCCTTTGGCTCCCGTGTACTGAGGATCATCGTCTTTATTTTGATCGCCCTCTGATCGAGCATT
>CBFHRK010000132.1:0-3840 GCA_965658225.1 Flavobacteriales bacterium | reverse complement strand
CCTCCACGAGCTTTGAATTTTTCGACCAGACCGATATAATGAGCGAATATGGTATCGACTTGTTCAACGAATCGGTTCTTTGGATCGGGGTTGAACCAAATATCCTTCTGCCTGCGCTGAAGGGTGGTGTCCGTTTCAAAAAAGGAGGTCATCCGAATATTTCGGTCTCGACCCATCGACACCATCGGCGGCCATACGGGCGGCGAATCAATGGAATCTCGGTTAGGCAAAAGCGGACGTTCCAGCAAGGCTTCGAGGGTGAGACCTTCTTCGAGGTAAGCGAAATTCGGGTCGATATAGTAATAGATCCACTGATTGAATTGCTCGGCATAGGTGCGCTCGTGGTATTGATCAACAAAGGCTTTTCCTCGATTGGCGCCCCAACTATCGGCGGTAGTAAAGAAGAGTCCGGGCGAAACACCAATGACCATGAGTCCGGCGAATTCGGTGTTGTTGACAATTTCGGCAACCGGATGAAAAGGGGAGCTACCGGGGTAAGCGAGCTGAAGAGGTTTTCTACCCGTTAGGGTATCCCACAGGTGAATGTTGAGGTCGAAATGGGCTCGGGACGACCCGAGAATGACAACATCTTCCTTATTGAGGTCCTCTACTTTGGAGCGTTCATCGGCCCAATGGTCGAGGCTTTCAAGATCGTAACTGGGCGGATAATGCTCCACTACGCGACAGTAGTATTCGTAGGGCACCAATAGCCCCAATGCCAGAAGCAATGCCAAAATGAACTGGATCGGTGTTAAGCGACTCATGGTGTGATGGGAATAATAAGCACGGGAATGCGTATTTGTTTCACCACTTCAAGGGCGGTGTTGCCGACAAAAAATTCGTGTAGGAATCCGTGTTCATGGGCCCCCATAATGAGTAGGTCAATGGCACGCTTTTCTATTTCGTTTTTGAGGGTTTCAAAGGTGGGTCCGGCCACAAGTATTCCTGTTGCATCAATATTTTGCTCTTGGAGCGCGTGTGCATAGTGATGCAGTTGTTCGCGCTCTTTGTGCAGTTCTTCAGCACGGGCATCACGCACGGTTTCGGGTCCGACCGAATACCCCACAAAATCAGGGTCGGGTGCCGCTACGTGTATGAGGCAAACGGAGGCCTTAGAAGCCAGCGCTTGCTCGGCGGCAACTTTAAGAAGTTCGCTGTCACCGGCTTCAAAAGCTACGGCAACGAGTATGTGCTGGGTAGTGGGCACTACAGGTTTGGGTTAGTTTGGAGGAAGGTAGAAAAAAGAAAGGAATTCGATATGATGAATTCGGGGCTTTGTTCGGGCAAAAAAAAAACGCCCCGTTTTCGGGACGTTTTTTCATTATTCCTATGTACAAGTCGATATGTCTATTGCTGGCAAATTGCGACTTTATTCGACATTTGTTCTTTTCTAGTTACTTGGTTGCCTATCCTTAAGGGCGGTACATTTTTCGTCGTCTAATCGTATGTCGTGATCTTCACCGTCGTTCACGGTTATTAGTTGATTGAATACAGGGAAGAATGGGAAAGCCGGATCATAAACGGCTAACATGTACTGTTGTCCATCATTGACACTGTAAGCTTCAAAGTTTCTATGTGATGACTCCGGAATAATATATGTCGGGGCATCCATAAATGGGTTTGGCTTAAATTCAAAAGGGTTAAAATCAGCTGGATCCAGTAAATAAAGCTTATATCCTTTTGGGGGATACAATACCTGTTTAGGGCTCGGGTCATTCTGACATGTTATGGTGTAAGTTGCTTTAAGCAGCACTGGTACGGGTGATGTAATTAGCGTCCTTGAAAATCCTGGAAATGTATTGTTAGTTTCTTCAACCGTCCAATTCGTTAATGTTCCAGTTGAGTGATTTATTTCGACCTCAAAAGTTCCTAAAGCTCCGGGCGCAATACTTGACCCCAAGCTGGCGGGGCCCGGAACATAAAAATGAGGATAACTTTTATTGAATGCTCCCGACCCACGATAACGACACCTACTGGCCGATGCAATTTTTGGATTAAAAATTTTCTGACTGCCATTTAAAGTGTAACTCACTTTTACATCGCTCCTCGAAACAACAAATGAATTTCCATCATCGAAGGCTGCAAAAAACTCGAATCGAACCGTCTCGCTAGCATTAGAAAGCGTGAATTTTGATAAATGTGATAGGGCGAATTCTGCGTATAGATTTCCGTTTTCCTCGAATATGATTCCCTTCCCATCATCCATCCAATTTTCGTCGCCATCTGTGAGAGATATTAATCCAATTGAATCGCCTGCTGCGAGTGCGCGTTCTTGATCGAAATTATATTGTCCGGGTTCGACGCCAATTCTCAATAAGGGTTGACCTTCAGAAAAGGAAGCCACAGTGCTTGTTCCGACTGTCATATTTATTTCAACCAGTTCATGATCTTCATCAAGCGTTGCATTCAATTGTCCATTTTTTTCCAATGGCAAAACCCCAGGCGTTTCCGAGTTAAGAAAGAATCGTGCATCTGATCCAGAACCAAACTGAACGACCTCAACTTCAAAATTTCCTCCTGAAATTTGAACCCCTGAATCATCGTAAAACTTTGTTCCAGCAGGAATGCTGAGTTCAATTCCGGTTTCATTCCCGTCAATAGAGCCCATGGAAACGTCCACTGCTGCATTTAGAGCCCCATCTGAAGACAAGGTTCCTTGCGAATTCGCGATGCTAATTCCCGGTGTAGAGTTGTTTTTGCTGTATATGTATACAATTCGTTCAGTAATTTCTTGAGGCATGCCAATTTCGAATCGCTCTGTTTTCGATTGGTATCCAGGCTTAGAAATAGTCACATTAAAAATAACAGGATTTCCTTCTGACGGAGATAGCGCGGGATCCAGAATGAGCATAATTGCTCCGGTTGAAAAGTCAAAATTTTTGGTTCCATCAAAATTGAAAACGGCCGCGGCATCTGGACCGGTAATGGATAGGCTTACACCTTCAAGCGGAAGATTTGGCTCGGCCATATCCATGGCGTAGATATTAATGGAATAGCTGTAATAATCCGGTGAAATATGAATTTTAAAATCCTCTAATGGATCTCCACAAGAATTTAACAGCCATAAGAATCCAGATAACAATATAATTTTAAAAGTTTTCATCGATCTCATAGTTTTATTCTTAAGCCTACGTTTACGAAAGGCAACCATTGGTACGGTTCAAATCCTTCATTCAATGTTTCTTCTTCCAACTCCGTATTCTGCAACCAATTAGTGGCTTCGATTTCAATTTTCGGAGGTCCCATGTAATAGGTTCCAAGCTCAATATACATACCAACGCGTTTTTTGGGTACGGTATGTCCCCATCCAATACCAGCACTTGGGACCACTTTGTTAGTTTCTCCGCTAAAAAAGAGTTCACCGACTTCGCCATCTGAAACGGATCCAATCTCTCCAATCTGAATAGTGCCTTCATAGGACCAAGTAGCTTCAATGTTTTGATAAAAAGCATATCCCAAGGCTCCGAATACCTTGAATGATTTACCCGCCCAAGGGTAAAACTCAGCGCCGAGGTCTACCAGCAAATATTCAGGTGTTATCTGTATTCCATAGGTTTCATCTTGAAAGTTTTGGCTGAACTCAATAGGCGTCCAATACAATCCACCCACAGCAGCACGGATGCTCCAGCGCTCATTCAAGGCATAACCATATTCCAGACCAATGCCTTTTAAACCGAGATAGAGTCCAAAAGCATGTTTGTCGTATTCATACATATCGGCCGATTCGTCGTTCACCGGCGGAGGGGAAGGGGGAGGGGCTACCGAATCGTTCTGCGCCTGACTCAAAAATCCGATGCCCAAGCAAAGCACCAATGCAATTAGATTTTTCATAGGAATTTT
>CBFHRK010000131.1:2475-3873 GCA_965658225.1 Flavobacteriales bacterium | reverse complement strand
TATTACTTGTAACGGATTAGCCAACGGATCAGCCTTAGCTTCTGCTTCAGGTGGAGCGGGTGGTTATTCTTACGAATGGTTTGATGGGCCTCTCACAGGAGGTAGTACTTTTACTTATAGTGAAACCTTGACTTCAGGTGTTTCATACTGTCCTGGTAGTCCTCAGTATGATAATTGGGGTGCTTTAAGATCCAATATTGTGGGTGCCGGAGGCATTTCTTCTATTTCACTAAGCTCTTCCTTAGGTAACACTTATGTTCTTTCGGATGCAGTTGCAATTCAATCAATTGTGGACGCCATTACAAATGGCACAGAAGTTACTGTCGATGATGGAGTAAATGCTTGGAGAGTTGGTCAATCATGTAATACAGGTTGCGCCATGGCTGGTGATGATTGGGAACTTCAGGTGGCGCCTTTGGGTGGTTCTGTAAGCGATTGTTCTTGTGGTGGCGGTTTAGTAGTTCTTAGGCCTAATATTGGTAATAGCAACTGGGGAGGTTCTAACGGAACTCCTTGTGGTGCTCCAACGCAGTTGTTTACGGCCACGTTTGTTTCAGGACCGGCATCTCTCGGTACGGGTTCTAATCTTTCGAATCTTTCCGCAGGCGTTTACTATGTTCAAGCTACCGATGCGAACGGATGTTCTTCATCAACAAGCGTAACGATCAATGAGCCAGCTGAACTTACTGTAGCGGTAAGTTCAGTAACGGATGCTCCATGTTTTGGAGGTCTTGGAACGGTAGCCTTAGATGTAAACGGAGGAACACAGTTTGTTGGCGCACCAGGTGAGCCAGCGAATCCAAATGGATATCCTTATATCTACATGTGGAGTGACCCACTGATTGTAGATCACATTGCCAACGGAGTACCTGCAGGAAACTATACCGTATCGGTCACAGATCGTAACGGATGTATGGCAACTACAACGGTAAGCGTTGGTGAGCCAGCGCAGTTGGTTGCAAGTTCTGATTGGAGCTTCAATGGATGTGCTGGTGGATCGGTTGGATCAATTACAGTTAGCTGGACAGGTGGTACTGCTGCATACGATGTAAACATCGATGGAATGGTAGCCGCAGGAGTTACGAGTCCATATGTAGCGCCAAACATGGCAGCTGGAGCCTATGGAATTACGGTAACGGATGCCAACGGATGTACTGATGTAACGGGAGTAACGATTACACAACCAGGACCTCTTACAATAGCAGGTGCTACCATCAAGAACTCTTGTAACCCAGGAGCAGACGGAATGGTAACGCTTTCAGTGAGCGGAGGAAATGGAGCCTATACTTATATGTGGAGTGATGGTCAAATGACTAACCCAGCCGTAGGCTTAGCCGCAGGATCTTATACAGTGACTGTGGACGATGCGAACGGATGTGGACCGGTTGTTATGACGTA
>CBFHRK010000131.1:0-2228 GCA_965658225.1 Flavobacteriales bacterium | reverse complement strand
GAGCCAGCACAGATCGTAGTAGCGAATGATGCGGCGAATAAATTAGACTTGGATTGCAACGGTGATACGGATGCCTTCATTTCAGTAACAGCAAGTGGCGGAACGGGATCGTTGAGCTACAGCTGGAGCAACGGAGTGAATGGTCAGTCGATCAGCGGCATGCCAGGTGGTGTATATACAGTAGATGTATCGGATGCGAACGGATGTGTTGAGAGCTTCTCGTACACAGTAACGGAGCCAGCTGCGATTACTGCAGTATCAGCAGGTACTCCAGCTTTATGTGCTGGTGGTCAAGGAGGTATTGTAGTAACAATTTCAGGCGGAACTGCTAACTACACGTATGTGTGGAGTAACGGTGCGACTGGAGTAACGACGGGTGTAGTTACCTTGAACGCAGCCTCAGGAAGCTATACATTGAATGTTACGGATGCCAGTGGATGTGCTTATACGAATAACTATACGATTACAGCACCAAGTGCGCTTGTAGTAACGGAGACGATTACCAATACAACGTGTAATTCAACTTCGGCAACGTATACTCCTGACGGAGCTATTTCGTTAGCGGTATCAGGCGGAACATCTCCTTACAGTTACTTATGGAGTAATGGTTCTACGACTTCTTCTGTATCTGGTTTACCCGCTGGAACGACATTGACTGCGACGGTAACAGATGCGAACGGATGTCCCGTATCGGGAAGCTTTACAGTAGGTCAGCCTGCGGCAGTAAGTGTAGCGGTTGATATTGTAAACAATGTGACTTGTGCTAAAGGAATTGCTGGAGAGATCCACATCACGGCAAGTGGTGGTACAGGAGCCTTGACGTATGCATGGACAGGACCAAACGGTCCGGTAACTGGAACTACGGATCTAGTGAACCTTGTATCTGGAGCCTATACAGTAACTATAACAGATGCTAACGGATGTTCTTATCTAAATACGTTCTCAGTAGCGGACGGATCAGATCCAGCTAGCGTTGTAGTAACAACAACAAATATTACATGTAACGGATCGAATGATGGAGTCATCTTAGTAGAGATTGTCTCAGGAACAGGTCCTTATATTTTCACGGCTTCTAATGGTTACTCGACCATGGTTATGGGTACTCCAGCCACGGTAACTGTGAGTGGTTTAGCTGGAGGTACTTATACCTTTAGTGTAATTGATCAGAATGGATGTCCATCTGCTTCTGGATCTGCAACAATTGTAGAGCCATCGAAAGTGACTACTAGTGTAGTTTCTTCAACGGATGCATCTTGCTTCGGCTTAGCTGACGGATTGTTTACAGCGTCTGCAACGGGAGGTATTCAGCCTTACACGTTTGCATGGAGCAACGGAACGACCTTAGCGGGTGGTAGTGGATCATTATCAGGAGTGGTATACAACTGGCCAACCATTGGAACGAAAACACAAGCGCGTGTTACCGTATCTGGATTGTTAGCTGGAACGTACGATGTAACGATTACGGATGCTAATGGATGTGTAGAGAATGAGCAAGTGGTGATTGGTCAGCCAACCGACTTGAGCATTACCTTCACAGGAAAAGATGATATTCTTTGCTACGGAGATACCACGGGTGCGGCAGTAGCCAACATCATGGGTGGAACTGGAATCTACACCTACCAGTGGTGGGAAGGAAACATTAATACTGGATCGGTAACTATTTTACCAGGTCAATCAGGAATGGTTGTAAACGGTATTGCCAATGCGGTGAACTTGGGAGTAGGTTTCTACACGATCCAAGTAGATCAGTTGGATAACTTAGGAAACATCACGTGTACTTCGTATGCGGTATTTGAAGAAACGGGTCCTGCACCGATTGTAGTAAACTTAGTACACGATGCAAGTGTAACGTGTAACGGAGGATCAGATGCTACGGCGGATGTAACGATCTCTGGAGGTACTGCACCATATGCATGGGTTGTATCAGGAGCTACCAGTGCAAGCGGAAGCATTGCAACGGATGGTGGAACGAACACGTTCACAGGATTGGGAGCAGGAGTATACTATGTAGATGTAACCGATGCAAACGGATGTACGGTTCCTCAAGCGAGCTTTACGATCACCGAGCCAACAGGTTTGACAGTTGTAACAGCCGCAGACAGTATTCGTTGCCCAGGTGGATTTAATGCCACTGCGATGGTAACGAGTGTATCAGGAGGAATTGCTCCTTATACATTCTTATGGAGTAACGGAGCTACCGATGCAAGCACAGGAGTGAATGTAGATGG
>CBFHRK010000130.1:0-3925 GCA_965658225.1 Flavobacteriales bacterium | reverse complement strand
CTTGAAAGTAAATGGGACGACTACCCGCCTATTCTTGGAGCTACTGTAAAGATGTATAAAAACGGCTCTTACGTTGAAGACCTGCGACAAGACCCCAGCAATCCGGATGGACTGTATTATTATTTCGGATTGGTTGAACCGGGAGCAACCTATCGGTTCGATGTAACCCATCCGAATTTTGAAGGCGTTTCCGGAACAACTAAAGTTCCCGAAACTACTCCCGCATTTAACGCCGAGCTTATTGATACCACGGGAACAGAATGGACATTGGAAGTTACGGTGAACGACGTTGCTCCAGGACCTACCCACTTCCTTTTCGAATTGTCGTTCTCTCAATTCGGAACCAACAACCAATTAGCCTATTTCTATTCAAACGATCAGTTCTTGCAAACGCCACAAGATTATTTTGATCCGGTTGATCCCTATCAGTATTTCAATGGAGAAGCATTTTTCACCGATGACCATTTTAATAATGGCACCTATAGTTTTCGCCTTGAATTTTACGCCGATTTCTTGACAACACAGCAATTCGATCATTTAGACGTTGTTGTAAAACACGCCAGTGAAGACTACTTCTTGTATCAATTTAGTGGTCAGTTGCAGCAATGGGTTGACGGAGATCCCTTTGCGCAACCTGCCCAGGTCCACAACAACATTGAAAATGGTATCGGGTGTATTGGATCGTTTAACCCCGCCGTTGTCAGAATTGATTTATAAGAAAAAGACCTGATTATTAGGCCGATTAAAATAAATACTATTATCTTTGCGGCTTGAAAAAGAAGCATAGTAAAAAAATTCTATCTCTGTAGTTATATGACGATTACGCCGGAAGAAAAGAAAGAATTGTACGCGAAATACGGCAGTTCAGAAAGCGACACAGGAAACTCTGAAGCGCAGATTGCCGTTTTCACGAAACGCATTAGCATGTTGACGGAACATCTTAAAAAGAACCGTAAAGATTACAATACACAACGTTCACTTATCATTATGGTAGGTAAGCGACGTAAATTGTTGAACTACTTGAAGCAGATCGACATCGAGCGTTACCGCGCGATTATCAAGGATCTTGGTTTACGTAAGTAATCAACAAATAATGATTTCTGTGAAAAGGCAATTTATACGAATTGCCTTTTCGCGTATATAGTCATCCCATCCATTTAGTACACACATACATTTTATACACACACATTTTACACACATGAAACCAGAAGGAATCAGAAGAACTATTCAACTACCCGACGGACGGGAAATTACGCTCGAAACAGGCATCTTAGCCAAGCAATCGCACGGTTCAGTGACCGTACGAATGGGAGATACTGTTCTATTAGGAACAGCCGTTTCTAATTACGAGCAAGCCGACTTAGACTTTTTACCATTAACGGTAGACTACCGTGAGAAATTTGCCGCTGCTGGTCGCGTACCAGGCGGATTTTTCAAACGTGAAGGTCGCCCAAGTGATGCCGAAATATTAGTAATGCGCCTTGTTGACCGCGCATTGCGTCCATTATTCCCAAAAGATTACCACGCTGAAACTCAGGTAATGATTCAATTGATGTCGCACGACGCCAATGTTCAGCCTGACTCTTTAGCCGGCCTAGCGGCCGGAGCAGCAATCGCTCTGTCCGACATTCCCATGGAAGGTCCTATGTCAGAGGTTCGCGTTGCTCGCATCAATGGCGAATTCATGATCAACCCGTCTGAGGCAGACATGGAAAATGCCGACATCGATCTTATGATCGGAGGTACTAAAGAATCGATCGTAATGGTCGAGGGTGAAATGAAAGAAGTATCCGAAGAAGAAATGGCCGATGCCATTATGTTCGCTCATGAAACCATTCGCAATATGTGCGAGGTAATGGAAGAAATGAGTGCTGCCATCGGAAAAAGCGAGAAGCGTACTTACGAACCAGAAGCAGAGGACGAAGCTCTTCGTTCAAAAATTGCGGACTTCGCCTACTCGAAAGTATATGAAGTAGCAAAACAAGCCCTTCCAAAGCACGATCGTTCTGCCGGTTTCGCTGAAATTAAAGAAGCCCTTAAAGCTGAGTTCACTCCGGAAGAATTAGAAGAGAACGGAAAGCTTTTTGGAAAGTACTGGAAAGAGACCGAAAAGAAAGCGGTTCGCGACATGGTCTTGAACGAAGGAATTCGTTTAGACGGTCGTAAAACAGACGAGATTCGTCCAATTTGGAGCGAGATCGACTACTTGCCAAGTGCACACGGTTCTGCTCTCTTCACTCGTGGAGAAACACAATCGTTGACTACCGCAACTTTAGGAACAAAATTAGATGAGAATAGAATTGACAACGTAACCTTCCAAGGTTCGGAGCGCTTCTATTTACACTACAACTTCCCTCCATTCTCAACCGGAGAAGCGCGTCCGCTTCGTGGAACTTCTCGTCGTGAGGTAGGACACGGTAACTTAGCACAACGTGCTTTGGAGCCAATGATTCCAGCAGACAACCCATACACGGTACGTTTGGTTTCTGAAATTTTAGAATCAAATGGTAGCTCGTCCATGGCAACGGTTTGTGCCGGTACAATGGCTCTTATGGATGCGGGTATTAAAATCATTCGCCCAGTAAGCGGTATCGCCATGGGATTGATTACCGATTCTGAAACAGGTAAATATGCCGTTCTTTCTGATATTCTTGGAGACGAGGATTTCTTAGGAGATATGGACTTCAAAGTAACAGGAACAACAGAAGGTATCACAGCGTGCCAAATGGACATTAAGATCAAGGGTCTTGATTCTGAGATTTTGGTAAACGCCTTGAAACAAGCAAAAGCAGGTCGCGCACACATCTTGGACAAGATGCTCGAAACGATTTCTGAAACGCGTACCGAACTGAAGCCAAACGCGCCGAAAATCATTATCCTCGAAATCAACAAAGATTACATTGGAGCGGTGATCGGACCTGGTGGAAAAATTATTCAGGGAATGCAAGAAGAAACAGGTACTACCATTACCATTGAAGAAGTGGAAAATCGCGGTATCGTTGAAATTCTCGGAATCGATCAAAACGGTATCGATGATGCCGTAGCTCGTATCAAAGGAATTTGCTGGGAGCCTGTAGTTGGTGATGTTTACTTAGGAACTGTAAAAGCTATCCAGCCATACGGAGCCTTTGTTGAAATTGGGCCAAAAACGGACGGACTCCTTCATATTTCCGAAATCGATTGGAAACGCATTACCAATGTAGAAGAGGTATTGAAAGAAGGTGATCAAGTAAAAGTGAAGCTTCTTGAAATCGATGACCGCGGTAAAATGCGTTTATCTCGCAAAGTATTGTTCCCAAAACCTGAAGAAAATGCGGGTTCGGACAAACCAAAAACGGAAGAAGGATAATTTTTTCCAACATACTGTAACCTTACGCCCTCTTATCTCGTATAAGGGGGCGTATTATTTAATTTAAAAGGGAGAAGCATATATGAGACAGCTGAAGATCACCAAGCAGGTAACGAACAGAGAGACGGCGTCGTTAGATAAATACTTGCAAGAGATCGGAAAAGTGGACTTGATCACTGCTGAGGAAGAAGTAAACTTAGCACGTAAAATCAAGCAAGGCGATCAACGCGCTTTAGAGAAATTAACGAAAGCAAACTTGCGCTTCGTTGTTTCCGTGGCCAAACAATACCAAAACCAAGGTTTAACCTTACCTGATTTAATTAACGAAGGAAACCTAGGGCTTATCAAAGCAGCTCAACGGTTCGATGAAACACGTGGATTTAAATTTATTTCCTACGCTGTATGGTGGATTCGGCAATCGATTTTGCAAGCATTGGCAGAACAGAGTCGTATCGTTCGTTTGCCATTGAACAAAATTGGTTCCATCAACAAAATCAATAAAGCATATGCTCAGCTCGAGCAAGAGCACGAGCGTCAGCCAAGTGCCGAAGAAATCGGGAATATGCTCGAAATGAG
>CBFHRK010000129.1:0-3995 GCA_965658225.1 Flavobacteriales bacterium | reverse complement strand
AAATCGTGCTCGCATGAAAATCCTTCGAGTAAATCCGCTATTGGATTTACCTGTTGTAACCATTCGAGAACTTATTGAGAACGCTACTTTAATCATTGAAAAACGCGCGTAATATGATCAAGAAAATCCTTCTTTCACTTGTGCTTGCCGGTATATGTTCCGGTTCCATTTCAGCACAAATAAAATCGTCCGAACCCGGTGTAGAAACGATTGACGAAATCGTGAAAGAGGTTTTATCACTTTTGTCCGGTGAAAAAGGAGACATCAGAGATTTAGATCGTTTCCGACAGCTTTTTTTACCTACTGCACAGTTCACCGTTCTTTACCACCCGAATGACTCTTTCCCCGTTTCAACAGAAACCATTTCTTTGGACGATTTTATAGAAATGATGAACGACCAATATTACCATGACGGTTTTCTTGAATACGAAACAGGCAAAGTGATAGAAGAGTACAACGGAATTGCGCATGTATTTCAGAGTTTCTACGCCAAAGATTCCGAGGGAGAAGAAGGACGAGGAGTTTCGAGCTATCAATTAGTCTTTTTCGAAGATCGGTGGTGGGCTGCTAGTATTCTTTGGACAACCGACTCGAACGATATTCCCGTTCCGAATAAATACCTCAACTATTCGAAGTAGTTCGAGCAAGGCAAAAATACTAAACACCCCTCCGCCCTACCGGGCGGATGAATATCGTGCCAAAAAAAACACACCCACTCCGCCCTATCGGGCGGATGAAGATCGTGCCCGAAAAAAAACACACGCTCCGCCCTATCGGGCGGATGAAGATCGTGCCGTTAGGCACTAACTTCCATTTCGTACCTTCGATATTCATTTTTGACAATCGCCTTTTAGCTTACAGCTTAATGATTCGAATTCTTACCATTACACTCCTTCTTTTTTCAATCTTTACCTTTGGTCAAGACCCGTCAAATCTATTGTCGGAAGCCAATTCTTTGTACGAACAAAAAGAGTTTGAAAAGTCAGGTGCCGCTTACGAAAAGGCTCTTTCAATCACTACAGGTAGCACATCGGATTATTATAACGCCGCCTGCTCTTGGGCGCTCGCAGGAAATTCTGAAAAAGGCCTTTCCTTTCTCAACCTCGCCGCAGTGAACGGATGGTCTAATTTAGACCACGTAAAACGCGATTCCGACTTATACTCTTTGCACGGTGAAAATGAATGGACTGATATCCTCGAAAAAATTCAAAGCAATAAAGATTTAATCGAAAAAGACTACAACAAACCGCTTCAACAACAACTCGAACAGATTTACGTGAAAGACCAAATGCTTCGTCAGCTGTACCGCGAAGCCGAAGATAAATTTGGACGCGACTCCCCAGAAATGAACTATTTCTGGGATTTGATATCCGAACAAGACAAACAAAATGAAGCCGATGTAGAGAATATTATCAATGAATTCGGATGGGTTGGAAAAAGCGAAGTGGGCGGTAAGGCGAATATGACCCTCTGGCTCGTTATTCAACATGCGCCACTTGAAAAACAAGAATTATATCTTCCTCTTTTACAGGCTTCGGTTAAAGCAGGGGAATCGAGCGGAAGCCATTTGGCCCTTTTGGAAGATCGAATTTTAATGCGAAACGATAAACCCCAAATCTACGGATCCCAAGTCATCACGAATCCGGAAATCGGAAATCAAGAAGTTTACGATATTTTTGAGCCCGAATTTGTCGATCAAAGAAGGGCTTCGGTCGGACTCGCACCCCTAAGTGATTATCTAAAGCGCTTCGGCATCACATGGGAAGTAGAACAAAAAGAAAAATAAAGCCCCCAGAAGACATGAAATTACTCCTTTCATTATTTGGATACATAAGTACCACTTGTTTAGCAGTAGGCTATACATTAAACCTCCTGAATTACTCAATCGGATCGAAGCTCTTCATCTTTGGATTGCTCGCCTTATTCCTAATTTTTGTTCCAATCTATACGCTACGGAAAATAAAAACCATTGAAAAACACAATCTAATTGTGCGTTTGAAAAACGGATCTGGCGGTTTGGCTGGACTCATTTTCGGGATCTCTGGACTTTTCAAATGGATGCATTGGCCAGGAGCCGAGGTGCTTTTGTTAGTCAGTATGCTAATAACCGCGGCACTTTTCTTACCAATGCTTTTTATGGAAATGTACAAGCGTTTCGAATAAAACAACAAGGCGGTCCACACCGTTTCGTATAACGGTCGCGAATTTTAAAATACCATGGTTTACGACTATCTAATGTTTGCCCACCTCATAACCGTGGTACCTTGCATCTTTATTGGCGCTGCTTTGCTCATTATGAATAAAGGAACCGCCATTCACAAAAAAGCAGGAAAAGTGTACATGATATTAATGCTAATTACAGCAGCTATAACGCTGTTTATGGAGGCCAAAGTAGGTCCTCAGTTATTCAATCACTTTGGCTGGATTCACGCCTTTAGCCTTTTAACCCTTTATACTGTGCCCACTGCCTATATAGCCATCAAAAAAGGTCGTGTGAAAATCCATCAAAGAAAAATGGTGCTCCTGTATTTTGGGGCAATTATTATTGCTGGAGGCTTCACTTTAAGTCCCGGTCGCTACTTGCACGAGGTTTTCTTCTCATAGTGAATACACATTTTTGACGCCTAAAAGCATTCAAAATGCGGCGAACCTCGTATTCTCAGGAGGCATACTCCCCATAAACAAAGACTCATATTCAGGGTTATTCTTTGCGTCTAAATACCCCCTAATCAATGAATCGCGCACTCCAAGAGTTAGTTCAAAAGACAAGGAACTTGAAAAAATATTCCCGCGTATCCAAATTCCCGAAATACAATCAACTAAAAACGTATTTCACGACCTAATGAGTTGCATCATTGAGCAACAAATACACTATCGAAGCACAAAAAAACTTTTCAAAAATTCCTGATCCATTCCGAGATAGATCAGCTGACTACAGAAAATTTTCCGGTTTTTGAGGCGGCCGGACTCCAAAAAGCGAATTTGTCGATGAAAAAATGGGAAACTATTCAACGAACGCTCGACTTCTTTGAGGAATCAAAAATCGATTGGATTAAAATCACGGATCATGAGCTGCGCACGACCTTAAAGGGAATCGGCGGCATTGGGCCCTGGACTCAGGACATGATTCTTTTATACACACTGGAACGACCGAATATAATCCCGTACGATGATTATCATCTCAAAGGAACTATGACCAAGGTGTATGGTCTCAACCCAAATTCGGGACTGAAAGCAAAAATGAAATCGATCGGCGCCGACTGGCACCCACATGGCTCAGTAGCAACCCGAATTTTATTTGAGTGGAAAAAATCTGGTGGAATATCGCTCCAGTAAACCGGTATAAAGCTTGATTATTATTAAGTGACTCGACAAGGCAACTTTACAGTTGTTGATAAAAAGATACGGCACCATTCGTATTCTTTATTATCTTTTTCTACTCAATATCAAACCTTTATACGCTATGAAAAAACTAATTGCAGAATTTATTGGTACCCTTTGGCTTGTTCTTGGGGGTTGTGGTAGCGCCGTCCTAGCGGCCGGATTCCCAGAGCTTGGAATCGGATTTGTAGGTGTCGCATTCGCCTTTGGACTCACCGTGTTAACCATGGCCTACGCGATAGGCCACATTTCAGGATGCCATTTGAACCCAGCTGTTTCGGTTGGACTTTGGCTTGGTGGACGATTCGATAAAAAAGAACTCCTCCCCTATATTGGCGCTCAAGTACTTGGCGGAATTGCAGGGGCGGGAATATTATATCTGATTGCGAGCGGAAAACCCGGATTTGAACTCGGAGGCTTTGCGGCTAACGGATACGGCGAGCATTCACCAGACGGATATGGCATGATGGCCGCATTAATTTGCGAAGTGGTGATGACCTTTATGTTCTTAATGATTATCCTAGGTGCTACCCATTCAAAAGCACCGAAAGGATTTGGCGGACTGGCCATCGGATTGGGTTTAACCCTCATTCACCTCATTTCCATTCCAGTCA
>CBFHRK010000128.1:874-4006 GCA_965658225.1 Flavobacteriales bacterium | reverse complement strand
CGCATGATTATATACCTATACGTATATACAGGAGTGAGCTTGTACTATGCAGAATCTTTGGAAACCATTGGCGACGATATTCGGGAAGTGCAACCGGAAGTGTTTACAGCGGTGCCTCGATTATTAGAAAAGGTATACGACAAAATTATTGCCAAAGGTGAAGAGTTAACGGGAATCAAAAGGGCTCTTTTTTTCTGGGCAGTTAGCTTAGGCGAAGAGTATGCCGTTGTGGGAAAGAGTGGATTTTACAAATGGAAGCTCGGTATTGCTCGAAAATTAATATTCAGCAAGTGGCAAGCGGCCTTAGGCGGAAAAGTTAAGGCCGTTGCCTCTGGAAGTGCCGCGCTGAATCCTCGCTTAGCTCGAATTTTCCTCGCGGCCGGCATTGGTATTCAAGAAGGGTACGGGCTTACAGAAACTTCTCCGGTGGTGTCCGTGAATGGATCTACAGACGATGAACGCCGGATCGGGACAGTAGGCCCGGTAATCGATAAGGTACAGGTTAAAATCGCCGAAGACGGAGAAATTTTGGTGAAAGGGCCCAATGTCATGATGGGGTATTACAATCGGCCCGACTTAACCGCTGAGGTAATCAAAGATGGCTGGTTCCACACGGGCGATATTGGAACCATCGTAGAAGATAAGTTCTTGAAAATCACGGACCGTAAAAAGCAAATTTTCAAGACTTCTGGAGGTAAGTACATCGCACCTCAAATTATGGAGAACACCTTTAAAGAGAGCCGTTTTATTGAACAAATTATGGTTATTGGGGAAGGACAAAAACACCCGGCGGCGTTTATTCAGCCCGATTTTGCTCATCTTAAGAGTTGGTGTAAAATAAAAGAGATACCCTACACTACGAATGAAGAAATGATTAAGAATGAGCTTGTTCTTGCTCGTTTCCACAAGGAAATTGAAAAGAAAAACGAACCCTATGGAAACTGGGAACGTATAAAGAGGTTTGCGTTAACCCCGGCTCCTTGGACCACGGAAGGTGGAGAATTGACTCCAACCATGAAACTGCGCAGAAAACCAATTTTGGAAAAATACCAAGAAGAGTACAAACACATTTATGGCCAAGATGCCGTCCGCCCGTAGGGCGAACGGATTTATTTGGAAGGCCGAGTTGTTGTCCGAGTGAATAGCGTACGGATTTATTTGGAAGACTGAGATGCTTTGAGAGAATAAACAATAGATTCTTACTGGGAGGGAAGGGACGATCCGCCCGAAGGGCGATAAAATAAAGAGCCGCTTATTGAAAATGATGAGAGGTTTCTTTTTTATTTAACAAATATACTATGCTTGCATAATATATTTTTTATATCTTCGGGAGCATGAAACCGGAAGAGACGATTGATTTCCAGATAAAAGGCCTTTGGCACAGCATTGCGCGCATGTACAATGAAGAGGCTGCAAAGTACGGGGGGACTCTGACCATTGCCTATATTTTATTGAATGTAGATAAGGAAGGGACGCCATCGACGGCGCTAGGACCTCGGATTGGTGTTGAGACTACAAGTTTGAGTCGGACGCTGAAGAATATGGAAGAACGAGATTTAATTACTCGAAAGCCGAATCCAGCAGATGGCCGTGGAGTATTGGTTCAGCTGACCAAAGAAGGAGAAAGAAGAAGAAAAACAGCGCGAGCCGCTGTGGTAAATTTTAATGAACGAGTTCGAGAATTTGTTCCGCCCGAAAAGATGAATCAATTCTTTGAGGTGGTTCAGTCGATTCAAGGACTCATCAATGAAAAGCAAATACACTTAGTTGACGTATGAAACGTATTATTAAAAAAGTAGCAGTTCTTGGATCGGGAATCATGGGATCCCGTATTGCAATGCATTTTGCCAATATCGGAGTGGAAGTACTTCTGCTCGATATTGTTCCTTTTGAGCCCAATGACCAAGAAAAAGCAAAAGGGAAAACTCTAGAAGATCCAGAGGTGCGTAACCGAATTGTAACCGAATCTTTTCAGTCGGCCCTGAAGGCAAACCCATCGCCAATTTACCGCAAAGCACATGCAAGCCGAGTAACACTGGGGAATTTTGATGATGATCTGCACAGGATTAAAGATGTGGACTGGATTATGGAAGTCGTTGTAGAGCGACTCGATATTAAGAAACAAGTTTTCGATAAAGTAGAGCAACACAGAAAACCAGGAACGCTTATTTCTAGCAATACCTCTGGAATTCCCATTCACCTCATGCTCGAAGGTCGTTCAGACGATTTCAAAAAGCATTTTTGCGGAACGCACTTCTTTAACCCACCGCGTTATTTAAGACTCTTTGAAATTATTCCAACCCCAGAAACGGATCCCGAAATTGTCGATTTCCTTTTAGAGTACGGAGATCTGTTCTTAGGTAAAACGACCGTTCTGGCGAAAGATACTCCCGCTTTCATTGCCAATAGAATTGGGGTTTATGGAATAATGAGTCTATTTCACAGTATCAAGTCGCTCGGACTCACCGTGGAAGAAGTAGATAAGCTTACTGGACCTGTTTTAGGCCGGCCAAAATCCGCTACATTCCGAACTTCCGATGTGGTCGGACTCGACACCTTGGTTCACGTGGCGAACGGATTAAAAGCAGCTGTGCCGAATGATGAAAAGAATGCGCTCTTTGAACTGCCCGATTTTATTAACCACATGGTAGAGAATAAAATGCTGGGCTCCAAAACAGGCGCGGGTTTTTATAAAAAGGTTCGGAAAGAGGACGGAACTTCTGAAATCGTAACGTTCGATTTAGAATCGCTCGAATACAGACCAAATCAAAGAGCCAAATTTGCCACCCTCGATTTAACGAAGACAGTCACTGATTTAAAGGAGCGCATTCCAATTCTTGTGAATGGAAAAGATAAAGCAGGTGAATTCTACAGAAAAAGCTTTGCCGGACTCTTCTCCTACGTGAGTAATCGAATTCCGGAAATCTCGGATGATATATTTCGAATCGATGACGGGATGAAAGCCGGTTTCGGTTGGGAATTGGGTCCGTTCGAATATTGGGACCTTGTCGGAGTAGAAAAGGGTCTTGAACTCATTGAACAAGAAGGCGACACGGCGGCTCAATGGGTGCATGACATGGTTTCTTCGGGCCGCACTTCTTTTTACGAAGTGAAAGACAGTAAACTTGAGTA
>CBFHRK010000128.1:0-864 GCA_965658225.1 Flavobacteriales bacterium | reverse complement strand
CCGGATAAAGTATTGAAGCCTGGTCCCGGTCAGGAAGGATTTATTATTCTCGATCGAATTCGACCCAGTACAACAGTTTGGGAAAATGCGGATAGTGCCATTGAAGATCTGGGAGACGGAATTCTGAATTTCGAGTTCAGATCGAAAATGAACACACTTGGTGCTGGAGTCATCCAGGGAATGAATAAGGCAATTGACCTAGCCGAAAAGGAATACCGGGGATTAGTGATTGGAAATCAAGCGGCGAATTTCTCGGTCGGAGCCAACCTTGGTATGGTGTTCATGATGGCTATAGAACAAGATTACGATGAACTGAATTTTGCTATTAAGTCGTTCCAAGACACCGTAATGCGCGTTCGTTATTCGGGAATACCGGTGGTGGTTGCACCTCATGGAATGACCCTAGGTGGTGGATGTGAAATTACTCTGCACGCCGATCGAGTGCAAGCAGCGGCCGAAACTTATGTCGGACTTGTTGAGTTCGGAGTAGGCGTAATACCCGGAGGTGGAGGTACAAAGGAAATGACCTTAAGAGCAGCCGATAGGTATATGAAAGATGATGTGGAGCTCAATGCACTGCGCGAGTACTACCTAAACATCGGAATGGCCAAAGTAGCGACCTCGGCTGGAGAAGCATTTGATCTCAACATTTTAAGAGAAGGGCAGGATCAGATTTCCCTGAATAAAGACAGACAAATAGCCGACGCCAAGGCAGCGGCAATTGAATTGGCCGATTTAGGCTATACCCAGCCCGCCACGCGGAAAGTGAAAGTGCTTGGAAAGCAGGCGCTTGGAATGTTTTACATAGGCGCCCATGCGATGCAATCGGGCCACTACATCAGCGAGCACGACGCGCTTATTTCG
>CBFHRK010000127.1:0-4006 GCA_965658225.1 Flavobacteriales bacterium | reverse complement strand
TGTTTTTGAAAATGCGGCAGGATGCTATGATACATTAATCGGGACAGTCGAAATAACTCCCGACCCTATACTAACCGTGTTTGGAAGTGGTCTAACTTGTGCCGAGGGCGCACCAGTGAATCTCAGAGATTTGGTTCAGTCCGATACGGCCGGATTGTTCCTTTTTGATCATTTTGCCTGTGCCGACAGCTTATTTTACCCGACGATTTCAGGTCCTGGAACCTATCCTGTAGAGGTGATATTCATCAATTGGCTGTCTGGGTGCAGTGACACAGCATTTATTTCTGTTGATGTGCTTCCTATTCCTGAACCCGTAGTTGCCGATCCCAACCCTATTTGTGTCACCTACGGGCCTTGGCAACCAGTAAAAGGGACGCCTTTTGGAGGGACTATCGAAAGCTATTATGTGGATGACAATGGCGTCTTTCAGCCCGATTATTGGGGTGGTGGAATTTATGATTTTACGTATTTCGTGACCGACTCATTCGGCTGCACAGGTTCTGATTCCTACTCTTTGGAAGTATTGGAAAAAGACTGTTTCTGTACTTTCTTTTTGCCGAATGCCTTTTCGCCCAATGCAGATGGTTTAAATGAAGAATTTGGCCCAAAGTGGGAGTGCGACCTTATTGATTATCGGATGGAAATTTGGAATCGTTGGGGCCACTTGGTCTTTGATACAACGGACCCCAATGATAAATGGAACGGCTCCTTCAATGGTGGAATTCCGAAAGAAGATATGTACCTATTCAAGGTTTCATATACTGGAACCTATTTAGATGTGAACTTAAACGAAACCATAAAGAGTGAAGTAATTCAAGGTGAGGTATTCTTGGTTAAATAAGATCATCACAATAGCACTCATTGCTTTTGCCGTTTCAACGACGGCCCAGAATTGCTGTACCAATTTGGGTTTCGAAACGCAGACCTTTACAGGTTGGCAAGGAGGTGCGGGGTTTTATTCCAATTGCTGTCCAACACTGGGTATTATGAACGGCCGCCACACGTTGATAACGAATCAGGGGACAGATCAGAATACGTGTAACCAGCTCAATTACATACCCCCCGGTTTCAATCAAAGCGTCAGGTTAGGAAATAGTCAGGTAGGAAGCGAAGCCGAAAATTTATCCATAGACATTTGTGTTGATTCCTTAAAGCCGATACTGATCTATCGCTACGCAATTGTTCTGTCCGACCCTGGGCACAACCCAGATGAGCAACCGAAATTTGATTTTCGGGTACTGGATTCGAATGGTGTCGTCATCGATAGCCTTTGTGCTTATTATGAAGTTTCGGCACAATCCAGTCTTCCCGGATTTCAAACATGCGTCGTAAACAACGGTCCCCTACAAGAAACCATTGTTTGGCGCGATTGGACGCCCGTTGGTGTCGATTTGAGTCCTTATGTCGGACAAAACGTAACTATAGAATTCACGACCTACGACTGTAACTTGGGGCAGCACTTTGGATACGCTTATTTCGTTGCTGAGTGCGCATCATCAGAAATCATAGTGAACAAATGCATTGGGGATTCTACAGTGACCTTAAACGCTCCGGAAGGATTCGAATATTTATGGAACACCGGAGCTACGACAAGGTCTACCCTTATCGTAAATCCCGATACAACTTCTATATATTCCGTTGTACTTACCAGTCCGTTGGGTTGTCAATTCACGCTCACAACGCCTATTGCAACAACCCTTTTCTACGCTGAGATAGAAGTAATTGATAGCTGTGCAAATAGTTTTAGTGTGGCTTCTACGGATAGTGTCTTGAACAATCAAATCGACGAGCACTATTGGAATTTTGGTGATGGAACAGGATGGGCAGTTGGGTCCCAAGCGAAAACACATCAGTATTCCTCCGGAGGAAGTTATGTCGTTCAATTGGCCTTAAGGTCTGTATCAGGTTGCTGGGATACGGTTTCAAGACCTGTCCAAGTATTGAATCAGCCGGTGCCTGACTTTACACACCAGTTTATTTGTGAAGGCGATTCATTCTATCTCATCAATACCACTCAAAGCGTAAATCCATTTAATACGCAGTGGAACTTTGATGGACAAACCTATCAATCCGTTGACTTTGGCTTTTTATTGAACGATACCGGCAGTTACGATGTCGAATTAAATGTTATTGATGATATTACAGGGTGCTCTGAATCCAAATTCGAAACGTTCTATGTTTATCCTAAGCCTGAGCTGACTTTCGACTCGCTACCCCAGCTATGCCAGAATGGCGATTGGATCAACCTGAACGATTACAGTACGGCGAACATCATCGGGCTTGGGCAGTACAACGGCTTGGGCGCTCAAGGGGCCATTTTTGTTCCTTCTTCTGCTCCTGAGGGGATTCATGAAATAACGTATGTATACCGTTCTCCTTATGGTTGTGAGGATTCTGTTATGACAACCATTGAGATTTTAGAAACGCCGACCATATTAACTTTGCCGGTAGATCAAAAGTGCGAACAAAGTAACCCTGTAAATCTCAAAGATTTTACTCTAATCAATGGTGCTACGGACGTTGCTTACATGGGTCCTGGAGTTTCAGACACCCTATTTGAGCCCGAATCAGCCGGGGCGGGGAGCCATTTAATTGGCGTCTTTGCACAAAATTCTTTGACGGGATGCGCAGACACCGCTTACTTGCCGATAAGCGTGATTAACAATCCGCCAATCGATATCCCGGATCCCATAACGCTTTGCGTATACGATGACGCCATTCAATTCCCGAACTTTTATCCTCAAGGTGGAGAGTACACAGCGCCTTTTGATTCGCTTGCTCCATGGATCAATCCGCTCATCATTGGACCCGGTGAATATTATTTGACTTATGAGTATGAGTTTTTCCCTGATTGTACTACTGTCGATAGCATCGAGATCCTCATCAAAGAAGACAATTGCCTTTGCTCTATTTATTACCCAACGGCGTTTACGCCGGACAATGATGGCTTAAACGATACTTGGGTTCCAGTATTCGACTGCTCCTTTGAATCCTATGACTTGCGTGTGTATGACCGATGGGGGCAACTCGTATTCTCATCAACCGATCCCTTTAAGGAGTGGGATGGCCGAGTTATGGGCGGCGAGCTAGCAACGACGGACACTTATATTGTACAATTCACCTATACTACAAGTCCTATTGAAACCGGCGCTGAATGGAAGAAGGAAAAACGGAAGTTGACTAAAGTGGTAAATCTTATCAGGTAGTTCGAAAACACTTCTGTTTTTTTAACCTATTAAGTTTGATAAACTCCAAATAACTCATATTCATGAAATCAATCATATATATAGGAGAGGATAATCAGGTTCTTGAGCAGATTAAGAGCACGGAGGGTATTACGCTGAACCATTGTAGCAATGCGCTTATATTTGTTCATCTTTTGGAATCAGAAGGTGCTCATTTTGATTTGATAATTGTCGAAAGGCGACTAACGGGCATGAATGGTGAGGAATCCTTCATTAAAGTGCGAAATTTTATAATGGAAAAGCACATTCCCTTCATTCTGATTGATGATTACTTTACTCAGGAGGATAGATCAAGGTTTATCCGTATTGGGGTTCATGATATTTATAGAAAACCTCTCCATTTTGAGTCTGTCTTGAGCCGATTGAATTTCTGGAAGGAGATGAGAGACTTTAAGGAAACTCACGCCCAGATTCCAATAGCAAAATACGAGTACCGACCAATATCCTTTGGGAAAAGGCTTTTCGATATTGTTTTTTCGAGCCTAGCACTTCTTTTTTATCACCCTTATTAATCGTTGTAGCCATTCTTATTAAAATTGTATCGAAAGGTCCTATGTATTATATTTCCAAAAAGGTAGGAACTAGATACAGAGTCTTTGACTTTTATAAGTTGCGACCTATGTATTTGGATGTCGATAAAAGGTTGAAAGAGATGAAGCATCTCAATCAATACAGTTCGAAAAGTAATTCCGAAAAAGACGAACAGCAGCGTGTTTTATCTGGAGATGGAATGAAAACGCTGTTACTATTTCAAGACAGAG
>CBFHRK010000126.1:0-4072 GCA_965658225.1 Flavobacteriales bacterium | reverse complement strand
GCCAGTTACCTGAATACGTTGGATTGCCCTTTTTGCAAAACCCCGATTATTTGAGCGCTCCTCAATTTCAAAACGGTCGCGGTTTGAATCCACTTCTACAAAACTACTGGATGGTTATTCACCCTCCTACGCTCTTCTTAGGATTTGCTTCTACCTTGCCCCCCTTCGTTTTTGCCATGGCGGCCCTTTGGCGCAGAAAATATGACGAATGGCTAAAGCCAGCTTTGCCCTGGACCTACTTCTCTGTCATGATTTTGGGTACGGGAATTCTTATGGGAGGTGCCTTGGCGTACGAAGCATTGAGTTTTGGTGGCTTTTGGGCATGGGACCCGGTGGAAAACGCCATTCTTGTTCCTTGGCTTACTTTGGTCGGAGCAGCGCACCTAATGCTTATCCAGAAAAACAAAGGCGGCAACTTGATGTCCACCTTCGTGCTCACCTTCATTACATTCTTACTCATACTGTACTCTACCTTCCTAACGCGAAGCGGCGTTTTGGGAGACAGCTCCGTACACGCATTTGTTGACTTAGGCTTGAATGGACAATTACTTTTGTATTTGTTCTTTTACATCCTACTCGCCTTCGGAACGCTTTTTTATCACTGGCGTTGGCTTCCAAAAGCCACCACAGACGATCGATTGTGGTCACGCGAGTTTTGGATGTTCATTGGGGCGCTTACACTCACCATTTCTAGTTTTCAAGTAACCTTTACCACGTCAATTCCCGTAATAAACAAGGTCACTGCCGGACTTTTAAATCCATTTCTAACAACCTTCGGTTGGAGCGAAGTAGCTGAATTAGCTCCACCCATCGACGTCATTGAGCATTACAATAGTTGGCAACTTCCTTTCGCTCTGCTAATTACTTTTCTCATTGGATTTACCCAGTTCTTGAAATACAAGAAAACAGAATTCGGTAAGTTCCTAAAGAATATAGGCTTGAGTTTAGGGGTTTCTCTGGCGCTAACCGTTCTCCTCGCCTATGCATGGGGCTTTGATAACGCCTTGTACACCGCTATGCTTTTCTCGTCTCTATTTGCCGTGGTTGCGAATACCGATTATTGGATGCGTATTTTAAAAGGGAAATTCGACTATGCGGGGGCATCGATTGCACATATCGGCTTTGGACTTATCATGCTGGGGTCCTTAGTAGCGAACGCTCAAAAAGAAGTGATTTCTGAGAATCCGACCTACATTGCCAAAGATTTCCCGGCCAACGAGAATATCTTGATGGAACTGGGCGACACCATGCAAATGGGGTCGTATTACGTTTCCTGGAAAGGAGAACGCAAGGAGGGCTTGAACCGTATTTTTGAAATCGATTACTACAAGAGTGATGGAGCGGGCGGACTCGAAAAAGAGTTCACTTTGGAACCGTTCATTCAGCTGAATGAGCAAATGGGTAATGTGGCGGAACCCAGTACCAAACATTTCCTTACGCGCGATATCTACAGTCATATCACCTACGCAGAACCGGAAGAGGTGCGCGCAGAAAAAATGGCAACGGGTTACGGTCGCGAAGCCGATATGGAAATGGCCATTGGCGATTCAGCCATCTACAATCGCCATTTCGTAATCCTCGACAGCTTGGCACTCGATCCAAATCGCTCGCGCTATGAAGATGGCCAACCGATGAATTTAGCCTTGGTTGCCTTCCTTACCGTTATCAATGTGAACGGAGAGCGCTTTAGTGCGCAACCGGCCTATTTAGTTGAAGGTAATGAGGTTACCTTGGAGGAATCCATTGTGGAAGCCTCCGGGCTCAAATTCCGATTTGACGACGTGAATCCCGACAACGGGAAAGTAAAGCTTAAAGCTTTTACCGACGTAAGCGAGGAAAAAGAATTCATAGTGATGAAGGCGGTTATTTTCCCGTATATCAACCTACTCTGGCTCGGATGCATCATCATGATCATTGGAACGGTTATGGCCATTCGAAAACGCGTCCAACGCAACTAATGGAAAGCGTTGTACTCATCGGCGCTGGCCGCTTGGCTTTTCATTTAGGTGCCGCCCTACATTCGGGCGGATTCAACCTTCTGGGACTGTACAACCGAACTACCGACAGTGGGAAAGAACTATCAGAAGCCTTAGGTACTGAGCAATTCCTCACATTTTCTGAAATCCCATTGGATGCCGATCTCTACATTATTGCTGTAAGTGATCAGGCCGTAAATGAAGTAGCTGAACGTCTGCCCGAAGTATCCGGAATTGTATGCCATACTTCTGGTTCCGTGGATTTAGACGTTTTAAGCAAACATCAAAAACGGGGGGTATTTTATCCGTTACAGACTTTTTCCCGCCGTAAGGCGGTTAACTTTCAAGAAATTCCGCTTCTAATTGAAGGAAATACCAAGGAAACCGAAGAAGTACTGCTCGGGGCCGCAGCCAGAATTAGTCACCGAGTGGAACGGGTCGATAGCTTTCAGCGACCCCATTTACATGTAGCCGCCGTTTTTGCCTGCAATTTTTCGAACCACATGTATACCATCGCGGAGCAACTGATGAAGCAACGTGGATTAAAATTTGACCTGCTGCATCCACTGATCGTAGAAACAACAGAAAAGGCGTTGGAACAAGGACCGCAGACCTCACAAACAGGTCCGGCCGTTCGAAACGATGAGCAAACGATTAACAAACACTTAAGCTCACTCGACAACCCGCAGTGGAAAGAACTTTATACCTTAGTTACTCAAAGCATTCAGAATAAGAAGAAGTGAAAAACTACAAAGAACACCTTGCCTCAATCAATACCTTCATATTTGATGTCGATGGCGTACTTACCGATGGGAAGGTATTGATTACCACCAGCGGAGAGCAGTACCGAAATATGAATATCAAAGACGGTTATGCGCTCCAATTAGCCGTTAAGAAAGGTTTTAACGTGGCCATCATCAGCGGTGGAAATAACGAAGGTGTTCGGGTTCGCTTAAAAGGTTTAGGACTCACCGATATCTATCTAGGGCAACGCCATAAGATGGATGCCTTTGAAGATCTCTTGGCCATATATGATTTAAAAGAAGAGAACGTTCTTTACATGGGCGATGATATCCCCGATTACGAGGTGATGCAACGGGCGGGAATTGCCGTGTGCCCGAATGACGCGGCGGAAGAAATTAAAAGTATTTCCGACTACGTATCGCCAATTAAAGGTGGAAGTGGCTGCGTTCGCGATATTCTAGAGCAGACGATGAAAGCCCAAAATAAATGGATGAATGGCGATGGTTTTGAGTGGTGAAAAAGTTCGGGGATTTCTAAAGCTATTGCGAGTTAAAAACCTGCTCATCATTTGCTTTACGCAATACCTCATTTACTACTCCTTACTTCTGCCCTATGGCATTCCCTTAGCCCTCGACGATTTTCATTTTTTCCTGCTTGTTTTGTCTACCGTTCTTATTGCGGGTGGTGGCTATGTAATTAACGATTACATGGATGTAAAAACAGATGAAATAAATCACGGAAAAGTTGTAGTAGGCACCCTAATAAAAAGGCGAACTGCCATTGCTTGGCATCTTGGGCTAACCGGGGTTGGCATTGCGATTGGACTCTACCTCACCTGGTATTTAGGGTTGTGGTATTTAGCCATATTTCACCTGTTTCCCGCTTGGTTTCTGTGGTTTTACAGTGCTACCCTTAAAAGACAATTTCTCGTCGGAAATTTAATGGTATCGGCCTTTATAGCGGGCGTGGTGATTACGGTGGCAATGCACCAAATTTTACCCGTGCTTCAAACACAGTATATTGAATCTCAGAGAAATCTATTTCTAATTATTTGCGGCTATGCCCTATTTGCCTTCATTGCCAATTTAATTCGAGAAATAATTAAAGATTTAGAAGACGTTCCGGGCGATTCGGCGCAAGGTTTTAGAACCATGGCCATCCTTTTTGGCGAAACAGGAACGAAAGTGATATTAAGTGCGCTTATTGCGGCATTGGTAACAATGGTCGGCATTGTTTCTTATAAACTCTTGTGGACCGAAACAGGTCCGTTGGTTTATACCTTAACGCTGGTGGTTTTGCCTTCGGTACTCCTACTCTATCAAGTGGTTACGGCTACGGATACACGCGACTAT
>CBFHRK010000125.1:0-4074 GCA_965658225.1 Flavobacteriales bacterium | reverse complement strand
TAGAAGTTTCCTAAACTTTAGATGGCAGTTCGATCCTGCCCGGGGCTACAAATTTCCCAGAAAACAACGATAAGCCTTACGGTTTGAAGTCTTCAAATTTTTCCCCCTGCTTCATTCGGTAAATCTTCACATACCGCTGAAAAACATTCCACGAAGTTAAACAGGCAATGATAAATCCGGGTTTACCATCGCGAAACCCGCCTTTCATGAAATAGTGCTTCACGAACGAGTAAAAGGGTTTAATCACTAAATGAAACCCCGTTACTTTCTTCGTTTTTGGCAGTTTGTCCAAAGCTGACCACGATGAATAGCGCAACATTTTGATGACGTACTTGTCGTAGCCCTTTCCCTTATAGGTGTCGTGCAGAATAGGGTGTTTTAGCGTTTTCACTTTTCCCTGCGCTATAATTTCGCCGTGAACAGCGAGCTCTTCGTACCGACAAAAGTCTTTGTGAATGAGCCGAATGACCGAATCACCTTTCCAAACATGCGGAACTGGTTGATCCATGAAGTAATTAATTCGGCCCGATTTAAAAGCGACATACTCCCCCGGTGAATCCGCGCATTCCTGAAGCTCTTGGATGGCCTCCTTTTCGATCCATTCGTCGGCATCTAAAATAAAAACCCAATCATTTTTCGCCTGCGGAATGATCCAATTCTTCTGACTTGTTGAATTCTTATACTCGTGCTGAATAAAAGTGGCCTTCGGATATTCGCGCACAATGGCTTCCGTTTGATCCGTACTGAAGGAATCAACTACTATCACCTCATCCGCCCATTGAACCGATTCAAGCGATTTGCGGATGCATTTTTCTTCGTTATACGTAGGAATAATAGCCGTAATGGGCGTCATGAAGGAATTCTCTTTGTTGACCGCAATTTCAGGAATCTATTCGAATTGAGCGCATTATATGAAAAATGGCCCTTTTCTTTTGGTTCCGGCATCAGATAAGGCACTTAATTCCTGAACAATAATCGAACTATTTTCTCTTCTATTTTGTCTGTACATGATGAAATTCAGTTCCGCGGCCTTGGCAAGCTGGCCTTTGGGGATTACCTTTGTCGCGGTTATTAGATCTGTACTAAATAAACATTATGAAACGTCTTTTATTCTCTTTGTCTTTAACGCTTTCCGTAGCGGCATTTGCACAACAATTTGATCAAGTTTCAGTAGGCGCCGGGTACGCCAACCAGACATATTATTCTTTGTCTTCTGGAAATACTTCTTCCTCACCTATTCAAGATTGGGAAATAGGATTCAAAACAGGAGGCTTTGATGCCGCTGTTTTTATCAACGAGGGTGTGATTTCGGGTTCTTCGGCACAAGGTGCATTAGCCTTGTATGAAACCTCTTCTACGGATTTCAGCACGGTATCGATTTCTGATACCGTAAATGCGCTCCGAAACCCAGACATTTCTTGGTCGGTAGGCGCTTTTAATACTCCAGCCGTTGCTACAAACCCACTCGATTTTGGATGGGGTTCTTATGACATCAATACGAACGAAGTGAATGGAACGCGCGTTTTCATTATTCAGTTGCGCAATGGAGCCTTCAAAAAAATAATGGTGGAATCGCTCATTCAAGGAGTATTCACTTTCAAGTGGGCTGATCTAGACGGAGGCAATGAAATGACTCGAACATTAGACCAAAATCAATACGCTAAGGACATCGTGTACTATTCATTAAGCAATGATGTCGTTGTTGATGTAGAGCCAACGAATTGGGATATGATCTTTACACGCTACTCCGAGGAATTGGATGCAGGCGGAGGAACTACGTTAGAGTACAATGTAGGCGGTGCATTAATTGCTCCTGGAGTGCGTGCGGCACAAGCGTCTGGGGTAGATCCAAATACAGTGTCCTTTTCGAACTACGAGCAAGACCTTACGGATACGGTGAATCTTATCGGTCACGATTGGCGCTTTTTCGACTTAACCGCTGGTGGTTGGGTAACCGTGGGAGACCGAGCTTATTTCGTTCAAACAGCTTCAGATAGCTTGTTCAAAGTGGTATTTATCGATTTCGAAGGTTCGTCTACGGGAATCATTTCCTTGGAAAAAACTTATCTCGGGCAATATGTATCGACACCCGAATTTGAGGAGTTGAACGGTTTTGCCCTGTATCCGAACCCGGCCGCAGGCCGAGTAAACTTTTCAATTGATTGGCAAGAAGCAAGTACTTCGGCAGAATATGTAATTCTCGACCTTCAAGGCCGTATTGTCTACTCCGAAGAGGTATTGATTCAGCCAGGGGTGAACGTAATTACACGAGATGTAAATTTGGCGAGCGGTACGTACATTGCCCAAGTGCTTGTAGGTAATGCGCGCGCTACAGAGCGATTGATCATTCAATAACCATTTGTGATTAAAAGGTTTTATTCTCTTCTTTTTCTCTGCCTCACGGCAGGATGGGCACTCGGTCAAGAAACGACCGATACCACCAGTAAGCCGGTGAGCGAATACAGTTTGCCCGATGTGGTAGTGACCGGAGAGTTTGAACCGACCGCGGCCAATAAAGCCGTTCACGAGGTAAAAGTGCTCGACTCCGAGCGCATGCAAGCCCTGGGTTTTCAGCAGTTGAATGAAGTGCTCGAGCAACAATTAAACCTGCGCGTTTCCCAAGACGCCTCACTCGGGTCAGGACTCACCATGCAGGGTATTGGCGGAAACAACGTGCAGATTATGATCGACGGCGTTCCCGTGATCGGACGTCTTGATGGGAATATCGATATGTCTCAACTTCCTCTTTACAATGTAGATCGGGTTGAGATCGTACAGGGGGCCATGAGTAATCGATACGGGAGCAACGCTGCCGGAGGAGTAATAAACCTGATCACCAAGAAAAATGAAGGAGCGAAGTGGTCTGTCAGCTCACAGAACCAATGGGAGAACGTTGGTACGCTGAGTAATACGCTCGGAGTAAGCGCTCGATTTAATCGCTGGGTAGCATCGGCCAGTGTGTTCCATTACCAAAGCCAAATTGAATCCGACGATAGTCTGAGGGTGTACATAGATCAAGACATCGGAAACGGAAATACCATTTACACGAAAAAGTATCCGTGGAACCCGAAAGAACAGATTGGTGGTGAAGGATCGCTGCGCTATTTCGGGAAAAAGAGCCTAGAAGTAGGTTTGTCCATGCGCTATTTCCAAGAACTCGTTAAAAACTTGGGCGAGGTGAAGCGGCCACAGTTTAGGCCGTACTCTTTCGATGAGTATTTTTATACACGCCGTTTCGATCCGCGATTGTCGGTAAAAGTAGATGTAGGCCGGACTCATACGCTGAATAGTGTTACCGCATTGAACGTGTACGATCGGGTAAGTGAAGATCGAAGAACCGATTTCGATAACGATTCGAATTACGTCTTGGAAAATGGCCAAGACACCTCACAGTTCACTACCTTATTGCATCGGTCGATTTTTACGGGTACGTACAACGAAACATGGAAATCGGAAATCGGTATTGAAGCGCAGCACGAGACGGGAGAAGGCGATCGAATTGTAGATAGCACCTCGGCTCCCTACAACGAAACACAAATGACCAATCTGGCCGGATGGGTAGGAATTCAGTGGGCGCCGAACGAGCAGTTCACCATCCAGCCGAGCGTGCGCGTAGGCTGGAATAGCCGTTTTGACCACCCCATATTACCATCGATTAAAGCCGTTTATCGAGGCCAGAAAAACCTAGTTTTGCGCGCCGGCTATGCCAGAGGATTTCGCGCTCCTGATTTGAAAGAACAGTATTTCGAATTCGTTGACGTGAATCACGATATCCATGGGAACCCTGATTTGGAGGCAGAAAATGCGCACAACGCCTATATCTCGGGAGAGCGCGAGTTACTGACGAACGAGGCCCATAGTGCACTCATCAAAGGGCGTGTTTTTTACAACTACATCAACGACCAAATTACCCTGGCGCAGACAAGCCCGCTGTATTACGAATATGTGAACGTAGGGAAGCTATGGACCAACGGAGTAAATGCGGAACTCGATTATCGATTGTACGACGATCTCACTTTTATTACGGGGGTAAGCTATACTCGAGCCAAGTCTTTTTGGGATGAATTGTCAGAA
>CBFHRK010000124.1:0-4162 GCA_965658225.1 Flavobacteriales bacterium | reverse complement strand
CGACCACTGGAATGTATAGTTTCCACTTCCACCCATTGCCTGTGCACTCAATACTGTGTTGGTACCGTATAGAATCGTAATATCCGGCGATACTGTAACAGTTGGTACTTCAGAAATAGTAACCGTACGCTGTGCTGAAGTAGCACAACCTCCAGACGTTACTGTATAGCGAATGGTATGGGTACCCACGCCAGCTACTGAAGGATCAAAAGTATTTCCAGAAACTCCAGGACCACTATATACACCGCCCGTTGGTAAACCGTTTAAGGTAATCGCCGGGTGATTTGGTCCACAGAAGCTCGGGATAGATCCTAAACTAACATTAGGCACTGGTACAAGTGTTACGCTTCCAGAGTCCACTGCCGTACATCCGGTATTTGGATTAGTGTAAGTGTAATAAACCACGTAGTCACCCGCTTGCCCTACGAGTGAAGGAATAAACTGATTCCCTACAACACCTTGTCCTGAATAGGTACCACCCGAAGGTGAACCTTGCGTCATGGTTACTCCGTTTTGGTTGGTACAGAATGTACCTAAATCTCCCATAGTCACATTCGGAAATGGATTCACCGTGATATCAATAGTTCCTGCACATGACTGCCCAAAGGCATTTGTTACTCGATAACTAATTTGATACGTTCCCGGTTGAACAGAAGTTGGATCGAATTTACCCGCCGAAACTCCCGGTCCAGAAAAGCTTCCTCCGGCCGGTACACCTGTTAAGGTGATCTCAGTTCCGTCCAAACAAGACTCGGTGGAAGACGCAGAAACTGACGGACAGTCCGTAGTAAATACTGCTGGACCTGCTTTCTGAGAATTTCCATCTCCCGTTGCAGAACAGTTATTCGTTACGTAGAACTCGTAATCCGCTCCAACCTCAAGGCCAGTTAAGGAGTAAGGCGAACTCGTCGCAGTTACAGTAGTACCTGTTCCCGGTGAGAATCCGGCAGGACCGTATTCCACTTCGAAGTTGTTCCCTGGTCCGTTCCAACTAAGGTCAGCTGTTGTTTGACCTGTGGCCGTTGCTGTCAGCAAGAATGGCGTTGGACAATCTGCTTCTTTCACCTCGAAGTCGTCGATATAAAGTGCAAATTCATTCGCATCTGAATAGCCGTGCAATCCAATAAAGATATTTTCAGCAGCTGTCGTGGTGTATGAAACCGTTACTTGCTTGTAGAAACTATTTTGCAAGTTGGATACATTGAAAATCTGAAGGTTCATATCGGCGGGTGTTTGACCATCGCCAATAAATACTTCAAGTTTTTCTACGTACTGGTTCGTACGTACACGGTAGCTAAAAGTAATATCTAAAGAGGTGTTCGCTGGCACTACAAATTCAGGAGAGAAAATCCAGTCGTCCATGTCGTCATTAACATTTCTCGTGATCTCCAATGCGTTCGGATTTGATTGAGATAAGGATGCACGATCCTGCGTTTCCCACTGAATTGCATCTGTATTCGCATCTTCAACCAACCATCCACAAGGGATTAATGGAGCAGCAAGAACGTCAAATCCTTCCGTGTAAGGAAGAGCTGAGAAAGGTATTGCAACTGGCGCCGGGCAATAGCCAGTCGTAAAGTTGGCTGAAATTGGAGAACTTAAATTTCCTCCACAATCTTGATACACATATGCAACGTAATCCGTTGTCGCGCTTAATCCAGTTGCAGTATAACTTGTGCCCGTTACTGGAATACCTGAACCGGATGCAGGGGTACCTGCAGGAACAACCTCAACTTGATATGCAGAAGAAGAACCAACCCACTGAATATCAACACTAGTGTCGTAGATATTATCGAAGGAAATAGACGTAGCCGGCAAACATAAAACACCGACTATATTGATATCGTCAATGACTGCGTAGTCAGAAGTTGAATTAGCGTTATTAACTAGTCTAAACTGAATATCTCCTCCAGTTACCGGAACAGTTGCTACATAGTCAACATCTGTCGTACTTGTATTGTTATCGGTGGTAATGATTGTAACCCATTGGGTACCATCCCAATATTGAACAAACATATTCTCCCCTGTTTCCATGGTTTCATATCCCTGAGTAAAGGAGAATTCAACCGCAACAGCGGTACCCACACTGAATGCAGGCAACAGAATTGTATTCCCTCCTCGAGTAGCCATCGTTCTTGGTGCCGAAACATAATATGTAGAACTTGTAGTGAAGAATGGAGCTATTCCGGCTTCCAGAATCCAACATGACGGAAGTGATGTATTTGTGGACCAATCTTCAGAAAACGGTAAAGAAAGGGGTGCACATTGCGTAGTGACTGTATATTTTGTCCAATCAGACACAGACCCGCTGGCACAGCTACTTCTAACATACACATCGTAAGACGTTTCAGCAGTTAAACCTGTAATTGTATACGGCGAGTTCGTTAAACCAATCACAGTAGTCCCTGAGCCTTGAGTGAAATTCTCTAGGCCATACTCAATATCGTAAGAAGCAGAATTCAGTGTAGCCGTTACAGATAATGTAGTGGCGCTTGATGCGGAAACACCTACATTAGATAATGCTGGACATGGAGCCTCACCAATACGAACTTCATCAAAAGCCATATCACTTCTAAAGCCTGGTCCTTCAATACCTTTAAATCTTAATTTAAATGGCGTAGTCTTATAAGCATTCAAATCCAGAATAACTTCAATCCATTGATTTCCCTGATTTCCGGACTGAGACCAAATTTCGGTCCAAGCACTACCATCGGTGGTAATCTCAACATGCATACTTCCCATATTAGTAAATGGACTAAGACCATCCCACATGTGATACATAAAGGAAAGTGCTGGATCGCTCAACCCGGAAATATCAAAACAAACGCTTTCGAGGTAGGATTCTGCACCCGCGGATGGTCCGCCAGTAGCTTCATTGTACACATAATAACCGCCTCCTGAAACATCGCTTGAGGGACCTGTATTAGAGCTGCCGGTTGATCCCGTTCTATAATTCCACGATTTATCTCCATAGCTAACGTTCCAAAGCGGACTACTGCTGAATGAGCAACCTCCTGAACCACTCGTACATGAGCCCGTAAAACCATCAAAATTCTCTGTCGCCGGAAAAGAGTTCACACCTCCTGAACAAAAAGGTGGTGGTGGTGGCGGTGGTGTAACACAAGCGGTGTTGACCGTGAAAGATTCTGAAGTTTCGAGATCATTACTCCCTCCAGTACCATTATTTGGTGTAAAGCCACCATTATTCGCTATGATTGTGCCGCTCAAACAAGTGATTGTATAAGTACCACCATTCCAGCCGTCACCCCAGGAATCATAAGCATCAAATCTGTAAGTTTCGCCATCTGTTAGACAAACCTCATACGAGCCTACAGCACCTGAGGTAACTAAGTTATTTTGGGAATCATATAATTCCCATGTAATCTCAGCTGGATAACTTCCCCCGGTTACAACTATTGTTGATAATCCTTGTCCGGCCGGACAGCTAAAGTCAGTCGTGAACGTAGCTGCTCCAATCCATCCAGATTCATCGCCTCCACCACAGTTTTGTCTAACGTATACTTCAAATGTCGTCGAATGCGCTAATCCCGTTAGAGTATAAGACTCAGTTGTTATTCCTGAAACAGTAGTTCCTTGGTTAGCATCCGGATCAAAACCAACGGCTCCGTACTGAACATCATAAGTTCCTGTTACAGACGAAGGGGCATCCCAAGTCACATCTGCAGTAGACGTTCCTGTTCCAGTCGCCGCAATATTTGAAGGGGAAAAGCATGTAACGCATGTAACATCTGCTTGAAAACCTGAACTTACAATAGAACCGTCACTAGCAAAAACAATTGTTATTGGCGTGGATGTTGCGATTACACCAGGGGAATTTGTGCCGGCGTACGCGCCTAATACCGTTCCTGACGTCCCTACTCCATCATAAATGGTTAGATCGTCACAGCAAGATTCAGTAGAGAAACTGTTAAAAGTCAAAACTAATTGAGAGCCCGGTATATTTGGTTCTACTACTGTTACTTCAAATGCATTATTCGAATAGTTGCCACTCGCTCCTCCTCCATCGGTGAAAGTAGTAGAAGAACAATTAATTAATGCAACCGTCTGGAAAGTAAACCGAGAAGACCAGGCGCTTACACCATTCAAGCCACAATCGCTACGTACAAACCAATCGTAAGTTGTTCCAGCGCTCAATCCAGTT
>CBFHRK010000123.1:0-4186 GCA_965658225.1 Flavobacteriales bacterium | reverse complement strand
GTACTTATTTTGAATGGCCGCGCAAATAGCTACCGTTCCCGGGCGCTTTCGGGTTACTCGACGTTCGAGCAATCCTTGCCCACGGTCGCGAAACACGAACTCTTCCCGATGGTAGGTAACGTCAATAAAGGGCGGATTAAAATCCATCAGCGGATCGATCGCATCGAAAATACTGTTGATATTTTCGCCTTTTAAAGGCGGTAAAATTTCAAAGGAGAAAAGTGTTTTTTCGCTTTGAGCTATATGTTCTGTAATCTTCATTAGTATGCTAAATTCGGGCTTAAATAACGTTCAGCCGTTTCTATATCCGCCTGGCGGCGCGATGCGTAATCTTTTACCTGATCTTCTTTAATTCGTCCCAGTCCAAAATATTTGGCTTTCGGATGCGCGAAGTAGAATCCACTTACCGAAGAAGCCGGATACATGGCCAGACTTTCAGTCAAGTGAACGCCTACTTTTTCCTCTGCATCCAACATCCGAAATAGGGCAATCTTCTCTTGATGGTCGGGACAAGCCGGATATCCAGGGGCAGGACGAATTCCTTGGTATTTTTCTTTAATCAACTCTTCATTGGCCAGTCGCTCTTCAGAAGCGTAGCCCCAATAGTCGCGACGTACTTTTTCGTGCATGAGCTCTGCGAAGGCCTCTGCCAAACGGTCGGCCAAGGCTTTTACCATAATGCTGTGGTAATCGTCGTGATCTTTCTCGTAGGCCTCCAACACCTTTTCAATTCCGAGTCCTGCAGTTACTACGAAGCCTCCAATCCAATCGTTTAATCCCGTCGCCTTCGGCGCGATGAAGTCGGATAAAGCAATGTTCGGCACTCCTTCTGCTTTCTCCGTTTGTTGCCGTAAAGTGATCAGGAGTTCGCGTACTTCGTTCCGATCGTCATTGCTATATACCTCTATGTCGTCTTGAACGGCATTCGCCGGCCAGATTCCGACCGCCGCTCTAGCCTTGAGTCGCTTGTTTCGGATTAAATACATCAACAAATCACGCGCTTCCTCGTACAGTTGGGTGGCTTCTTTTCCCACTACCTCATCGTCGAGAATGGCCGGGAATTTTCCGTAAAGCTCCCAAGTTTGAAAGAAGGGGGTCCAATCGATGTACTGAGCAATTTCATTCAAATCATAATCGTCGAAATAATGCACTCCTGGCTTTTTCGGGGTATAGATGTCCTCCTCTTTCCAATCGATGGATGTTCTATTTCGGCGCGCTTCGGGTAGGGAAACGAAGCGTTTTTCTCGGTTCTTACGCCAGTAGCCTTCTCGTAATCGGGTGTACTCTTCTTCTGTCTCCGTCCAATAGGCTTCTTTATCGGCTTTGCTCAATAATTTACCCGCAACAGATACGGCGCGTGATGCATCGAGCACGTGAAGCACGGGGCCGTCGTACTCGGGTACAATTTTCACAGCCGTATGGGCTCGTGAAGTGGTTGCACCACCGATAAGTAAGGGCTGGGAAAACTCTTGTCTTTTCATTTCTTTGGCGAGGTACACCATTTCATCGAGCGAGGGAGTTATCAGGCCGCTGAGGCCGATAATATCCACCTCATGTTCGCGCGCAGCAGCCAGAATCTTTTCCGGCGCTACCATAACGCCCAAGTCCACGATTTCGTAGTTGTTACAGGCCAGCACTACGCTCACGATGTTTTTGCCAATGTCGTGCACATCGCCCTTCACGGTAGCAAGTAAGATCTTACCCGCTTTTTGACCGGCGCCTTCTTTTTCCGCTTCGAGGTAGGGTAGCAAATGGGCCACGGCCTTTTTCATGACGCGGGCGCTCTTCACTACCTGCGGTAGGAACATTTGACCCGATCCAAAAAGATCGCCCACCACGTTCATTCCGGCCATGAGTGGCCCTTCAATAACGTGAAGCGGCTTGGGTAAATCGAGTCGCGCTTCTTCAACATCTTCTTCAATGAACTCTACAATTCCTTTCACCAAAGCGTGCTCCAAGCGTTCCTCATAAGTACCTTCACGCCAGCTCAGGTCTTTCTCCGTTTTCGCGCTTTCGGTTCCGCGGTATTTTTCGGCCAAATCGAGCAGGCGTTCGGTTGAATCGTCTCGTCGATCGAGAAGCACATCTTCTACGTGCTCGAGCAATTCTTTGTTGATATCCGAATACACTTGAAGCATGGTCGGATTCACAATTCCCATGTTCATGCCGTGCTTAATGCCGTGATAAAGGAAGGCGGAATGCATGGCTTCGCGAACCGCGGTATTGCCTCGAAAACTGAAACTCACGTTGGAAACCCCTCCACTCACATTAGCTCCCGGTAAATTTTCTCGAATCCATTTTGTGGCGCGAAAGAAATCTAAAGCATTCTTTCTGTGCTCTTCCATTCCCGTCGCTACCGGAAATATATTCGGGTCAAAAATGATGTCCGTCGGGGGAAAGCCAACTACATCGACTAATATTCTATAGGCGCGCTCGCAAATAGAAATGCGGCGTTCGTAATTATCGGCCTGACCTTCTTCATCGAAAGCCATTACGACTACTGCCGCGCCGTAGCGCTTTACTTTTCCAGCCTGTTCGATAAACTCTTCTTCACCGCCCTTCAGAGAAATGGAATTGACCACTGATTTCCCTTGCACGCATTGGAGTCCGGCCTCGATCACGTCCCATTTCGAGCTATCGATCATTACTGGAATACGGGCGATATCGGGTTCGGCAGCTAGAAGGTTTAAGAATTTTTTCATGGCGAAGGCACCATCGATAAGTCCTTCGTCCATGTTGACATCGAGTATTTGTGCTCCGCCTTCTACTTGATCGCGGGCAACTTCGAGTGCTTCGTCGTACATCTCCTCTTTGATCAAGCGCAAAAAGCGACGCGATCCGGTTACGTTGGTCCGTTCTCCGATGTTAACGAAATTACTATCGGGCCGCACCTCTAGCGGCTCGAGTCCACTCAGTTTTAGGTAAGTACTCATGCTACTCGTTTTTTCGGGTGGTATGGACGGGGCGAATAGCGAGCCGCTGTTTCGGCGATTACGCGAATATGATCGGGCGTAGTACCACAGCAGCCTCCAAGCACATTGACTAAGTTGAGCTTGAGGTATTCCTCAACGAGTTTTCCCATTTGCTCAGGGCTTTGGTCGTAATCGCCGAATGCATTAGGCAAACCCGCGTTCGGATAAACCGAAACGCGAAACGGCGATATACGGCCGAGGGTTTGAACGTAGGGGAAAAGTTGTTCGGCCCCCAGTGCGCAATTGAATCCGATCGAGAAAAGATCGACGTGGCTCATGGATACGAGAAAGGCTTCGGGGGTTTGCCCACTCAAGGTGCGGCCCGAGGCATCGGTAATAGTACCCGACACCATGATGGGCACACTTTCGCTTCTACGTTCTAGCTCATCTTGAACCGCAAATAAAGCAGCCTTGGCATTGAGCGTATCAAAAATAGTTTCAATCAACAACACATCGGCACCCCCATCGAGTAAGCCTTTCGCTTGTTCTTGATATTGAATTCGAAGCTCTTCAAAGGTGATGGCTCTATAACCCGGATCGTTCACATCGGGAGATAGAGAAAGCGTTTTGTTGGTCGGACCCATGGCGCCGGCCACGAAGCGGGGTCGGTCCTTAAATTTGGCGCAAGCTTCTTTGGCCACCGCCGCCGAGGCTCGATTTATTTCGTAGGTGAATTCCTCGGTACCGTAATCCCCCTGAGCGACACGGGTTCCCGAAAAGGTATTGGTTTCCAGAATGTCGGCTCCGGCCGCAAGATATTCTTCATGAATTCCGCGAATGATATCGGGCTGGGTAATCGATAAAAGATCGTTATTCCCTTTCAAATCGGAGGGCCAATCGGCGAACTGACTCCCGCGATAATCTTTTTCTTCGAGCTTATGGCGCTGAATCATAGTACCCATAGCCCCGTCCAAAACCAGTATTCGCTCTTTGGCGACTTCTTCAATTAAATGGCTCATACCTCTTTCTTAGTTAGAGGCTTATCTCGAAAAAATTGGGTGATGAGAAGAAACGTAAGAAACTACATTTCGGCTCATCTCTCTCCATTAAGGAGCGGGAAGTAGCACCCGGCTAGTCCGGGTTGCTAAGACGTCATAGGGCCCTACCCTCAGTCTTTCTTGATAAGCACGACAAAGAAAGATGCTGGAGTTTACAAATCCAAATAAAAATGAAAGAAGTGGAAGAGGTGTTAGCAATGTTATGAGTGATATGAG
>CBFHRK010000122.1:0-4332 GCA_965658225.1 Flavobacteriales bacterium | reverse complement strand
CGATCGAGCAGTTCATCGGAAATCCCCTTGAATGCGATGAACGTTCCTCAAGGTTCGGTATCGGTAACAGCCGGTGGGCAACAACTGGTTGAAAACGTTCATTATACCGTAGACTATAACTTAGGTCGTGTTAAGATTATTGATGAGGGACTTTTGAATTCGGGAACGCCCATTCAAATTAGCTTGGAAAACAATTCGCTCTTTAACTTTCAAGCAAAGCGATTCATGGGAACGCATGTCGATTACGAAGTCAGCGACGACTTAATGCTTGGGGGTACCATTTTGAACCTCGGTGAACGGCCACTAACCCAAAAAGTGAATATGGGCGATGAGCCAATCAACAATACCATATGGGGATTGAATGGTAACTATACCAAAGAGTCTCGATTCTTGACCCGAATGGTTGATGCCCTTCCGGGAATTAGCACGAATGCAAAGTCGACTATTAATGTAACCGGTGAATTTGCTCAATTGATTCCCGGCTCACCGAAAGGAATTAAAATTGACGGGAACGGTACCAGTTATATCGACGATTTCGAGAATAGCCAAACCACTATCGATATCCGAACCGTAACCCAATGGCAAATTTCCTCTACCCCTCAAGGTCAGGACGATTTGTTCCCAGAAGCCAATTTGAGTAATGACCAAGCCTATGGATACAACCGAGCCAAATTAGCTTGGTATGTGATTGATCCCCTTTTCCACCAAAACAACACGCTCACTCCCGACCATATTCGGAACGACCCCGACCAGCAGTCGAACCACTTCGTTCGCGAGGTGCTGATTACGGAGCTTTTCCCGGCGAAGGATATCCCGAACGGCCAGCCAACGAATATGGCCATTCTGAATATGGCGTTTTACCCTTCTGAGCGTGGACCGTATAATTTTGAAGTAGATGGTTCGGCCTACTCGGCCGGATTAAATCCCGATGGTTCCTTAGCACAACCCCGTACCCGATGGGGTGGAATTATGCGCGATATCACGCAATCCAATTTCGAAACGGCCAATATTGAATTCATCCAAATGTGGGTGCTCGACCCATTCGTTTACGATCCCAATATGGCCGGGGGAGACCTCTATATAAACCTCGGAAATATATCCGAAGATATTCTACGCGATAACAGAAAAGCCTTCGAAAACGGCCTGCCAGAAACAAATGTGCTCGACAATGTAGATAGCACTGCTTGGGGGCATGTACCCACGAGCCAGTCGATCGTAAACGCCTTTGCGAACGACCCCGCGGCCCGTGAATTACAAGATATCGGACTGGATGGATTAAACGATGTTTTAGAGGCCTCTTGGCCTTTTAACAATCAACCGGGCGCCCCTTCGTATATCGATCGAGTTCAAACGGTTTTTGGAGTTGGATCTGGAGCTTACCAGCAAGCTGTTGACGATCCAGGGAATGATAACTATCACTATTACCGAGGTAGCGATTATGATACCGATGAAGTTTCTATTCTCGATCGATACAAGAAATACAACAATACTCAAGGAAACTCTCCGGTAGGAACCAGTATCGAGCCCTACCCAACCGCGTCTACGACTCTTCCCGATGTAGAGGACATCAATCAAGATCAAACACTAAGTAAAACGGAAGCTTATTATCAGTACCGAATAAGTATACGTCCGCAAGACATGGTGGTGGGTCAGAACTACATCACCGATGAGGTAACGGCCTCCGTGAAACTTCAAAACGGTCAAACCGATGAGGTGACGTGGTACCAGTTTAAAGTGCCCATCTTCGAACCTGAAAAGGTGGTTGGAAACATCTTCGACTTCCGCTCAATTCGTTTCATGCGAATGTTCTACACCGGATTTGATGAACCTTTGATTATGCGTTTTGCACGACTCGAATTCGTGCGGAGCGACTGGAGAAGGTTTACCGATAACCTGGCTGTTCCGGGAGAAGATTTGGACGATGATGCCGACGATAATACCATTTTCGATTTAACAGCAGTTAATCTTGAAGAGAACGGGCAAAGAGTGCCTATTCCCTATGTTATTCCTCCTGGAATCGAGCGTCAAATTCTTTTTGGAACCACGAACCTTCAAGCCCAAAATGAGCAGTCGATTAGCTTGGCCGTTTGTGAACTCGAAGATGGAGACGCCCGTGCTACCTTCAAAAACTTAGACATGGATATGCGGAACTACAACCGTATAAAGATGTTTGTACATGCCGAAAGTGCCGGGGCTGCTGATGACTTACAAGATGGGGATCTTACTTCGTTCATGCGTTTAGGATCTGATTTTACCGAAAACTACTACGAATATGAAATCCCAGTAAAAGTTACGCCGTGGGGAACCTCAGATCCGCAGGCAATTTGGCCACAATCGAATGAATTTGATTTCGATTTTAATGAAGTTAAGCAGGCAAAACTGGCCCGGAACGACGCTATGATTGGTAACCCGGATGTGAATTTAACAACGCCATTTACCGTGATCAACGCCAAAGGGCACCGAGTTACCGTGGTTGGAAACCCGAACTTGAGTAATGTGCGAACGATCATGCTGGGTATGCGGAATCCAAAAAAGCTCGGCGCCATGGACCCCGACGATGGATTGGGAAAATGCGCCGAATTTTGGTTTAATGAGCTGCGACTTACAGACTTTGATCAGCGAGGTGGATATGCCGCAACCATGCGTGCCGTTGCGAAACTGGCCGATTTTGGAACCGTTTCTCTTTCGGGAAGCTACAGTACGGTTGGTTTCGGGGGTATCGATAAAGCGGTTCAAGATCGAAACAAAGAAGAGATTTTTGAATACAACCTTCAGACGAACCTAAACCTCGGGCAATTCTTTGGAAACGCGGGCATTCGGATTCCAATGTATTTCGGCTACGGAGAACGAATTGCCAATCCGATGTTTAACGAATTGGACCCGGATATTGAAACGCCTGAGGCTTACGATGCCCTAGATACACAGCAAGAAAAAGATTCGTTAAAAGGGATTATTCAAGACTACACACGTCGCTCGAGTATAAACTTTACGAACGTTCGAAAAGAACGGGTGATGGGAGGTAATAATCGGCCTCCGGCCGGACCTGGAGTTCCGAGGGGTCCTGGGGCACCCACGCAATCGGCACCCAAAAAAGAAATGCCTTGGGATATTGAGAACTTCTCGGTAACCTATTCGTACAACGAAACCTTCCACCGAGATGTAAATACCGAGTATTCGGTAATGAAAAACACCCAAGGTCAGCTCGCCTATAATTTCAATTCACGACCGCAGAATGTTCGTCCATTCAAAAATGTATCGGCTTTCCGAAGTTCTCAATGGCTCCGGATATTGAGCGAAGCAAATTTCTATTACTTGCCGAGTCGCTTTGCCTTTCAAACCAATATTCGACGCGATTATTCGGAAACGAAACTTCGGAACAATACAGACGCGGTGCTCCTCATTGAGCCAAACTTTAATAAGGCGTTTACGTTGGATCGCGTCTATGATTTGAAATACGATCTAACGAAAAATATTAAAATTGACTACTCCGCTATTTCTAATAATCGGATCGATGAACCCGAAGGAGCTATTGACGATAGCGCGCGCGACAGTATATGGACGAACTTTTGGAACGGGGGTCGTTCTACTCGATTCCATCAAACGCTCAATTTCAATTGGAACTTGCCGGTAAATATGTTGCCAATCACCGATTGGACGAATGTAACCTATCGATACACGAGTAATTACGACTGGAATACGGCTTCGATCACCCGATTGAGCTTTGGAAACACCATACAGAACAGCAATACGCAACAATGGAATGTGCAGCTGAATTTTACTCAATTGTACAATAAAGTGGGCTTCTTGAAGCGGGCCGCTCAACCTGCCGGAAGAGGCCAACAGCAACGCCGTCCATCGAGGCGTCAGCCTGATCCCGACCAACCCGAAGAAGAAGAGGAAGAAGAGAATAAGTTGGAGCTCGGAAAGGCGGCTCTTCGCGTGTTGATGATGGTGAAAAATGGAAACTTGAGTTACAGCGAAACGAATGGTACTCTTTTGCCAGGTTATTTGCCCGGAACGTCTTATTTGGGAATGACCTCCTACAACGGAGGGATGGCACCAACGCTCGGATTCGTTTTTGGGGATCAAACGGATATCCGAGATGAAGCAGCACTGAATGGATGGATCACCCAAGATACTCTACAGCCTCAAAGGTTTGCTCAAACGCGCACCGAGAACCTCAATCTACGTGTAAATATTGAACCTATTCGAGATTTCCGAATTGAATTATCCGGAAACAGGACCTTTGCGAGGAATTTCGAATCGTTCTACAGATACGATCCAGACGACGATTCCTTCGTTGATTTCAACCCAATGGAAACGGGTAATTTG
>CBFHRK010000121.1:0-4368 GCA_965658225.1 Flavobacteriales bacterium | reverse complement strand
ACTGATAACACTGATAACACTGATAACACTGATAACACTGATAACACTGATAACACTGATAACACTGATAACACTGACTTTTCCCATCTAAGTATCAGAACTTTACAAATCATTTCTTACCTTTGCAGCCCTTTTGAGCGCAGAGGTGAATTCAAGAGGGAAAATCAAAGTAAAAACACTCCTTAAAGAGTGCGCGAAATTCACCAGCTACTTTAAGGATACAAATTGAACCCTCGAATGTCTGAGGAAAACAAAAAACCAGAGGTTGAAGAAGTGAAAGCTGAAGCAACCGAAACGAAGGTCGAAGCTACAGAGGCGCCCGCCGAAGAGGTAGCAAAAGAGACCAAACCCAAAGCAAAAAAACCACGCGTTTCTGCAAAGAAAGCAGCGGAAGCCAAAGCAGCTAAAGAAGAAGTTGCTGTGGAAGAAGCTCCTGTAGGTGAAGAAGCTCCTGTAGCTGAAGAAGCTCCTGAGGAGGCTCCGGCCGCCAAAGAAGAGGCTCCAGCCGCTGAGGCTGCCAAAGAAGAGGCTCCGGCCGCTGAGGCCGCTACAGAAGAAGCTCCTGCCGCTGAAACTACAGAAGAGGCTCCTGCCGCTGAAGCAGCACCAGAAGTGGAAGAAGAAGTTGTTGTTGAAGAAGCTCCATTTAATTGGGACAACGTAAACGACGACCTCGTTTCTTACACGCCAGCTGAGCATGACGAAATGGAAGCGATGTACATGACTACACTTTCTAGCGTACTTGAGAACCAAGTAGTAGATGGTGAAGTTGTAGCTATGACAGACCGCGAGGTGATTGTTGATATAGGCGCGAAATCAGAAGGTGTTATTTCACTGAATGAATTCCGCTACAACGCAGAACTTAAAGAAGGCGATACCGTAGAGGTACTCGTTGACAAGCAAGAAGACAAAAACGGTCAGTTGGTGCTTTCGCACCGTATGGCACGTAGCATCAAGGCTTGGGATCGCGTAAATGAAGCACACGACAAAGAAGAGGTAATTACTGGATTCGTTAAGTGTCGTACCAAAGGGGGTATGATTGTGGACGTATTTGGAATTGAGGCATTCTTGCCAGGATCTCAAATTGACGTGAAGCCAATTCGCGATTACGATCAGTACGTAGAGAAAAACATGGAATTCAAAGTGGTGAAGATCAACCACGAATTCAAGAACGTTGTTGTTTCTCACAAAGCGTTGATCGAAGCAGATATCGAGCAGCAGAAGAAAGAAATCATCGGAAAGCTCGAGAAAGGTCAGGTATTGGAAGGTACCGTGAAGAACATCACCAGCTACGGAGTATTCGTAGACTTAGGAGGTGTAGACGGATTGGTGCACATTACCGACTTGTCATGGAGTCGTATCAACCACCCGAGCGAAGTAGTCGAGTTAGACGAAAAGATCAACGTGGTAATTCTCGATTTCGACGAAGACAAAACACGTATCCAACTTGGTTTGAAGCAGCTTAATGAGCATCCATGGGATGGACTAAGCGCAGAAACGAAAGAGGGAGATACTATTAAAGGTAAAGTAGTTGTATTAGCTGACTACGGTGCGTTTGTAGAGGTTCAGCCAGGAGTTGAAGGTTTGATTCACGTTTCGGAAATGAGCTGGTCGACACACCTTCGCAGTGCGCAAGACTTCATGAAAGTGGGTGACGAAGTAGATGCAGTAGTATTGACTTTGGATCGCGACGAACGCAAAATGAGCCTTGGTATTAAGCAATTGACTCCAGATCCATGGACCGACATCACGAGCAAGTATCCTTTAGGATCGAAGCACACAGGTGTTGTACGTAACTTCACCAACTTCGGTGTGTTCGTAGAATTGGAAGAAGGAATCGACGGATTAATTCACATCAGCGATTTAAGCTGGACCAAAAAAGTGAAGCACCCAGCTGACTTTACGAAGATTGGTGCAGAGCTCGATATCGTTGTGTTGGATCTTGATGTTGAAAACCGTCGTTTGAGCCTTGGGCACAAGCAGGTTGAAGATAATCCATGGGATACGTATGAAGGAATTTTCTTTGAAGGTTCAGTTCATGTAGGTAAAGTATCTGATATGGTAGACAAAGGAGCGCACGTGATTTTTGAGACCGAAGGTCTTGAAGCATTTGCTCCACAACGTCATATCGCCAAAGAAGACGGTGGTAATTTGGACAAAGGGGATGAAGCTAAATTCAAAGTGATTGAGTTCAATAAAGACTCTCGTCGCATTGTAGTTTCTCACACACAAATTCACCGTGATATTCAAGATGAGGACAAGAAGCAAAAATCGGCATCGCGCAAGCAAGAGTCGGAAGAAGCTTCAAGAAACGTAGCGAAAATTCAGTCGAAAGTAGAGAAATCTACCTTGGGTGATTTGGACGTACTTTCTCAATTGAAACAAGAAATGGAAAAAGAAGAAAAGAAGAAATAACACTTTTCTTTTCCTAAATATGAAAACCGTCCCGCTTTTGCGGGGCGGTTTTTTTTGTAATTACTATTTTTGCTGCGATGAACCAAAGAACACTGCTCAGTGCTAAGGAGGTGGATATCACCTTGAATCGACTCAGTTGCCAACTGATCGAAAACCATCAAGATTTTAAAAACACCGTTATCATTGGGCTACAGCCCCGTGGTGCTCAATTAGCGAAAAGACTGCGCGACCTATTAATCCAGTTCACGGATGTCGATTCGGTTGATTTGGGTTCTTTAGACACCACCTTTTTTAGAGACGATTTCCGTCGTCGTGACGAACCTATCAAGGCAAATCAGACAAAAATTGACTTTTTAGTAGAGAATAAGCGCGTTATTTTCATTGATGACGTCTTATATACAGGACGGAGTGTACGAGCTGCTTTAGATGCCGTAAATAGCTTTGGGCGGCCTGCAAGTGTAGAGCTACTTGTTTTGATCAATAGAAGATTTAGTCGACACCTGCCCATTGAGCCAAACTACGTGGGGAAAACCATTGATTCCGTCGCAAGCGAACGAGTAGTGGTTTATTGGTCGGAACAAGATGGAGAAGATAAAGTTGAATTGATGAGCGGAAAACCATGAGTGAATTATCAGTCGACCATTTACTCGGAATAAAGAATCTGACTAAAGAAGACATCGAATTGATCTTCACTACAGCAGATCAGTTTAAAGAGGTAATTAACCGGCCCATTAAAAAGGTTCCGTCCCTGAGGGACATCACCATTGCCAATCTATTCTTTGAGAATTCGACCCGCACAAAGCTATCTTTTGAGCTCGCCGAAAAAAGGCTTTCAGCAGATGTGGTTAATTTCTCGGCTAGCGGTTCCTCGGTATCGAAGGGTGAAACCCTTATCGATACGGTGAACAATATTTTGGCGATGAAGGTCGATATGGTTGTTATGCGACACCCAAATCCCGGTGCAGCCGTTTTTCTGAGCAAAAACGTAGACTCTCGAATTGTAAATGCCGGCGATGGGGCGCACGAGCACCCGACTCAGGCCTTGCTCGACGCGTACTCGATCCGCGAAAAATTAAATGAAATTCAGGGTAAGAAGATTGTCATCGTAGGTGATATACTTCATTCTCGAGTGGCGCTTTCCAATATCTTCTGCCTTCAGAAGCTGGGCGCAGAAGTAAAAGTATGCGGACCTTCCACCTTGATTCCTAAACACATTGAAGCCCTCGGTGTCGAAGTGTTTAGTCAACTCGACGAGGCCTTAGAATGGTGTGACGTGGCCAATATGCTTCGAATTCAGCTCGAACGGCAAGACACAAAGTTTTTCCCATCCTTACGTGAATATGCCGCGCAATATCAAGTCAATGATGATCGCCTCGCGAAATTGAAAAAGGAAATCACCATTATGCACCCCGGGCCAATCAATAGAGGTGTTGAAATTACTTCAAGTATTGCGGACGGACCTCATTCCATTATTCTGAACCAGGTAGAAAATGGTGTGGCTATTCGAATGGCCGTTTTGTATCTTTTGGCTTCCAAAATAGACCGATAAGTCATGGAAATTTTTCAAGAAGAAAAGTATCATCGCATTCTGATTGAAACACCTTGTTTTACTCAAGCAGCTTTCGACGAATTTCAGAAACTTGTGGCCCCGCTCATCGAAAGTAATGCTCATTTAATCGTGAATGCGGAAAAAGTCATCGAAATTGAAACTCCTGCCGCAAAGTCATTGATTCACATGGCCGAGGCCCAAGCCGAAAAGAGCTGCACCTTTGTAATTATTAATAAGGAGCCGGGCGTAGTGTCTGCTTTCGACGATGAATTAGCTATTGTTCCAACGGAACCGGAAGCTGTAGATTATTTCAATTTCGACGAGTTAGAACGTCAGTACAATCTTTAAGACCTTTTCCATGAAGAAATTTTTATTCTCAATTTCCATTTTATTTTGTGCCTACG
>CBFHRK010000120.1:0-4392 GCA_965658225.1 Flavobacteriales bacterium | reverse complement strand
TTTTCGCCCGTGTTCGACGGAAGAATAGGGTTGTTACACCCATTTTTATTACGATTGGACTCTTATCCGTTTCCGGACTTTATTTTCTTTCGGATGGTATTGATGGAGACGTACCTCCCTATTTTGTTTTCACCTCAATTATTTGTGTGAGCCTTGTAAGACGCAAGTACTACGTTTATTTAATTGCTCTGAACGCGGTGGCATTTGTCGCATGCTATATGATTGAGTTAAATGCCCCGCAAATAATTCAAAACTACGCCTCCAGTGATTTGCGCGATCGACAAGTTTTGTACGCTATTACCGCTTTGACCATTTTTGCGGGAGCAGCTTTTGCCTTATTCAAGAATAATTACGTCGCCGAACGCCGAATTGTTAAGAAGCAAAACTTGGATCTTCAGCGATATCAAAAGAGTTTAATTCGGGCACGCGACGAGGCACAAAAAGCCAGTTTGGCCAAGGCTGAGTTTTTATCGACTAAGAGCCACGAAATTCGAACTCCTTTGAATGCTGTGATTGGCATGAGTTACATTTTACTCGATGAAGAACCTCGCCCCGATCAAGTAGAGAACCTCGACATACTGAAGTTTAGCGCCGAGAATTTACTGTCTCTTGTGAATGACGTACTTGACTAAAGTAAAATTGAAGCGGGTAAAGTAGTCTTTGAAGAAGCCGATTTTCACTTAGATGAATTGCTCTCTAGTTTGCGTCAAGCGCACTCTATGAAAGCTGAAGAACACGGAACAGAACTCGTTTTGTACCGATCGGATCAAGTACCTGAAGTCTTGAATGGTGATGCAGCTCGATTAACGCAAATACTAAATAATCTGCTTTCCAATGCCCTTAAGTTTACGCGAGGGGGTGAAGTGGAGTTGCGAATAAATTTAAAAGATAAGAACAACGAGGGTATTCACTTGATTTTTACAGTTTCGGATACGGGAATCGGTATTCCAAAAGAGCGTCATGAGTCTATTTTTCAAAGTTTTACGCAAGCTGATTCCGATACAACCCGCAAGTATGGAGGAACGGGCCTGGGCTTATCAATCACTAAAAATCGGGTGGAGTTAATGGACGGTCAAATATCCTTGGCGAGCGAGCCGGGTAAAGGCTCAGTTTTCCGTATCGAGTTGCCTTTCCATGTGGGTGCCCAGCGAAGCCAGCGCTTTAATGAGTCCAATAAAGGGAAGCCCCTAGCGGGCCGAAAGATTCTTTTAGCAGAAGATAATCCCGTCAATACAATTATTGCCGAAAAAAAACTGTCCAACTGGGGAGCTATAATTGACTATGCTGAAGACGGAAAGATCGCTGTTGACAAATGGAGATCAGGATCTTATGACGTAATATTAATGGATCTTCGAATGCCTGTGTTAACGGGAATCGAAGCGGTTAAAATAATTCGTTCGGAAGAAAAAGGAGCCTCCATTCCCATAATTGCGCTTACCGCCTCAGCCATGCTTGAACAGCAAAACGAGATTTTTAAAGTTGGTATGGATGAATACGTATCAAAACCGTTCAACCCCCAAGAACTGTTGAATAAAATTTTGAAGTACGTTGAGTAGAATTAATTATTTCGGAACGGTCTTCGCCAAATAAGTACGGTCATCCCCATTAAGCCGAGTACAAGGGCGTGAAAAACGCCCGTAATTAAAGCCCAACTGTACGGGCGCATTTCGAATTCCGCAGCACCGTTCAAGGTTCTCCATATGGTTGGGAAAAGCGCATCCGGCCGATAGGCCGAAATCAAAAGGGTTCCGAGTACAACGAATATTCCGGTAAATAGCATAATAATTCCCAACCCGGCACTAATACTCAATTCTGTTTCTGGGCGAATCCAACGATACCCTCGATCTAATAGAAACACTTCTACGGAGAAGAAAAAGAAGAATGCAACCGCTCTGTTTTCACTTGTCCAATCAAAGTAACCCACTGCCCAAGTCCACGATAAAATCCAAACAGTGAGCAGAAACGATGTGATCAAGCGACGAAATCCAGGATTATGTTTCATTTTTAAGAAATCCTGAAGGTGTCACCAATCCGGTCACGGGAATATCCCAGTCGTTTCGAATCAATTTACGGCCCGATAACTGCTCGTTAAAGCACAAACCCCAAACTTCTATATTTGGTCGAACATTTGTCAAAAACCGGTCGTAATATCCGCCACCATAACCCAGTCGAGCGCCGAAACGATCGAATAATAAGCCCGGCGCAAGTACCAGATCGATGAGTCGTGGATCCGTAATTTTCGTATGCGGCGCCGGAGCGGGAATTCCCATAGGACCGGGAACAATGTCGGAGTCGAGGTTTTTAATTTCTCGAGCTTCCATTTGTCCTGGCCCCGTGATAAGCGGCACGCATAACTTTTTCCCGGAGTCGAGAATCTCTTGTCCCAACAGCCACGTATCCACTTCCGAAGAATAGGATAGGTACATGAATAGGAACTGCGCTTTTGAGTAAGCGTTTTGTCCAATAACGAGTTCCGTAATTCGCAACGATCCGTTTTCGTGGATATCGGCATCTAAATCGTTTCGTTTCTCAAGAGCTTCTTTTCTCAAGCGATTGCGTTCGTGCGCATTTTGCATTTGGGACAGTTTTTCCGAAGGTAAATCTTTAATTGATTTCCAACAAGATATACGATTGCACCGCCCGATCAAAAAAGATTGCGGTCCCGCGTTGGCGCATCCGATAGGCCATTCTTTTTACCGTTCGCTCGCTCAAATCGAGTCGATTGGCCAATTCGCTTGGAGATCCTGTGGCGCGTAATTTCGCCAAATACTTAAAAGCCTCAACTTTTTCTGAATAGGTTAAATAATCCATGTTTTTTTCCTTCCAAAGTAGGCGCGCAGCTGTATCTAGTCCAGAGCGTTACCGTACCTTTTTAGTCGCTTTTCGCACTACCTGATTACTGTGTCGGACACTCCTGATAAAAGTGTACTTGTGAATGACGAAAATCATGGCACAATTTCATTCTTGATCCTATCTTCGTTGAGGTAATAGTTCGATAGGTTAGTCTTATCATTTGAAGTTCTTAAGAGCGATCTGGGCCTGGCGGCCCGATGAACAACTACACGGATCAGCTCAAAAGACAGAAAACGGATTCATCATCATAGCGTTGAATCCGTTTCCTTTTTTTATTTTCCCATACTATGAAAATAACGATTGTTTACGGATCCGTTCGAGAAAGCAGAGTTGGTATACGAGCCGCCTACTTTCTTCGCAAATCGCTTGAAAAAAGAGGACACGAAGTAGTTTTGATTGATCCCTTAGAAAAGCCCTTCCCTCTCTTAAATAAAATGTTTGTAGAGTATTCCGATGGAGACGCACCTGAAGTGCTTCAGTGGGCGCACGACGAATTGGTTTCGAGCGATGGGTTCGTTCTCGTCTCAGGGGAGTACAACCACAGTATTCCGCCAGCACTCAAAAATGTCTTAGACCATTTCCAAAAAGAATACCACTACAAACCCAGCGCTTTGGTTACCTATTCTGCCGGACCTTTTGGTGGAGTCCGCGTTATGCCCCATTTGCGGGCGATAACTGGAGAATTGGGTATGCCAAGTATACCGTCAACGCTACCGATTAGCAAAGTGAAAGACGCTATAGACGAGAACGGAGAATTAATTGACCCGTCGTACCAACGACGAACCGATCGATTCTTAAATGAATATGAATGGTACCTCGAAGCGTTTAAAAGTCAACGGAATAAATCTAGTTGAGGTAAAAGTTATTGAACACGCCCTCTTCTTGAACATGCAGTAAATCGAGGTACTTTATTTGGTTTAAGAGAAACCCTTCTTTTCTTTTATTCGGTAGTTTGATCAACTTGTATTTGTCTTCACTCGATAAATTTAGCCCACGAGCTAATGAGAAGAAATCAGTATTGGGCTCGTATTCGTATTCCTCTGAGTTCAGACCTCTTTTTACTTCGAATTCTTTGAAAGATTTCAGTAGTACACGCGATAAGGGTTCATCAACCCGCAGGGTTAAAGGCCTTATGATTCCGGCCGGGTACAAGCGTTCAGGTAGTCGGTTTTTCAACTTCAACATGCGAACAATATGCGTACATTCAACCATTATGTCGCTTTCTCCTTCCGTATAGGTTCGAAGTACTTTCGTAATCTTTAAGTGACAACCCAGTTCACTTACGGTTCCATCGAGAACAAAAGGAATCACAAAAGTTTTATCACCTTCCAAAACATCGTGAAGCAATTGCTTGTAGCGTGGTTCAAAAAGGTGAAGCAAAGTTTGTTCGCCAGGCAATAAGAAAATGCTGAGTGGAAAACAAGGCGTGTATACACTTGAGGGTTTCATGATGTAGAAACATCAGAATGAGCTGAGTTGTTCGGTCTTTTTGATCCCCCTTTAATAAGAGAATCAATCATGCCATTAAAAACGAAGTAA
>CBFHRK010000119.1:0-4405 GCA_965658225.1 Flavobacteriales bacterium | reverse complement strand
CCCCACTAACGCGCAGGAGAATAAAGCCTAGCGGCTCGATATACCCCGGCATTACATCTTTTGCCACGGTATAGTTGATACCGTAAATGAGGTTTACAATGAAGAGGGCTATATGTGCTCGGTACTGTTTAGGCACTTAGAGCATGATGCACGGCAAGCGCCGTTTTGGCCGAGTTGCCAACAAATATTTGATCACCGACGAGTACCACGGGTCTTTTCAAGAAGGTATATTCCTTCAATAAGTATTCGCGGTAGTCTTTTTCGGAAAGCTCTTTCTCATGTAAGCCCCAGCCTCTAAACTTCATTGCTCGTCGACTGAACAACGCTTCGTATCCGCCCGCGAGGGCGGCCATGTGATCCACTTCCGATTCAGTGAGCGGACGCGACTTAATATCGATCATTTCGACATCTGAACCGGGATTCCAATTGGAGATTAATCGCTTGCAGGTGCTGCATGTAGATAGATAATAGATCTTTTTCATGTGCGCATTTGTTGGAGTCACAAAGGTAGGTCATTTTCATACCTTTGCACCGTTAAACGGAACAGAACACGCATTGAAATTCGCTACAAAAGTCATTCACGCCGGAGTTGAACCCGATGAAACTACAGGGGCTGTAATGACACCCATATATCAAACCACTACGTATATCCAGGCGAGTCCTGGAGACCACAAAGGGTTTGAATATTCGCGAACGCAGAATCCGACCCGCCAAGCATTGGAGCGAAACTTAGCGGCGATTGAAAATGGGAAGCACGGATTGGCTTTTTCAAGTGGATTAGCAGCAATTGATGCGGTAATTAAGTTGCTTTCTCCGGGCGACGAAGTCATTGCTACAAACGACTTATACGGAGGAACCTATCGAATCTTCACGAAGATATTCGAGAAATATGGAATCGTATTTCACTTCGTACCCATGGGGGAGCTTTCCGAAGTAGCGTCGAAGGTAAATGAGCATACCCAGCTTATTTGGACGGAAACGCCTACGAACCCGATGATGAGCGTGGTAGATATTACGGGATTGGCGAAAATTGCTCAATCGGCAAACGCCCTTTTAGCAGTGGACAACACCTTTGCTACCCCTTATTTGCAAAACCCACTCGATCTTGGGGCCGACATCGTTATGCATTCCGTAACTAAATACTTGGGCGGGCACAGCGATGTAGTGATGGGCGCTCTGATTGTCAACGACCAAGGGTTGAATGATCGTTTGGCATTTATTCAGAATAGTTCGGGCGCCGTTCCGGGTCCGCAAGATGCTTTCTTGGTTCTTCGGGGAATCAAAACACTCCATTTGCGCGTTCAACGCCACTGCGAAAACGGAGAACATATTGCTCGCTTCTTGAAAACCCAAGAGGCAGTAGAAAACGTATACTGGCCCGGATTTGAAGATCACCCAAATCACGAAATTGCCAAAAAACAAATGCGCGGTTTTGGTGGAATGGTATCGTTTAGCATGAAAGGAAACCGGTTGGAAGATGCAGTGAAACTCGTTTCTTCAACGCACTTATTTACCTTGGCAGAATCATTGGGCGGAGTAGAAAGTTTAATCGGACATCCAGCGAGCATGACCCACGCTGCGATTCCAAAAGAAGAGCGCGAAAAAACAGGCGTTGTAGATTCTTTGATTCGTTTGAGTGTTGGTATTGAAGATGCCGACGACTTAATCAATGACTTAGAAAGAGCATTTGCTCAACTTTAATATAGTGACCACCTACTAAAGGCACTGAATTATGAATGAACATAGATTTGCCGTTGTCGGACTCGGGTATTTTGGCTCGGCCATTGCTCGTATTTTATCGAAACGCGGGGCCGAAGTATTGGCCATTGATTCATCGGAAGAGCGTGTTGAAGCAATCAAGAATGACGTGGCGCACGCCGTCGTAATGGACGCTACGGATCGTCGTGGGCTCGAACTTCAAGGGGTGTCCGATTTAGATGCCGTTGTAGTAGCTATCGGTGAAAATTTTGAAGGACTCCTGCTCTGTACTTTTACATTGCAGGAAATGGGCGTCAAACGAATTATCGCACGTGCTTCAGGACCCAACCAACGCCAAATTTTGGAGAAAATGGGGATCGATGAAATCCTTTCGCCAGAAATGGAAGTTGGTGGCAGCGTTGCTGAAAACCTGCTCAATCCGAACGTATTGATGTGCATGCAGCTTCCCGACGATTTTGAAATCGTGGAAGTGAAGCCTCCTCGACAAGTGGCAAACCGGACTTTGGCCGATATTGGCCTCAGGAAGAAATACCGCCTGAATCTGGTTACAATATTACGCGAAGAAAAAGTGATTCGAAAAGGTGAAACCCGATGCGAACAGCATATTTTAGGTGTTCCAACCTCTGAAACCGTCATTCATACCACAGACACCTTGGTGCTCTTCGGATTAACAAAGAATATTGAGAAGTTCATAGAAATCAATCGATAGAGCCTTCTTTCTTTTTCTTCATTTCTCTTCTTTTTTTAACTCCGTAGGCCGTACCTGCGGCGATAAGAGCACCGATGCCACCATCAATGGGGACTCCGGGTGGATTTGGATTTGCTGGTTGACCAATGGTGTAAAGTGAAAGCAGCATCATTGCTAAAAAAGCAATGCCAGAAAGAATGTGAAGTGATTTCATAATTTTTGAATTTTAAGGATTGTGGTTTGTTTTTTGGAGTCTTGTATATGCACGAAGTAGGTTCCGGCCGATAGGCCGAGCTTGGGAATTTGATTGGCCTTGTCGCCACTCTCTAAGACCTTCTGCCCAAGGATATTGTACACGGTATACCTCGTAATTTCCGTTCCTACTTCGCTTTGAATATTCCAATAGTGGAAGTCGCTGATTACCCGAAAGGGTTGCTGTTCTGGTTGCATAAAATGAAGACCATTCCGCGTCAGAATAATTTCGAATCGATCTGTTGAATCGGCCGAACTAGCCTGAAAAGAATAGCCTCCGGAGCGTAAATCATGTGTTGCCTGCGTTTTGCGATCGAAAAGTTCGACGCTCCAAGGAATGGGAAAGGGATCGTTCTGAAGTTCGATTTCATAGGTTGTAAGAGTATCCATCCACACCTCAAAAAAGAGTGACCAATCCGATTGAGGAAGCTGCTCATCTAAGGTCGAGTGCGTACTGAGCGGATAACCTTCTTGCGATTCAAAATAGAACTGGATCGATTCCCATCGTTCGCCGCCTTTGTGCATTCCGTCTCGCGAATCGTAATCGGGGTTACCCGTGGTTAATAACTCGAGGGCGACTTCTGACTGGGTAGAAAAAGCTTCTGATTGTGCTCTCAGGACCAGTAAATCACCTTGAGGAGCACCTCTAAAATTGGTGGTTTGGGTCGACCTGTGATCGAGCTCTATCGCCAAAGATTTTGGATTGGGTGTGGGAGTACTAATCATTTTCACCCAAAAACCTTGAAAGGGAGGTATCACGCGGTCCGTTTCTGAAAGGGCGTTTGCATTTATATCGGAGTAACTGCCTGCGGCAGGATTGTATACTTTGGCAATACTGCTCAACGGCATGGTGCCCGCGTCATAGTTTGCTGAGTAAAGTGCTCCCCAGTCGATCCCAGTAGAAAATGGGTTCCCAACAAAGTTCCATCCCGAAATACTCGGGTCCGATCCGCTGAAAGAAAGTGCGGCACTATCCTTATTTGTTCGCAAGTCGCCTACTATTGATAGCGTTCCCGGGAAGCTCCCGTAATTTCCAGACCCTAAATAAAGGGCTAGGCCGCGCGTCTCGGGAATGAAATTACTGCTTCCAGGGGCCAACCAGCTGGCGGTTGGCTCGTCCCAGTGATAGACATTTTGACCGCCTGCGGATCCACCCGAATACACGAACGAAGCAGATGGGTCGAAGCTCAATGTGGAGAGGTCGCCATTAATAGGAGTACCCACATGCGTCCATTTAGGTCCGCCCGAGTCATCCTTTAAATACTGTTCAACGGTAAGGGAATTACCTTCATGCGCGCCCAACTGACTCGCAGTACCCATAAGGATTTGAGCATAGCCAGACGAATCGGCCACGAGGGTAAGAGCGCCTTCATTCAATAAAAGGGAGTCGATTGTGAGGACTCTTCCGGGTGACACGCGCACCGAAGCCGAAGAATCAACAAAGAAGTTTTTTGCTGTAGCATTAGAAGTGGTTATCCATTGGCCCGATTGAATATAAATTCCTTTGTTCAGAATTCCAGATGGGGCAGCGAGGTTCGATTGATTGCCAAAGAGGTCGTTAGTGCCCAGCCAAGCGGATCCATTATAAACGGCGGCAAACGATTGTACGGGAATGGGCGATTGAGCGCTTGCATTCGAAATTTCGCCATCGAGTGCATTGGTGCCAGTACTATTCCATTGGGTAATATTGAACGTACTGGAAGGGTGAGAACGATAGTTTCGCGAAAACCAGCCGTCGGTATATTC
>CBFHRK010000118.1:0-4459 GCA_965658225.1 Flavobacteriales bacterium | reverse complement strand
CCGAAATGGTTCAAAATGTATCTAAGAATTAATATTTTAAGCGCACGAGTCGTTAGCTGTTATTCATATATTTGGATCGAAAGCATTCCAGTATTGTCTCGCAAATTTCCGATTAATGCCCGCTCGAAGGCTACATTTTTTTGTCATGACGGGCCTTGGGTACATTGGGATCTCATTCTTTTCGTTCCTTATTTTTGATGGTTGTGAGGAAATCTGATGAATCCAATTTTACGTTTCTCCAAAAACACTTCTTTTGCTTTTGTATCTTTACCGAAATCTGCTCTAATTGAACAAAAAAGCTCTAAAACTAGCCGTCCGCCTCATCCTCAGTGCGGCAGCTATTTATATGATCGTCCGAAAGGTCGATTTTGAATTAGCATGGCTTTATCTCAAGAAAGCTCAAGTTGGTTTTTTGCTTTTAGCTGTGCTTAGTTTTTTTATTTCTCGGGTCATTGCCGCTTATCGAATCAACCATTTATACCGAACTCAAGGGCTGAATTTGGGAGATCTACAAAACATCAAGCTCCTTTTTTTAGGCATGTTTTACAACCTCTTTATTCCCTTGGTTGGAGGGGAAGGATACAAGGCCTATTGGATAAAGAAGCGTTCCGAAGTAGGATTAAAAAGTCTGGTTTGGTCGGCCTTGCTCGATCGAGCGGCCGGACTCACAGCTCTGGTTTTAATAACGGCCATCTTCTTTCATTTTAGTGGTTTTAATCCGCCCAACAAAGCACTCTATTTCGGGCTTGTTCCATTGGCCTATCTCGGGCATTACCTTGTGAATCGTTTGTTCTTCTCTTCTTTTTTACCCGCTTGGAAATCTACTCAGTTGCTCAGTATTCCTATTCAATTGTTGCAGGCGGTTGCGGCTTATTTTGTGATCATGGCCATCGGTATTGATTCGGGTGTTCTGGATTACATTTTCGTTTTCATGTTGGCAACCTTTGCTTTTGTAATTCCGGTCATCGGAGCGCGTGAAATGGCCTTTGTATTTGGCGCTGATGTGCTCGGACTCAATATGGAAATTAGTTTGGCGATCGGATTATTATTCTATCTCTGTATCGCCATTAATTCGCTCATCGGAACGTACTTCATTTTCAACCCTAAGGCGATCGGCGAGGAAATTGCCGTTAAATTGAGTCTTGATAATTGAGCCTACGGCTCGATGAGAACGTAATCTCTTTTTTGCCACGTATCTCGGAACCGATAGAGCGGAACGTAGATGCTGGTATCCACTAAGTTGGTTTCCGCGATATAGAATCCGTCCGACCTTAGTTCTTCTCGAAACAACACAACTTTTCCATTGGCCTTGCTAATGGTGAAAGGTATTTGATAGGGGATTAAAGTAGAGACTTTTAAGTCCATATGCCCAAAGTTTAGAGGTCCGACCGCTAGGTCGTTCGACAAAACGAGCGGAGTAGCGTAGAGAAAAACAGGCTTTTTTTCGGTAATCTCTAGAATGCGTTCCGCGTGCAGTACATTCTTATTCACTTCTTTATCCAAGGCCCAAGCGCGCAGATAGGTTTCGTTATAACCCACGCGCAGGATCGCCATGAAGAGGATGAGGTACATAAGTCCTTTGTCTTTTTTGAGGTAAAGAAAGACGGTTGCCGAAAGGGCGAGGGCCACGAGTATGGATTTCAGAAAAATATGCGGCACCGGTTTGAAATAGTCGATAAATGGAAGCGCCAGAAAAGCTATGACCATGAGCGTCATGAATATAGCTCCGGAGAACCATCGGGCCGCTAGGCCCTTGGGATAAGACAGCAGACTCAAAACAAAAGGGAAGAACATGTATTGGTAACGCGATTTGAAATCGGCGGTAAACCAGTACAACCCGATGTTCGCAAGCACAAACACAACACAGAATGACAAAAAGGGATTTTCTTTGATTCCTTTCAACAAGGTGCTTCGGAATTCGCGAAACCGAAAAATAGGAATGAGTAATAACGACCACGGGAGAAGGAGTTGCGCAAATCGGAATGGATTAATGAGCGATTGAAGAAGTGTTTCAGACCAATGTGTTTCGAGTCCTGTACGAATAGAAGCTTCTACAAACTGTCGGGCTAAAATACCTTTCCAATTCGCGTTTAAACTTACCGGATAGAAGTAGCTGAAAAACAACACAAGCATAAGGGCGATACCCGCGAAATGTGCAGGATGGAAAAGCTTTTTCCATTGTTTGTTAATCAACAGCCATATGAGAATAGTGCTTGCCTGGAAAGCCAAAGAAGGTAATCCTTTGAGCATGAAGCCTATAAAGGTGAGCAAATAGGTGACCAGGTACATTTTCCAATACTCTTTCCGTTGTTGAAAGTGAAAAATGGCAATAGCCTGTACATACACGACCAAAGCATAAAGGAGGTCAATTTCCCCTGCATTTATGGAAGCATAAAGCAAAAGGTCGATACCTGTGATACACGCGAGAGCCGAGAACAGGGCTGCGTTATGGCCGATGTGCTTCCGACTGAAAAAGTAATGGATAAGGGCTAAGCATACATTTCCGAGCAAAGAGGGGAGGCGAACCACCCATGCATCGGTATTGCCAAAGATTTTGAAAAAGGCCACCATGATCCAATTAAAGAGGGGTGGTTTGTTGTAATAGACCCAACCGTTGATATGGGGAATTAGGTAATCGCCGGAGAAGAGCATTTCTAAGCTGATTAAAGCTCGTCGGGGTTCTTCGGCCCGCAATTCAATTACATTTTGCCACCCAAAAAGAGCAATGAACAATACAGTTAGCGTAATCGCTAGCGTGTATACTTGATTTTTAGATTTTGGGTCGGCCTGGGTCATGGTATCATTTATAGCCCGTTGAATTCAAGGCTAGCGCCTTGATGAGACCACGAACTTAGAAAAATGAATAACGAAAACCGATTTTAGCGATTTCAAAGGTTATCCTTTATCTAGTTCTTTTTTGAGTAGTAAATACATTGTATTGAATTGCTGACGTATGCCTTCCAGGAATTCTGGGGTGAGGATAGCTTTTGCTGATTCGGCATCGGGCCGTAGGCCCTGAGGAATTTTATACGTCTGCTCCATGGGACCAGCTTCGAACTTCAATATATAGCGCTCTTGATGATGATAAATATTGATGGTAAAATCTTTGTTTGGAACATTTTCAATCCATCTCATAGCGTCGCAATAATTTTAACATTCAGCAATCGGTTTGTCAAGTAATTTGGCACGGCATAAGGACGACCACTCACATCTTGAACCCACAAATAACTGACCGTATTCCGAATACCCAACAAGTTGAACACTTCAACGCCTATTACCAACGATTTGAATGGTGAAAAGATTCCCGATTCAAATTGACGTTCCGAAGAAACGAGCGTTTTCGTGAAGCCAATATCGACCCTTCGGTACGCGGGTATACGCGCAGTTTGCTGATAACGTTCGCTTTGTGGCGCACCAAACGGAAGCCCAGAACCGTAAACAAGATTTAGATTAACCTTGAGTGTTGGGTCGTTCGGTAAATAGTCTTGGAAAAAAATGTTGAAGGTTACTCTTTGATCGGTCGGACGGGGAATATAGCCGGGCTCTACTCGATTGCCATTGTCGTCGATAAAGAAGTCATCGAGTATATCTTCTCTGATGGTCATGACACTCATACTCGCCCAGCTTTCAATTCCAGGGACGAATTCACCGTTAATTCGAAAATCGGCTCCTACAGCATAACCAACAGCGTTGTTTTCAGCGGAATAACGAATGCGCACGTTATCGATGTAATAGGGAACAAGGTCTGTCAGCGATTTGTAATACAGCTCAGTTGTGAACTTAAAGGGTCTATTAAAGGCTTTGAATTGATAATCGTTTGCCAATACGAAATGGATAGACCTTTGCGCGCGAACGCCTTCATTCACTTCTCCGTAATAATCGCGGATTTCTCGGTAAAATGGCGATTGATAGTAGATACCCGATGCAAAACGGAAGACCATATCTTTCTCCCATTTGGGTTTATAGGATATCGACGCTCGCGGGCTTACCAATAATTGCCGGTTAACGGTCCAGTAGTGCAAACGGAGTCCCCCGTTGAATGTGAACGTCTCGTTTTTCTTGTTCTTCCAAAGGGTACGGTATTGACCATACGTTTGGAAACGCCAGCTATTGAGTGTATTGGCCGCATCGATTGATTCGAATAGTAGAACTTGATCGCCCGGAGCTTGCGGTAGGCTATAACCGGCAGAATCGATGAGGTTCCATTCCTTCAGTACATCATCGATGTATTCTGTTTGTGCTTTTGCTCCCCAAAACCATCGCTGATCTCCATCCACACTCCTGTGTTCACCTTTATGGGTAAAGGTGAAGACTTGGGCTTGCAAGAGATTCCGTGCATGGTCCAAAAATCCACCTACTCCTCGTTCAAACTTTTCTTCTCCAAAATCTTCTGATCCAAGATCATTGTCTAGCTCGCTCAATCGGTATTGCCCAAGAATGTCGAAGTATTCTTGTTCAT
>CBFHRK010000117.1:0-4490 GCA_965658225.1 Flavobacteriales bacterium | reverse complement strand
CCGCAATCGAAAATCGATCAGCTCGTTGTCGCGCAGCGTCTCAAGTTGTGTTCCGTCCACAATCACCCGCCCCGAGGTAGGTTTGTCGAGTCCGCCAATCATATTGAGCAAGGTCGTTTTTCCGGACCCCGAGGGTCCGACCAAAGCGGTAAACTCACCGGGGGCAATGGTTAAGTCCACTCCATTTACCGCGTGCACATCAATGCTACCGTCGTGGTAAATCTTTACTACATCTTGGGTTTCAATTACAGGCTTCATCATTAAATTGCTCTTACCGCTTCGGCGGGATTCATACTCAGTGCTTTTCGGGCCGGATAAATAGAGGCCAGGATGGCCATCACGACCACCATAATGGCCAACGACCAATAATATTTTGTTTCGAGGTGTGGATACACCACCGTGTCAATTCCGAAGTTTTGAAGGCCTTCAGCCCACATACTCAGATCGAGTCCGACCGATTGGAAATAGTGAATGGTGGCGTAGGCAAGCAGAATGCCTATGGGTCCGCCCGCTAGGGCGATGGAAATGGTTTCAAAGGTAATCATGGAGAATATGCGCCACTTATTCATACCCACGGACATCAGCATGCCCAATTCGCGTTTGCGCTCCAATACGGCCATGAGCATGGTGTTCACAACGCCGAAGGCCAAGGCTGCCAATAAGATGCCCAAGAAGAGGTATAGGAAGATCTCCATCATTTCGTCGGCATAGCCCAACTCGGGAGCAATTTCATTCCACGGCTGAATACTCAATTCGGGAAAAGCAGCACGCTGATCCACCACAAAAGGCGGAATAGATTCAAAGTCGTTCATGAGTACGGCAATTTCGTTCACCGCATTGTCCGATTGAAGGAGTTCCTCCATATCGGACCGACGAACGAAGATGTTCATTTCATCGTATTTAGACGATACCGTTTTGTAAATGCCGGCAACGCGAAAAGCTCCGGCTACAATTTCGCTGTTGGCATCTTGAAAGGTGAGAACCACCTTACTTCGAATCCGCACATTCATTTTCTTGGCCAAGGCCTCGCCCAAAACTACTGGGTAGCGACCTTTTTCGGGCAAAAATTCGCCGTCAATAAGATGATCCGCAATGGTTGTCACGCCTTTTTCTTTTTCGGCATCGACCCCGTTGATGACCACGCCATTCCCCCCGCGTGCCGAGGAGGCCATGCCGTTTACGAGTGAACGAAGAGTGAACGATTTTACAGCCGTATCGGATTCGAGTTGGCCCACAATTTCATCTACTTCGGTAACCACATATTTCGAGTTCCGATCGTCGAGAAACTGCGGGTGGTGGTACTGTAAGTGACTAATTGAATTCTCGATGACCGACACTTTTCGCTGCTCGTTTAATCCGGCCGATAGGGCGATAACGAAAAGCCCCGACCAAATGCCCAGAATAATAGAAGTAATGACCACTCCACTCCGTAATCGGTTTCGCCATATGTTCCGCCAAGCGATTTTTAATAGCATAGGTTTTCTTTATACGTGCATGGCTTCCACCGGTTTCAGTCGTGCCAAAACATAGGTGGGATACCAGCTAATGAGAATCGAAATAATAAGAATAATGACAGCGTGCGTTAAGGCAATTGACGGGTCTAAACTGGCGGGCATCACCGCTTCAAATCCGTATTCCTCCATAGCCGAAGAGGCTTCTTCGCCAAACTGTAGCGGATTCAAATGGAAATAGTACACAATGGGCAGCGCGCCAATTAATCCGGTAATAACGCCAATAATAGATATGAGTACGGTTTCAAACAGTACTGTTAGGGCCAATTGTCCGCGCCGCATGCCGATGCTAATCAGAACGCCAAATTCGTACTTGCGTTCCGCAGTCATCATAAGCACCGTACCAAACATACCAAAGGTGATGACCATGTACAGAATGAACAGCATAATTTGCCCGCCCGCGCTGTCCGCCTGAATGGCCTGAACCAGTTCCGGCATCATTTCTTGCCACGGCATTACTTCGTATTGGGCAGTATCCATTTTTGCTTTCACGTTCCGAGCGAATTTGGGCACGTTGTCGCTGTACCGCATATCGAGTACGTAGGAGGTAATCATGCCTTCTGCACCATAGAACCACTGCGCTTCGGCCAGCGGTAAAAACACCAAATTGTCATTGAGCAGGGGAGAGCTCAGCTTCACAATGCCGGCCACGGGGTATTTACCTCGGGCCGATATGCCGCGATAGCCCTGACCCAGCATTACTAAAGTGTCTCCGGCGCTTAGCTTGAGGTATTCGGCCAAACCAGAACCCAGAATTACGCTCTTGTCGGTGGCCTTGAATACGGAGCCACTGACCATTTTCTCACCGAGCTTCAACATAGAGCCTTCACGCTCTGGATCAATACCATTAACCAGGGCGCCTTTCGTTACTTCATTGGTTGCGGCCAAGGCGAACCCTTCGAGTCGAGGTAGCACCTGTTCAATTTGGTCTTTTGATTCCATCCAAGTCAGTAAGGAATCAGAATAAGGCGTCACCTCGTCAATGGTCTGTTCTTTCCAGTATCCGTTTTTGTGCACCTGAATGTAGCCACTGTAGTACCCGACGACGTTTTCAATCATGCGCTCATATACCCCAATTTGCATGCTGCGCAAGATGACCGCAAAGAATACGGCAAAAAATACCGAGGCGATGGTAATGATCGTTCTCCGCTTATTACGCCAAAGGTTTCGATAGGCTAGTTTAAGCAGCATCATGGGCGAATACGTTTCATGTTTTGCTGTGAGAAAAAGGCGGGTGTTACGTCAATGTCAAACTCCAAATCTTCATAAGTCATTTCGGTGTATTGATCGGGTGTATCCATCGGCGTCATTCGAAGTTTGCGAGGCAGTGTACGCCCGTTGTAGGTCTGAATATCGAAGCCTTCCATAACGTTGATTAAGTAGCCATCTTCATCGAAAAATTGCGTTTTTAACTGAAGGAGTTCTTCCTTGGATATGTAGCTGTAAATTTTTCCCCAAACGACTGCGGCATCGGGTTTCGGTACGAGTTCAATTTTGTAGCATTCGCGACCCAAAATAACCGTATCACCCTCAAAGTTGTGGGTATAATCATTCACGATACTCGATTCGCGTACCAAATCATCGTTGGTGAAATCGGAGCCCATCCAACTTTGCATCATCATGCTGGGAGGCAGTTTTATGGTGCGTTCAATACTCGGCTGCCAGTTCCAAATTTCCTTGTCGCGTTTGAGGAATACAGTGCCCGCATCACGTGCCGGGTCCGATATATAAATCAGTGCGTAATCGGTGCCATACGACCAGCTCGTGGTGGTAATTTCGCGTGTCCAGCTTGGTCGCACAATGGTGATGGTCATACTCGATCGGCTCGAATTCCCGCGCAGTTTTTCCTCTGCCTGGGTAATGATGTCCTTGGCGGTTTGCGCCTTCGACGGCGCGATGAATATCAGGCCGAGTAGGCCTACAAGTAAATGCTTCATGTTAAATAGCGTTTCGTCAATGAGTTCTTTATTGCGTTGAGGTCGTAGTCGGTGTCTAAAACCATGTATTGGAGCGATATGCCATCGAACAAAGCCGAAAGAATAAGTGCTTCCCCTTCAGGGTCGTCATACCCTTGTTTGGAAAAGAGATCGGTGAAAAGGGCTTTGTACTGATTTAACTTGGCCAAGGCGATATCGTGAATAAAATTGAATTCGTGCATTTGAATCGTTAGGGCCATTAACAATCGATGCATCGTTTTGTGCTGTTCTAAAGCAAGAAAAACATAATCGATGGTGGCGCGGAGCTGTTCTTTCGGCGAGGCCTCCGCTGGCCAGGTAAATTCTGACTCCGCTTGTTCGAGGGCGTCGTCAATAATTCCTTTGAGGAGTGCTTCTTTGCTCGAAAAGTAATTGTACATCAGTCCCTTGCTGACCCCGGCTTCCGTCGCAATTTTGCTCACCGAAACGGCGTGGTAGCCTTCGTTGGCAAATAAACGAAGGGCGGCATCCAGAATAAGTCGGCGGCTTTGCTGTCGAACTACCTCAAATTGTTCAGGGCTTTTCGGGCACATAATTCTTTTTGATTGAACGGTCGGTCAAAGTTAAAAAATTGCCCTCAATTCCGGAAATCTTTAGGGAATGATTTATCTTATTCATCTCATTAAACCGACCGATAAATGAAAAACGTACTAGGGGCATTGGTCTTTTTGATCATGGGTTGTACCCATAACCCTGCATCCGACGAGAAAGATCATTCGGAGGCAAAGAAAACGACTTCACTGCACGATGTGCCCGATTGGTCGCAGGATGTGGTGTGGTATCAAATTTTTGCGGAACGGTTTCGAAACGGAGACCGCACCAATGATCCGCGTCCGCAAGACATCACGGGCTGTTACCCGGGTTGGGTGCCCGAAACGTGGGCAGTGACTCCATGGGGGCACGATTGGTACGAGCCCGATCCCTATTTCGCGGAATTAGAAAACCGACCCGATTGGTCGGGATATCCGATTTCTAATTTTAATTCAAAAGCGCAGCTCCGCAG
>CBFHRK010000116.1:0-4674 GCA_965658225.1 Flavobacteriales bacterium | reverse complement strand
TATCGCCATCGGTATTGTAAAACGCGGTTTGCGTGTACAGGTTCTGGAATAGCTTTACTTCGGATTGACCTTTCTTCAAGAGTGCAGAAGGTGTGAAAGTTCGGATGTTCGAAGCTCCCTGTCCAACGGCTTTGAAAGCAATGAAAAGCAAAAGGGCCATTGAAACAAGGATTCCTTTTTTATTCGATTTTTCCGACAATATGTATTTCATAGTTTCTATTTCGTTGATTTTTCCATCGACCTGCGGTCGGATGCCACCCTTTTACGGACCTTTGCATTGACACATACAAAGTAAATACTCTGAAAAGAAGCACATTGTCGGTGCTGCGACAAAACCTTAACTTCAAGAATCTTTACTTTGAATCTGTAATTAAAACAAACTATGGCCCATATCGCCATCATAGGAAACGGAATTAGCGGAGTCACAGCAGCGCGGCATATTCGCAAGCGCAGTAACGACAGAATTACTTTGATTTCCGCGGAAACAGAGCACTTCTTTTCGCGAACGGCGCTCATGTACGTATTCATGGGCCATATGGAATACAAGCATATTAAGCCGTATGAAGATCATTTTTGGGAAAAGAATAAAATCGATTTGAAATTCGATTACGTTTCCAGTATCCATTACTCTTCAAAAGAGCTCGATTTTCAATCGGGTGATAAATTATCTTTCGACACTTTAATTCTCGCCGTAGGTTCTAAACCCAATCGTTTTAACTGGGCAGGTCAAGATTTACCTCAAGTTCAAGGATTGTATTCTTATCAAGACCTCGAATCGATGGAGCGGCTCGCCCCATCAACGAAGCGGGCGGTTTTAGTCGGTGGTGGACTCATTGGCGTGGAGATGGCCGAGATGTTCCGGACGCGGAATATTGACGTTACATTTTTAGTACGTGAAGGAAAGTTCTGGGGCGGCGTGCTTCCGGCCGAGGAGGCCGCGCTTGTAGGCAGACATATTGAAGAACACCATGTCGATTTACGATATCATACCGAACTCGATGCTATTTTGGCTGATGAGAACGGAAATGTGCGCGCCGTGAAAACGAAGTCGGGTGAGGAAATTGAATGTGAGTTTGTCGGCCTAACGGCCGGAGTTACGCCGAATGTCGATTTCTTGAAAAACTCAGAACTCGAAATCAACCGAGGTATCTTGGTCGATGAATTTTGTAAAACGAACATTCCAGACGTATATGCCATTGGCGATTGTGCTGAACGGCGGAATCCAATATCGGGCCGTAAGGCCCTTGAACAAGTTTGGTACACCGGTAAAATGATGGGAGAAGCAGTGGCCCGAACCATTACAGGAACACCGACAGAATACAAGCCGGGACATTGGTTTAACTCGGCGAAGTTTTTCGATATCGAATACCAAACCTACGGATGGGTGCGCAGCAACCTTGGTGAAAACGAAAGCCAGTTTTATTGGGAACACCCCGATGGACGAAAGTGTATTAAACTCGTTTTCGAAACCGAAGGGCGAAAACTGATTGGCGTAAATGTGTTTGGGATCCGATTGCGTCACGTTGTTCTAGATCAAATGCTCGAAGGTGAAAAAACAGTTGATTACTTGCTCGAGCATTGGAAAGATGCTCTGTTCGATCCGGAGTTTTATACAGATCATATAAGGGAAGTTATCGCACAGTTCAATACGCAATTCAAGACCTCCCTCAAGCCGCAAAAGAAAAGTTGGACCCGCATTTTTGGTGCGCAAAAAGTGTGGAACTGATATGCATACCCTTCAAAAAATAGGACTCGGAATTTTTGTGATCGCCTTGCTCGGATTCGTTTCGGCTATTGGGTGGAGCACCTATCAATTAACTCCTGAAATTGCCGATAACTATATTTCCGGCGAAGTCAAGCGCGATGCTTTTAAGGCGGTGGCAGAACCGCTCTTTGGACAAGAATACGGTCGTAATTTCGCATTCGTGCCGGCGTTGAAAACCGCTTTTCAGGAGGCAAACGAAGAAATTAAAAACACCTTTGCATACCCTTCTGAAACGGCCGATTGGGCGATTTTAAGTTTTGCCGAGGCGAATCGCTATAATGCCGATCAATTGACCTCCGGCTTAGCTAAGTACTTGAATGAAGATCAAATTCAATCGCTCCGAGACAACACTTCTTGGATGGCCGATAAGGAGTTTTCGGATGCTCAGGCCCTTCGGGCCGATTTGGCCACAAAAATCGATGAGCTCAATGCCAATGTGGGACAAAGTCTTGGCTTTTCATCATCGGAAATCAACAGCTTACTATTCACTCTTACAAAGGAGTCGAGCTCGGGCGTCTTGATTGAATCGTCTTGGATGGTTTTTCTTTTGGTTTTCGGAACGGGTGTAGCCGGAGCGCTGATGTATTTACTTCCCATGTATCGAAATGAACCTCCGGGTATTAAGAACCACCATATTTTTACCAGCGCCATCATGAATCGAGGATGGCTGGGAATCATTTTAGGCACGTTTTTAATTTCCTTTTACGTATTCCTTTATTGGTTTCCCGAGTACCTCACGAATTGGGTTCTTTTGGTTGATCCTTTAAGTCGGGCATTGAGTGGGCATCCGGCATCCCAGTGGTTTCTATATGGCTTTATGTACACGGTTGTAATGTTGGTAATGGGCATCCGCATGATGATCAAATACCGAGGAAATAGATATCAAATTATTCGCACTCTATCAGTAGTGTTTTTCCAAACGGCCTTTGCCTTTTTGATTCCGGAAATCTTAGTCCGATTGAATCAACCCTATTACGATTTCAAGAATATTTGGCCGCTCGATTACGACTTCTTCTTTAATTGGCATTTGAGCAGTTTAATAGAATCGGGTTCTTTGGGGATTTTCATGTTGGTGTGGGGAATTGCGCTCATCGTAGTTGCGGTTCCTGTTGTCACTTATTTGTATGGAAAACGCTGGTATTGCAGCTGGGTGTGTGGATGCGGCGGCTTGGCTGAAACTTTAGGCGATCCGTTTCGTCAGTTGAGCGATAAAAGCGTGAAGGCTTGGAAAATCGAGCGTTGGATGATTCACAGCGTTTTGGTATTCGCCGTGTTCATGACGGGATTAACCCTGTACACATATTTCAGCGGGAATTATTCGCCCTTCGGTATCCCTACGGGCGGAGTACAAAAAACCTATGGATTTTTAATCGGTTCGGCCTTTGCGGGAGTCGTAGGCACTGGGTTTTATCCTTTAATGGGAAACCGTGTTTGGTGCCGTTTTGGTTGCCCCTTGGCTGCATATTTAGGAATTGTGCAACGGTTTAAGTCGCGCTTTCGAATCACCACGAACGGCGGGCAATGCATCAGTTGTGGGAATTGCAGCACGTATTGTGAAATGGGAATCGATGTGAAGTGGTATGCGCAACGCGGACAAAACATAGTGCGATCGAGTTGTGTGGGGTGCGGCGTTTGTTCTGCCGTTTGCCCTCGAGGCGTTTTGAAATTAGAAAATGGCCCTGAATCGGGCCGATTAGACGCAGGGCCAATCACCATTGGGAATAAGAGTATTGAGTTGAATCCAAACGTGATGAACGGATGAAAGTAATGGCACTTTTACTCGCGATTTTTATCCTGCCGACAGGCTGGACAACCTACCTTAAAAAAAGGAATAAATCGGGCAATATAGAAGAGGAAGGATGGGTTTGTGATGCTGAGAAAAAGCAAGGAACGTGGACGTTTTACGGTGATGATGGCACCTATGAAACGGCGGATTACGTGAATGATAAGCGACAAGGTTGGTACAAGAAACACCGAGAAGATGGTGCTTTTTTGGTAATGGGTCCGTATTACGCTGGAAAGAAAAATCAATATTGGAAAGGGTATTATGATGATGCAACCACCTTGCGGTGGGAAGGAGCCTATGAGGATGATCGAAAGACTTCTTGGTGGAAAACGTACTATCCGGACGGAACGGTAAAATCGGTTGGTAAATACGCCAAAGATCAACGAACCGATTATTGGGAATTTTATCGGCCCGACGGGAGCAAAGAAGAAATTGGCCATTTCGAGCACGGAAAGCGTAACGGATGGTGGCTTACCTTTCACGAAAATGGCGAACCTGAAAGTCATGGCGATTACAAAAACGACCTGAAAGAAGGATGGTGGGTGTTTGCGGACAATTCGCGGTTGAAAATGGCGGAAGGAGATTACCATAAAGGAAAACAAACGGGTTTTTGGCAAACCTATAAGGACGGAGTTTTAGAATGGGAAGGTAAATACGAAGAGGGAGTGAAAGTTGGAAATTGGATTCGTTTCGACAAACAAGGTCGAGAGGTTAAAGTGATGGAATACGGAGGATGAAGCCCAAAATAGTGGTCGTAATACCGGCCTTTAACGAAGAGAATTCGGTAGGTAATGTAGTTCGTGATATCCCCAAAGAGTGGGTCGAGGAGATTATTGTAGTAGATAATAACTCGAGCGATGAAACGGCGCAATCGGCACGCGCTGAAGGAGCGACCGTGTTGCGGGAACCAAAACAAGGGTATGGAGCGGCTTGCTTGAAAGGACTGGCCTATGTGAAAGAAATGAAGGACTTACCCGAAATAGTGGTTTTCTTGGATGCTGATTACAGCGATTACCCCGAAGAATTGCCCAGCTTGGTGAAGCCCATACTCGATTCGGATATGGACTTAGTAATTGGCTCACGGGCGTTAGGGAAAAGAGAAAAAGGTTCTATGACCTTTCCT
>CBFHRK010000115.1:0-4725 GCA_965658225.1 Flavobacteriales bacterium | reverse complement strand
TTACCGCGTTCGTGTGTAAGGGGCGTAACCGGCCATAGGTAAGCCAGGGCAGGTCAAAAGAAAGAGCGGGCACAAATAGCTGAAGTGCAATAAGTACCCCAACAAGCATACCTACAACACCCCATAGCCAGGTGGCGTAAGCGAAGTTGCGAACCGACTTATTGTCGTAGTAAAACTTCTCGAGTTCCATAGGTTACAGTTTGGATTGTGATTTCTTGGGTTTATCGTGCAGCATCCGGATGGATGGGGTGTAATCGTCGTCGTATTGGCCACTCTTTACAGACCACAAGAAAGCACCCAGGAAAACGAGTGCTACGAGCAGACTAACAATGATGAGTACAAACAATACAGACATATAAAATCTAATTACAACTGCGAATTTAGGGCGGTATTAAAGGGAGCATTATGACAACCGTCAGAGTAAAAGATGACTTTTGTCATGTTTCGCCTTAAGCCCTTACTTTTCAGGAGCTAACAAGGGAATTCTATTCGTTTTCTTTCCGACTTTTTCGCGCGATCCAATTCGTACTCAGCGTGGCGAATACAACGATGGTAATACTGCTTAAAGGCATTAGAATAGCGGCTACTATCGGACTTAGCTGACCGGTAACTGCGAAGTACATCCCCACAATATTGTAAGTGAAAGACAAGGCAAAACTAGCGTACACTACTCGCACTGTGGACTTAGCCCATTTTAAATACTTCGGTAAATGACGTAATTCTTCCGCGGCGAGAATCCCGTCGCAAGACGGAGAAAACGTGTTTATATTTTCACTGAGCGAAACACCCACGTCACTTTGTTGCAAAGCGCCGGCATCATTGAGGCCATCGCCAATCATCAATACGCGCTCATCGGCTTCTTGAAGCTCTTTTATATAGCCCAACTTATCTGTCGGTTTTTGATTGAAGTTCAATGGGACCTTCGGTCCGAAAAGGGTGCTTAAGGTCGCTGCCTCTCCATTTCGATCACCCGACAAAACGTGAAGCGAAAAACGATTCTTCAAACGTTGTATTAATGAAGCTACCCCTTCGCGGTATTGATTTAAGATGAGGTAATAGCCCAAAACGCGATCGTCTTCGCGAATGTACACGCGCGTTTGATTATCGTTACCACTAACTTCTGCACCCACCCAGGCCGCACTCCCCAAAAGGTAACTGTGGCTTCCAATAGTTCCCCGAATTCCCTTACCAGCAATTTCTTCAAAAAAGGTCACCGTATCCTCCGCTTTTTGATCGAGGCGCTCATAAATCAAACGACTCAAAGGGTGGTTGCTCTGCCGGAAGAGCGCTGCCATGGCTTGTTCCTGCGCTTTGGCTAAATGATCTCCAATGAACTCGAGTCGGCTACTTTGCGATTCCGTGAGTGTTCCTGTTTTATCAAAAACCAAGGTGGTTAAGCTGGCCAATCGCTCGATAATAGCTGCGCTCTTCAAATAGAACCCATTTCGTCCGAGCAAGCGCAGCATATTTCCCAAAGCAAAAGGGGCTGATAAGGCAAGAGCACATGGACAAGCGACAATAAGAACCGCTGTAAAAACATGCCAAGCTATTCGCTGATCAATTCCCCACCAATAAGCCGTTGAGATTCCGGCGATGATTAAGATGATTGCCGTAAACCACGCCGAAATACGATCAGTTAAACTCTTAAAGCGGCCCTCTCCTTCTTTACGGAACACTTCATTATTCCACAAGTCGGTTAAATAGCTCTGATTTACCGGGCGTTCGATGGTGAGTTCAATAACACCGCCTTTTTGTGTTCCCCCGGCGTAAATACGGCTTCCTTCCGTATACGTAACCGAGTCCGATTCACCCGTTACAAAACTGTTATCGATGAGTGCATCACCGCGAATGAGTCGACTATCGGCCGGAACCATTTCTCCGTTCCGAATAAGAATTCGATCTCCTATTTCCAATTCGTTTATGGCCACGGATAATTCTGTGCCGCCCTGGACTCGGGTAACCGCCACCGGAAAATAAGATCGATAGTCTCTCTCAAAGCTCAAATGCTCATAGGTGCGTTGTTGAAAAACGCGCCCTAACAAAAGAAAGAAGACGAGCCCTGTGAGCGAGTCAAAATATCCGGCCGCGAGGCCGCTAATTACTTCATAGGAAGAGCGAATGAACAGCACTGAAATACCCAAGGCAATGGGTACATCGATATTCACATAGCGTTGGCGAAGACCCGACCAGGCACTTCGAAAATACTCGCGGGCACTGTAGACCACCACCGGGATTGAAAGTCCCATCATTATGTAGCGAAAAAACGAAGCGTATCGGGCAAGCCATAAATCGGTTCCAAAATACTCGGGCAAGGCCAACAGCATTACATTCCCAAATGCAAAGGCAGCGATGCCGAGTTGATAAATTAAGGTCCGATCGACGACGCGTTCTTCTTTATCGAGATCGTTCAGACTAATTTTTGGCGGGTAACCTAAAGTTGCTAGCAGTTCGGCTAATTTGGCGAGGTCGGTAGAATGGTTTCTAAAGGTGATGCGAATTTCCTTTTTGGGAAAGTTCACCTCTGAATGAACGACATTCTGATCGATCCGATCGAGGTTTTCGAGTAGCCAAATGCAGGAAGAGCAATGAATGGCTGGCAAATAAAATCGCACCACAGAAGTGGTTGCATCTTGAAACTCGAGCAGGCGATCTTGAATCGAATCTTCTTTAAGGTAGGCGTATGCACCTTGAAAAGCGCCTTTCGGCGCGATGCCACTCAGCTGCTCCAGGTCGTAATAGCCGCAAAGGTCGTTTTCGGAAAGTAATTCATACACCGTTTTGCATCCAGAACAACAAAAATGGAGCTCTTCGATCTGGGTCGCATCCTCCCGACAGGGAGCGCCACAGTGAACACAACTTGTTTCTTTTTGAACATCCTTCGCCATACCCTGCAAAAATGAATACAAATATCAAGTCGACATATGATATTGATCAGCTTTTGTTTGGAATGAAATCGGCCGGATTGTATATTTGATTTATGCCCAATATGGAACATTTTGATTGCGCCAACTGTCCCAGCCGAATTGATTCGCCCTTTCACGAATTGTCGGAGAATGAACTATCCAAAGTTCAAAGCATTAAGTCGTGCACCTTTTTTAAGAAGGGACAAATTATTTTTCATGAAGGGAACCGACCTGGAGGTATTTACTGCATCCGAAAGGGGAAAGTAAAGCTCAGTCGCTTGGGTTCCGATGGGAAAGAACAGATTATCCGATTCGGAAAAGACAGCGACATCATAGGCTACAGATCGATACTTAGTGGAGAAAATTTGTCCGCTACTGTGACCACCCTGGAAGATACCTCCGCCTGTTTTGTGCCTAAAAAAATACTCTTCGACAGCATTGAAGGGAATCCGAAATTCTCACTCCGGATCATGAAGGAAATGTCAAGAGAACTAGGCGAGGCAGGTAAGCTCATTACGAACTTAGCGCAGAAATCGGTCCGCGAGCGCCTGGCAGAGGTGATTCTCGTTTTGCGAACTACTTTTGGCGAAACAGCTGAGGGCAACGTGGATATTTCGCTAACGCGAGAAGAGCTTGCCAATATGGTTGGTACCGCCACGGAATCGGTTATTCGCTTGTTGAGCGAGTTTAAGGAAGATCAACTCATTGAACTGAAAGGGCGCAAGCTTAAGATTTTGGATTCGGATCAATTGGCCCGTATTGGGAAAGTATTCGACTAATTCTTTTTTCAAGACTTTAATCACTGCTTTTACTGACAAATATCATTTACCCCTCTAGAAGGTAATCCTACATTTGATTTCAAACTTGTAGTCCGAATTGACAATGGAACGGAACGAATGGAAAAATATGGATGCCTTTCTGAGTGTGTACACTTGGGCTGATGAGGAGATGTTCCGCTTTTGTTCCGACCTAGGACAAGAGGTTCAAATTACTTCTGGTGAAATGATGTTTCACCATTATGATGATGTTCGCGGAATCTACTTAATCTGGAACGGACATTTAAAAACGGTAGTCCCGAGTAAAAACGGAGAAACCATTTCAGGAATTCACACTTCAGGTAGTGTGCTAGGGTTAGCGGATCTACTCGGAACTGCGAGTCATCAAAGATCTGCCGTAGCCTTGAGCGACGTCCGTGCAATTCTTATCTACAAAAGCGAATTCTTACACACACTAGCTCAGCATCCCAACATTAGCTATGCCTTAATGAGGCAAATGAATGAAGAGCTGTCAGAATTAGAGCTTCGAGCCACCAATTTAATTCAGCAACCTTCGGCCCAACGATTGGCGAATTCCCTGATTACCTTGGGAAAAAAGTTCGGAACCGATACGGAAGGCCGACTCAAGGTGGCCTTTTCACCCCGCGATTTGGCCAACTTAATTTGCACTACGCGAACCACCATTTACAGGTTACTTCGTCAGTTTGAAAACGAAGGGCTTATCGGAGTAGATCAAGAAGGAATTAAGTTAATCGCGCAAGAGCAACTTCTTGAACGCGCCCGAATTTAATAGAGAAAGTGGTTGTGCGGATAGCGCTTAGCATGAATTTCTTTCACTCGAGTGTACAGCGTTTCTCTTAGCGTATCGATATTCTCTTTTTTTACCGCAGAGACAAAAAGCACATCTAAATCCTGTTTCGCCATCCAAGTACGTCGCCAATCTTCCAAGGACCAGTTCTCTTTGGTTTTTGGCGTTAAATCATCTTCCTCTTTTTCTACATAATCGAAAGCATCGATTTTATTGAAGGCCATGATCGTCGGTTTAT
>CBFHRK010000114.1:0-4766 GCA_965658225.1 Flavobacteriales bacterium | reverse complement strand
ATAGAGCCCATGCGCTTTACCGGGGCATCCAACTCCTCAAAACACGTTTCGGAAATACGGGCGGCCAATTCCCCGCCAATACCTCCAAACAAGGTATCCTCATGAAGCACTAACACCTTACCCGTATTGCGAACCGCTTTAAAAATAGCCTCCCAATCTAAAGGCACTAAACACTGAAGATCAAGCACGGCAATGCGCCCCTCCCCTATTTCATCAGCGATCGACAAAGCCCAGTGAACCCCCATGCCATATGTGATGATCACCAACTCATCACCATCGGCCCGAAGGGCTGCCTTGCCCAATTCATAAGTATAATACCCTTCTGCTACCGGCCCGTACAAAGATCGATACAAGGCTTTGTGTTCGAAGAAAAGCACAGGGTTTGGATCTTCAATACTGCGCATCAACAAACCTTTGGCCGCATCTGGGAAGGCCGGATACACTACTTTCAACCCAGGAATATGGGTGAACCAAGCTTCGTTACTCTGACTGTGATACGGTCCGGCCTGAACACCCGCGCCCGTTGGCATGCGCACCACCACATCGGCATTTTGCCCCCAGCGGTAATGACTCTTCGCTAAATTATTGACAATATTATTAAAGCCCGAACTCACGAAGTCCGCAAATTGCATTTCTATAATAGATTTCACTCCAGCCACGGATAGTCCGAGTCCGGCCGCTAAAATGGCCGATTCACAAATAGGTGTATTTCGCACCCGGTCGCGACCGAACAGCTCTAAGAATCCGTCCGTTCCTTTAAAAACGCCCCCGTACTCGGCAATGTCTTGTCCCATGATGACCAAGTCGTCGTACTTATACATAGACTCCAGCATCCCCTCACGAACGGCATCAATGAGACGTATATCGCGCATCGAGCCGCTAGGCTCTGTTAAAGAACCGTCAAAAGAACGGTATACATCCGCTAACTCCGCTTCCGGAGTCGATTCAATAGTTTCCTCCGCAAAGGCCAGTTCAAGACCGTCTTCTATCTCTTGTTTAAACTCGGCCCGAAAATGAGCTTCCATTTTTTCAGTGAGTAAGCCTTCGCTCATTAAGTATTCACGATAGTTATCGACGGGGTCTTTCGATTCCCAATACGTCATTAAGTCCTCAGGCACATACTTAGTACCTGAAGCTTCCTCGTGCCCGCGACGACGAAACGTCTGGCACTCTAACAATACGGGCTTCGGGTTCTCGCGCATTTCCTGAGCTAATCGCTGGATCGTGCTATACACTTCAAGTACATTATTGCCATCGATGGTATAAGCCTCCATTCCATAGCCCACTCCTCGATCGCTCAACTTCTCGGCCCGGTACTGCTCTTTCGTGGGCGTAGACAATCCATACCCATTGTTCTCAATGATGAACAACACAGGTAGATCCCAAACGCTCGCAACATTCAAAGCTTCGTGGAAATCTCCTTCCGAAGCTCCTCCTTCTCCCGTGAATACAGCAGTTACTTTTCCGGTGCCTTTGTTTTTATTGGCCAAAGCAATTCCATCGGCCACTCCGAGCTGCGGACCCAGATGAGAAATCATTCCTACAATGTGATGCTCATTCGTTCCAAAATGAAAACTGCGATCGCGCCCCTTGGTAAAACCCGATTTCTTTCCTTGGAATTGAGAAAACAATCGATTCAATGGGATATTACGGCCTGTGAATACACCTAAATTTCGGTGCATTGGCAATATATATTCTTCTGGGTGCAAGGCATAAGCAACCGAAGCCGAAATTGCTTCTTGACCAATGCCCGAAAACCATTTGGATATACGCCCTTGGCGCAGTAAAATGAGCATTTTTTCCTCAATCATTCGAGGTTTGAGCATGGCTCGGTACAAATCGACTAATTCGTCTGATGAATGGCCCGATCGGCGATAGCGAATTTCCATATACTGCGGTCGTTTGGGCGCCTAAAGTAGGTATTATTTTGGTACTTTGCAGCCCCGAAAATGCGAAGAAATGGCAAAGAGAAATAAAGGAAAAGAAGAGAACGGATTCGTGTACTCTACAAACAACGATTTCGATTACGACGCGTATGAAAATCAGGAAGAAGAGGAAACCCTTGAACCGGGCGCGCAAGATTTGCGCATCTGGCTCGATCGGAAAAGTAGAGCCGGAAAAACAGCTACGGTCATTAAAGGCTTTATTGGCTTGGATGACGATTTAAAAGACTTGGCTAAAGGACTTAAAACAACCTGCAGTGTAGGAGGCAATGCCAAAGACGGCGAAATTATTCTACAAGGCGACGTGCGCGATAAAGCGCTCGCCTATTTATCGAAAAAAGGATATTCCGCTAAAAAAGCGGGCGGTTAAGAAACCGACTTCGGCTTTAGTAAGGACGCATATACCTCTTCATACAAAGGCAATACCTTATCAATGTCGTATCGATGCGCTAATTCGTAGGCTTGATCTTTAAATTGCTGCAGCGACTCATCCGTAGCTAAAATGGTTAAGGCGTTCTTCGCCATATCATCTACATCACCTACTTCTGATACAAAGCCACTTACCCCATGAATATTTACTTCAGGAATTCCTCCTGCATTAGAACTAATCACAGGCGTTTTACTCGCCATAGCTTCAAGTGCAGCCAATCCGAAACTCTCGTGTTCGGAGGTCAATAAAAACAAATCGGCCAAGCATAAAACCCGAACCACATCGTTGCTCTTACCCATAAAGACGACATCATCTTGAAGGCGGAGTTCTTTAGCCTGCTTTTCGATATCGGGCCGTCTAGGCCCATCACCTACCAACAATAATTTGGCTGGTTTTTCGGCTCTTATTTTATCGAATACACGAACTACATCGTCTACGCGTTTGAGCCGTCTAAAATTGGAAACGTGAACAATAATTAATTCTCCATTTGGAGCAATACCGGAACGCATGCAAGGTCCGTCATCCACGTAATGAGTGAAATCAATGAAGTTCGGAATCACACTAATCTCTTTGTGTACGTCGAAATATTCATACGTTTCGTCTTTCAGACTCTGTGAAACGCATGTGACTGCATCAGACTGATTTATACTGAAAGTAACCGCGGGTTTATAGCTCGGGTTTTTACCTACCAAAGTGATATCTGTACCGTGAAGGGTTGTTACTACAGAAATCGAGATTCCTTCTGCGGCCAAAATCTGTTTGGCCATAAATGCCGCGTAGGCATGGGGAATGGCATAGTGTACGTGTAGTAAATCGAGCTTCTCTTTTTTAACAACACTCACCAGTTTACTCGCCAGAGCAAGCTCATAGGGAGCGTACTCAAACAAAGGATAGTCGTACATCTTTACCTCGTGGTAATGGATGTTCTTGGCCAAGATGTCGAGTCGGACCGGCAAACTATATGTTATAAAGTGAACTTGGTTCCCTTTCAAAGCTAGCGCCTTGCCGAGTTCTGTAGCTACTACGCCACTACCACCAAAGGTGGGATATAATACGATTCCTATTTTCATTGGACTTCGCCCATTTTGTATTTCACAACCTCCGTTTCTTCCCCTTCTTCCGAATAAGAAATCCACTTTCCGTTTTTCTTACCATCCACGTACTCGCCTTCTTCTTTGATGGTTCCACTAGCGTAGAAAGTCCGATAGGGACCATTAAGTTCATTGTTCTCGAACTCTCCGGTGGCTTTTACTCCGCCCTCTTTGTAATAGGACTTCATAGTCCCTTCAATATTTCCCTTTGAATACATGTACTCAACGCTCGGTTCGCCATTATCGTAAAACCAAACGGCCTTACCTTCTTTTTGACCATTTAAATAGGTTGCTTCTTCTTGCTTTTTACCGTTGTTGTAAAATTTCATGAACGAGCCGTTTAACACCCCCATATCGAAGGTTTCTAATTTGCTCAAGCGCCCGAATTGGTGGTACATGCGCTGCTCTCCGTCTTGTACCCCTTCTGTGTATTTCAATTGAGCGACTACTGACCCTCGTTCATCGATTTGAACGTCTAATCCATGCTGCTTCCCATTCTTATACTCGAAAAAACTGTTGATGAGCCCATTTTTATGAAACTCAATCCAAAGGCCCGATTTTTCGCCATTCAGGTATTGACCCTGAATTTGAATTGAACTGTCGGGGTAATAAACGAAATACGGTCCATCCGCTGGCGTTTCCGCTTCTTGCGCATTTATACTCGTACAAGCGATCAATAAAATGAATAATGCTAGGTCTTTAATTCTTGAAAACATAAGACTTGGAATTATAAGAGTTTAACGATTCGTAAATAATTTCTTGAATATTGGTGCGCACGTCCATTTGAATCAATTTTCGATTGTCTTCATCAGGAAATGTGCGGTTCGATAAAAATATATAGACGATTTCCTCATCTGGATCGGCCCAAGCTAGAGTACCGGTAAATCCGGTATGCCCAAAACTCAGTAATGAAACACAATTACAGGTAGGTCCGCCATCGCCATCGGGTTTGGGCTTGTCGAAACCAATACCCCTTCGATTATCGTCTTCACAATACTGACACGATGTAAATTCCTCAATGGTTTGCGATTGAAAATATTGCTGTCCGCCGTACGATCCCTTTTGAAGGTACATTTGCATTACTTTGGCTAAATCGTTTGCCGAACCAAAAACCCCGGCATGGCCATTCACTTGATTCGTCATGGCAGCACCTGGGTCGTGCACATATCCTTTAATTTCTTGAAATCGGAAGTATTGATCATTGGTACTGGGTACAATACGGTCTTCCTCTATTCTTTCGAGCGGTCGGTAGCCCATTGTTTCTGCGCCTAACGGCGCGAAAAGCGAGTCGAGCACCCATTG
>CBFHRK010000113.1:0-4822 GCA_965658225.1 Flavobacteriales bacterium | reverse complement strand
ATGGAGCTTTGCTTTCAACTCATTCATCGCTTTTTGTGTTTATGGATCATTTCAGCAAGTTGAAAGTCGAATTCTTCGTCGATGTCCATTGCCTCATCCGCAGGAATTGGGTGCAACTTCGGGCGAAGACCAATTCGAGCATTAGCGTCTGAAAAACTCGATTTATTGAAAATATAAAAACAAGAATTTTCTTCCAGTACCGGTTCTAAGTCTTGAGTTCGTTTGAGTTCTTTCGGGTTGTGGTTGATAGCGCTCCCATCGGCCCAATAAAACCTCGATTGCAAAGAAGTTACGCTGAACAGCGAATCGTAGGTATCTAATTGATCAAAATAAACCTGGACTCCGAGGTTCAGACTTGGTAAAGAAACCAGAGGATTGGTGCTGTGGGTCTGTAAAATGTGATCGTAGGTACAAAAGCTCAAATCATATTCAATTATCCGATTCATTGAAACAAAATCACCTTGAATATCTTCTGGCCGCTCAATAATCCGTACCTCCGGATATATCGACCTCGCTGACTCGGCAATCTGCGCGCTATCGGTATTGATTAGTACTTCTCCAACCATAGGGCATTCTATTAGCGTTTCAAGAATCCAGTGAAAAAGGGGACGCCCGTTAAAAGACCTTAAATTCTTGTTTGGAACACGCTCCGAATGACCCTTCATGGGAAGCAATGCCGATAATAAAAAGTTATCCATGGGTTAAAAACTCGTTTAGTCGCTGACGAGGAAATATTTCCAATTTTCCGCCTTCCGTGCAATTGACAATTCTTCTTCCTTCTTCTTCAAACGCTTTTAGCGCAAGAAGATAACCAATCTCCGACTCGATCAAGTCCGGAAGCTCCCAAGTGACTCCTTTGGAAAAGTAATCTGGCGAGAAGTGACTTTCATCGATGTCCCTCGCTTTCACCTCCTTATTGGCGGGGCCTTTTTCCGTAAAGTTATGATCACACCCAACTAATGCCACCTCTTGAAAACCCATATAATAGGCCAGTTGGAGTGCTGCAAACGTAACCGTATGACCGCTGTAGATACTCATGGAAACATCCTTCGCGAAACGCTTCAAAGAAGTCAAGTGAAGAAAATATCGGTTTGCAGAGCGCTGAATTTTTCGTGCGTATTGCTCATTGAGAAATAAGGGAATCTCCGTTAGATTGTAGAATTCGGCGTTTTGTTCAATCACGTGCCTATTGATGGCTACGATGTAATCAGGTCTGAAATCAGTTCGGTCAAAAAGCAAATTGACCTTGTTTAATCCAATGGTTTTAACTCTAGTAAGCACGTCAAAATCAACCTTGTTTAAGCTTGGGCCGTTACAAAGAATCACAGCTTTTTGCCCCAGCCAAAGACCTTTCATTTTACGGAGCCTCTTGCGCTCTTTCCAGCTTTCCAATTTCAAATCCCAGCGCAGACGATTTGCCAGAATACTTCCTGCTTTAAAGTATGGGTTTAGAGTCATCGATCAAGTGTAATAGTCTCGTTCCATGTCTCCTGAAGCGACTCCGAAAAAGTATTCATCGATTTGAATAGGCCCTTTTTTCTGGGGGTATCCCAGATAGGAAGCCACCCAATAAATCTATGTGCCCACCTGTAGTAAGAAATGACTCGATCGGGGTATTCCATAGAGTGAACGATATGATCATCCTCAAACCAGGAGCGGCTTCGCTCCGTTTGTGGATACATTGGAGACAACTGGTTCTCCGGATCTCGAACAAGAATATTAACACCATTCCACCAACCGGCTTCAGCCCGGCTTTTTTCAAACGAGTTCATTCTTTTTGGATGAGAAGAAGTGTAAGATTCAAACAGAAGCTTGTAGTCCGGATTTAATTTTAAGAAATCTGCATTAGCTTGACGAACGTGCTCGTAGTTCGAATCATCCACCACGATAATAGCATCTTCACTGAGGTAAGGCTTGGCCAATTCCATACACATGAGTTGAGAACGATAGTCGTGTGGACCATCCACAAAGTACAAGCCCACTTTCTTCGATCCTATATGGTCTTCAAGAGCCTCTAAGGCGTCCTCGTAGTCTTGGTTGATCAAGGCTACATTGTTCAACTCAAGTTGCTCAACCCGGCTATTGACTAAAGCTTCATTGGTTCCTTGTGGATCAAAGAACGCAAAATTGTCGATACCGTAAAAAGTAGCATCTTTGTTAGCCATGGCGCTGGAAAGCAAAGTAAGACCCTGGAATACTCCAATCTCCAAGTAGCACTTTTCTTTCCATAAAGCAGCGCTTGCAATACGCTGCAAGAATCCGTATAATTTATGCCCGGAGTATCCGGTCAGTACCTCACTAGTATGAAGTGCCCCTTTTTGATCTGCATCACGAAGTGCTTCAATAACTGTTTGAATATGTTTCAATGCTCGAAGTTTTAAAATTCAAAATTAACCATTCTCAATGAAACAAAATGTCCGCTTCTAACAATCAAGCTCATCGCCCACTATTTTCCATCGTAACTGTCTGCTACAACAATCTAGACTGTTTAAAGCTGAGCTATGAAAGCCTCGTGAAACAGCCTTCGGATTTAGTTGAATGGGTTGTTGTGGATGGAGACTCACAAGACGGAACTAAACATTGGTTAGCGTCCTTGAATACTAGTGGGTTTCACATGAGATCGGAACCGGATAAAGGTATTTATGACGCAATGAATAAGGGTATTGAAATGAGCTCGGGTCGATACATCTTCTTCTTGAACGCCGGAGATACCTTCTATTCCGATAATGCCCTGCTTCAAATTAAAGAAGACCTGATTTCCAATCAATTCCCCATGGTTTTAACCTGTCCGGTGCACATGGTATATACCGAGCCCGACTACTCCTTCGATACGGGATATCCTCTATCAAAGAAAATCCTGGCTCAAGGACATATGCCCGCCCATCAGGGAACCTTTGTCGACAGAGACTTATTGAAAAGCATGGGAGGCTTTGACCTTTCCTATCGAATTACAGCTGATTTCGAGTTACTCTGTAGGCTAGAACAGGCAGGCGCTTCATCACAGCATTTAGAAACCGTATGCTGCAATTACATGGCCGGCGGAGTATCAAGTTTCGACATAAGGAGCCGGACAGAAAAGCTTCAGGTTGTCCGCAAGTACTTCGGATTTGGGCCTGGTATCAGATACTGGTTTCGGGCAATTCTTCTAGGGTGGTATCCAAGGAGAATTCTGCAATTCCTCGAGCTAAACCAATTTTACAGGACCTTACTTAAATTAAAACAGATTGGTCCCGTAGGCCATCGAGCCCAACGTAAAGGCAATTAATAGCCTAGATAAGACCTTGAGGAGTAAGATGTCCTACATTTTGTAGAGCAGCCGCACTCATTTCTATCCAACAAAGCTAAGTTTGAAAAACCGAGCCTACCGCATCAACCCATAATTGCGCAATACTTCTACTTTCTCAGCTAATTCCGTTTCATCAGTGGTAATAGCGCCGGCCTCTCCAAGAGCGCCGAGGTTCTTCGTTGGGTAAAAACTTGTTGCATTAAATGCTCCGAAAGAACCCGTTATTCTTCCATTGCATGTAGCTCCTTGCGCTTGTGCATTATCCTCAACAATTGAAATAGAATGCTTTTTTGAAATGCCTACAATTTCCTCCATCTCGCACGCTTGGCCATATAGATGAACAGGCATAATGCATTTCGTACGTTCCGTAATATGATCCTCAATCAACTCGGGATTCATATTTCCTGTTTCAATTCGGGGCTCCACGAATACTGGCTTTGCTCCAGTGTAAGTTATGGCAAGAACCGATGCAATGTACGTGTTCGAGGGCACGATCACTTCGTCACCAGGACCAATGCCCAAAGCAAGTAAAGAAAGATGGAGAGCGTCCAAACCCGACCCGACTCCCACGGAGAACTTCGTATTACTGAAGACAGCAAAATCCTTTTCAAATAGCTCCGTAAACCTATCCAGAACATACCATTGGGAGTCGAAAAACTCTTCGAACCTAGCCAAAGCTTCCTTCTTTATGTCCGCGTTGCTTTTTTCAAAAGAAAAAAGGTATTTCCATCATTCTACGTCAGTTATTATCTGTGCATCTAAAGCTCTAAGAAATAAAGTTTACCTGGGATTTAAATCTCCTTGATGGCGATAGTCTAAAAACTCATCATAATCGCGGATGTAATCAAACTCATATATTCATGTGAGGCAAGTACCAAGCAAATAGATCCCGAAGAGAACTTAATTTCGGAGGCCCAAATTCCCGGTGGAATATGCAAGCCGAAAAAGGGTTGATTTAATATTACTTTACGTTTTGCCTGCCCGTCATCTAAAACCACCTCAAATGCACCACTGGCAGCAACCAAACATTGATGGCAAGCTTTGTGGGCATGAGCTCCTCAGGACTCTCCTCCTTGAAGTTCGTACAAATAAAAAACGCGCTTAATTCTAAAGGGGAACGACGCTCCGTTTTCAACGGGAGTAATTCGTCCCATTCGATCTCCTAAACGAGGTAGCTGAATAAGACTGCAATCAAAAACGGTTGGTTTAACCATGCTTAAGTTCTTTATACTCTTCAAAATCGCGGATGTAATCTGCTTCATCAAAAACGCTACTCGAAAGATGCAAGGCCAATGAATTTGTAGAAAAATTTTCTAAATGTCGCCACATCAAAGAAGGCACTAATAAACCTGTATACGAACGGTTCAAGTGAAACGTCGATTTCGAGTTATCCGCGTTCGTTAAAACAACATCAAAACTTCCACTTAAAGCGATAATTACTTCATTCTGTGATTTATAGGCAGGCCTCCCCTTTGCTCTCCACCTTCAACATCATAAGTCCAAAATACGCGCTCTATTTCAAAGGGTATTTGATCT
>CBFHRK010000112.1:282-4852 GCA_965658225.1 Flavobacteriales bacterium | reverse complement strand
TTACGCAGGGCTCCAAGGTCACATACAAGGTGCATTCGTTGAGATACTTACCTCCCAAATAATCGGCTGCTGAAGTAATGGCCTGCATCTCGGCATGGGCCGTAACATCATTCAAGGTTTCCGTTAAATTATGCGCTCGAGCAATAACCCGCTGATTCACTACTACCACCGCTCCTACCGGAACCTCATCACGCTCAAAAGCTCGTTGGGCTTCCTTCAAGGCTTCCTTCATAAAGTGCTCATCAGAAAATGGGGTCAGCATAGGGCTCTTCTTAGTTTGAGTTTCCGCGGGCTATAGTAGGGTATACCCTTGTCGTTTTGTAATTTTGCGGCCTTAAATTTAGGCAAAACATGTTCAGAACGCATACTTGTGGCGCCCTTCGGGCGGATAATATCGGCGAATCAGTCGTTTTAAGTGGATGGGTACAGAAATCACGCGAACTCGGTGGAATGACCTTCATCGATCTTCGCGATCGTTACGGTTTAACTCAGTTAGCCTTTAACGAAGAAACCAATGCCGATTTACTCGCACAAGCACGTAAACTTCAGCGTGAATATGTGATTCAAGTGAAAGGAAACGTGATCGAGCGAAGCTCGAAGAACGCCAACATGGACACGGGTGAAATAGAAATTGAAGTCACCGAACTCACTATTTTAAACGGAGCAAAAACTCCTCCCTTTACCATTGAAAAAGATACCGATGGCGGTGACGAGCTCCGCATGAAATATCGCTATCTCGATATCCGCCGCGCCCCCGTTCGCGAAAACCTACTTCTACGCCATCGCGTAGCCATGGAAACCCGTAAATATCTCGACAGCCAACTTTTTGTTGAAGTCGAAACCCCCTACCTCATTAAATCGACCCCGGAAGGGGCGCGCGACTTCGTCGTGCCCTCACGTATGAATGAAGGTGAATTTTACGCTCTTCCACAATCGCCACAAACCTTCAAACAACTTTTGATGGTGGCCGGAATGGATCGCTACTACCAAATTGTAAAGTGTTTCCGCGACGAAGATCTCCGGGCCGATAGGCAGCCCGAGTTCACCCAAATCGATTGCGAAATGGCCTTCGTTGAGCAAGAAGATATTCTCAACACTTTCGAAGGGCTGGTACGCCACCTCTTCAAAGTAGTACTCGATATCGAAATTGATAGCGTACCCAGAATGAGCTACGACGAAGCTATGAAACGCTTCGGATCCGACAAACCGGACATCCGTTTTGGAATGGAATTTGGCGAATTAAACGACCTGGCCCAAAACAAAGGTTTTGGCGTTTTCGACAGTCAAGAACTCATCGTGGGAATCGCAGTTCCCGGCTGCGCTGAATATTCGCGCAAACAAATCGACGCTTTGACCGAATGGGTCAAACGACCACAAATCGGAATGAACGGCATGGTGTACGTAAAATGTAATGCCGACGGCAGCTACAAATCAAGCGTTGACAAGTTCTTCAGTCAAGAAGATCTCGCCGCCTGGGCAGAGCGCACATCCGCCCGTGAGGGCGACCTGATACTCGTTTTGGCAGGTGACGCTAATAAAACGCGCAAGGCACTCAGCGAGCTACGACTCGAAATGGCAGAACAACTCGGTCTTCGCAAGCCCGATCATTTTCAACCTTTGTGGGTGACCGATTTTCCGCTGCTCGAATGGGACGAAGAAACGAATCGCTACCACGCCATGCACCACCCATTTACCTCGCCGAAACCAGAGGATATGGACAAAATCGATTCCGATCCGGGAGCAGTACGCGCCAATGCATACGACCTTACCCTAAACGGTAATGAAATAGGCGGCGGATCCATTCGTATTCACGACCGTAAACTTCAAAAACGCATGTTCGACCTGCTCGGATTCAGCGACGACGAAGCTCAAAAGCAATTCGGTTTCTTGATGAACGCTTTCGAATATGGCGCTCCACCGCACGGAGGAATCGCCTTCGGATTCGACCGACTGGTAGCTCTTTTCGGCGGGTCAGAAAGCATTCGCGATTACATCGCTTTCCCGAAAAACAATTCGGGTCGCGACGTAATGATCGACGCACCGGCAACACTCGATGACGATCAATTAGCCGAACTTCATTTGAAACTAGCGCTCAAGTAAATGTCGCCCACGCGCACAAGCCTTCTGGGCCGGTTCATCCTTTGGCGCGTTCGTCACATTCCTCAACGTCAGTTCATTCTGATGGCCAGCGCCGTAGTAGGTATATTATCCGGACTCGCGGCCGTTACCATCAAGAATTCGGTTCACCTTATCGAATCCGTAATCACGAAAGGAATCATAAGCGACTATTACGTAGCCGCCTATTTCGTGTTTCCGGCATTGGGATTGTTCTTGTCCTTTATTTTTATAAAGTACATCGTTAAACAACCTGTTAGTCACGGAATACCCACCGTACTGCAAACCATCTCAAAACGCAACGGCATCATGCGGCGCTACCAAATGTTCGCCTCACTGGTGGCCAGTTCGATCACCGTAGGTTTCGGAGGTTCGGCCGGACTCGAGGGTCCGACCGTTTCGACCGGAGCCGCTCTGGGCTCAAATTTCGCCCAGTTGATGCACCTCAACTACCGCCAGCGTATTCTCCTCATTGGCTGTGCCGCCGCCGGAACCATGGCCGCTATTTTCAAAGCACCTATTGCCGCCGTCATTTTTGCCATTGAGGTTTTCATGCTCGATCTCACCTTCAGCTCGCTTGTCCCCTTGCTCATTGCTTCGGTAATGGCGGTGCTCACATCGTACTTCTTTACGGGCGCCGATTATATTATTCCAACCCGTGTAACCGACAGCTTTGAGTTCAGCCATATCCCGTATTACATTGTACTCGCCATCATTAGTGCGGGCATTTCTATTTATGTCGAAAAAGTATTCTTTTGGACCCAAGCGAGGTTCGAGAATGTAAAATCAATGTGGTCGCGCGTCATTGCGGGCGGATTTATTCTTGGCGTTTTAGTTTTCTTTTTTCCGAGTCTTTACGGTGAAGGATTCGACGTAATTAACGGCCTATTGGCCGGAAACGAATCGATCCTTTTTCGCGATTCCCTCTTTTACTGGTTTGTAGAAGAGTCCGATGCCATCATCATCATGCTCTTCTTTATCATGATGCTCAAAATTGTTGCCACCTCGGTTACCTGGAATGCCGGTGGTGTAGGTGGTATCTTCTCGCCAACGCTATTCATGGGAAGTACCATGGGCTATTTATTTGCGCGTATTGCACGTATGTTCGATGCTGAAATTTCCATGGTTCATTTTACGCTGGTAGGTATGGCCGGCCTAATGGCCGGAGTATTACACGCGCCGTTAACAGCGATTTTCTTGATTGCAGAACTCACTGGAGGGTACCAGCTCTTTGTTCCGCTCATGATCGTTTCCACCCTGAGCTTTACCTTAACTAAAGCTTATATGCCCCACTCTATCTACACGCAACAATTGGCAAAACGAGGAGAACTTCTTACTCATAATAAAGACCAAGTGGTTTTGAGTCGATTGCAAATCACCAAAGTGCTAGAAACAAATTTCATTACGCTGAATGCGGATAACACGCTGGGAGAGCTGGTCAAAGTAGTCGCCAAAAGCCAACGGAACATTTTTCCTGTGCTCAGTGAAAAGCAAGAACTGGAGGGAGTGCTTTTACTCGACGATATTCGACACGTGATGTTCGATCGCGACATGTACGACGAATTAACGGTGGCCGAGCTCATGCATAACCCTCCTGCAAGGATCGACTACAACGACCCTATGGCGACCATCATGGAGAAATTCAAAACGTCCGGCGCCTGGAACCTCCCTGTTTTGCGCGATGGTATTTACGTTGGATTCATTTCTAAGTCGAAGCTATTCTCCGCCTACCGCCGATTATTGGTTCAATTCTCCGATGAATAAACCATCCGTACATTTCGGTGTTTTAAATAAAAATTAATTTCATGCTCCTCCTTCTTTCTCCCGCCAAAACACTCGATTACGAAACACCCGTTTGGTCTTCCGAAACGAGTGAACCGCAGTTCTTGGCGGAATCTGAACAGATAGCGGCTCGACTCAAAAAGAAGTCCGTTGGCCAACTTGCGAAGCTGATGAACTTAAGCAAGGACCTCGCAGCATTGAATGTAGAGCGCAATCAACAATGGCAAGTTCCTTTTATTCCGGAACAAACGAGACAAGCCATTTTCGCTTTTAAAGGCGATGTATACCTCGGTTTCGATGTTCACAATCAACTCGAAAACGAAGACCTTCAATACGCTCAAGAGCACTTGCGCATATTGAGTGGACTGTACGGGATTCTTCGCCCTTTAGATAACATGATGCCCTACAGACTCGAAATGGGGACCTCGCTTAAAGTAGGGCGACCAAATAATCTCTACCAGTTTTGGGGATCAAAAATTGCGGAATCGCTCAATCAAGATCTTGAAAAGCTGAATTCACATACCGTCGTCAACTTGGCCAGCCAAGAATATTGGAAATCGGTGGATCGCAAAGTACTCAAGGCCGATGTGATTACTCCGGAGTTTAGAGACTGGAAAAACGGTCAGTTCAAAATGATCAGCTTTTTTGCAAAGAAAGCTCGCGGAACCATGGC
>CBFHRK010000112.1:0-272 GCA_965658225.1 Flavobacteriales bacterium | reverse complement strand
CCTTAAATTCAAGGAAGATGGTTACGCGTACAATGAATCGTTAAGCACACCCGAGAAACCTGTATTCACTAGGAAGACAGTTTAATCCTCAAGAGCCATCAGCGTAAAAATGCCAACATGGCAGCAAAGTTGACAGCAACTTTGATAGACTGAACGGGGATTTCGAGAACATGTGTTTTCCCAACGCGAAGCAATCTAACGCCTATGATTAAAGGCCTTCGAGGAATTTATTGAGTTCGATTCTTCCTAATAAACGGGTTCTTTTATCGGGT
>CBFHRK010000111.1:0-4856 GCA_965658225.1 Flavobacteriales bacterium | reverse complement strand
CCGAAGACACGGCTCAGGCGAAAAAAGCCATCATGCGTTCTTGTGGAATTCACGTGGTTGATTCTCCGGCTTCTATTGGAAAGAAAATGGCTGAAGTCATTTAAATACGACGTTTTCTAAGGCTCTGGTTGAGCCTAAAATATAGACGCCCTTCGGTCCTGACCGGAGGGCGTTTCTTTTTGGATTCAGTTGAGGCGGCATAATTATTTAATAAAAGCCTAAAGTAAAAACTAACATTTGTCATTTCAATTGGATGAGTAGTCTTCTAATTTGGGTTCAAATAAAAATGCTATGAAAGAAAAAATACTCAACGTCCTCGGGTGGTTAATCGCCGTACTCCTTTTTGGAGCCTTTATGTTTGCCGGAATCACAAAGATTATTCCCATCGAAATTGATGGTGAAATCATGCGCGACGTGCACGACCAAAACTTCATTAGCTGGGAGCTTCCCTATTGGCTTATGTTCTTCGTGGGCGGACTCGAAGTACTTGGAGCAATAGGTGTTTTAATTAAGGGGTTGCGCGCTTATGCGGGTATTGGCATAACCGCGTTAATGATTTGCGCAATGGGCGTGCATTTCACCAACCTAGAACCCGAAATGATTGTGCCGAATATCGTGTTAGGCAGCTTAGCGGCGGTACTCACCTATATTCGTCGTTTTGAGCTCTTTTATTTCATGAGGTCACCAAAAGACGATTTGGATCATCAGTAAACCTCTTCGAAACCTGTCTGAACAGAATGCTGAGAATCCAACCGAGGACTCCAAATAGAGCCATGACTCCAAAAACGAGTTCGTGCCCGCGAGCCCCGGGGTTTGAATCGAGTAGATGCCCCATTAATGGGCTCATAAATATATCCGGGGTATAACCGATAAAAGAAATGAATCCAACAGCGGTTCCCGTTAAGGCAAAGGGCACAGCAGCCTTATTAAACAAAGCAAAGTATACGCCTCGGAGGCCATATATACCCAGAAGGGCAGTAGCTAAGAGCGTAAAAGTGATGATTGCACTGTGTTGATAAACCCCGAAGAATATTAATCCGCCCGACAGGGCCATACCTGCGAAACAGATACTTACCACTCGGTCAGCGTTCCATTTATCGGCGAAAAAGCCGGCAGCTATGGCAAAAATGGGCCTAAGCCACATTGCCGCGGTACTAATGCCAGCCGAACTTACTTGATCCATTTCAAGCACTTGATTGGCGAAAAGGGAGTAATCATCCGTTATTTTATAACCTACATAGGCGCAAACGACCATAAGTGCCTGAAGCCAGAATGTAGGAAGACGCAGTACCATCGCGACTTCGCTGATTCCTACCAGCCTTTTTTTGTGTTCCGGATCAATTTTCCCTTCTGGCAAACCGTACCACGTCCACAAGCCAATACTGAAAATGATAACAGATGTAAGCATCAAAATAATTTGAAAACTCTCTCGACGATGCACTGGCTCAAAAGTGGTTGAATCTTGCATGAACCAAGCGAAAAAGCCAAGCGATAGAACACCAATAATAGCTGCTGCCAAACCGCGACCTCCTTCGAGTAGCCCAAAGGCTTTCCCTTGATCTGAAAGCCCGCCCCATTCACGTGTAGCGCGAATTAAAGAGGCCCAAAACAAGAAAATCGTACTAAACCCCCAATACCCGTACAGGGCAAGTAGCTCGCCGAAACTGGGAATACTAACTGCGTAAAATCCACCTAAACTCGTCGTCCAAAGGGCTACGGACAAAAGCTTTCGCGCTTCGTATCGATCGGCTAAAAACCCACCGAGAACGTACGATATTAGCGCAACGATACCGTATACAGAAAAGCAAGAACCGAGTTGTAGATTGTCTAAATTATAAACATCCAAAACGGTAGGTCTGAAAATCCTGGGTAGAGTAAATGGCAAAAAGAAAATCCCTTCTCCGGCACAAATAAGAATGATTAAAATGCGATAATGGGATTTCATAAAGTCTTTTTATTCCTTTTCGATTTCAATTCTCTAAAGTAGGTATTATCCATTACCCCTTTTAGTACCTTTCGTAAATGAAAAGATTTGGAATACTGCTCGCCCTGCTTTTTGGGCTCGTTTTTTCATTGAACGCTCAATCGACTTTGCTACTTGTAAAGAAAAAGCAATCGGCCCGTACAGGTCGGTTTATTCCTGGCGACCAGATAAAAGTGATTACCAAAGGAGGCCGAAAGCAATCGGGAGTTCTTGTTCAAATTACGCCTAAATCGATCTATGTCGATCAAGGTCGGATGCCGCTCGACAGTATTAAAAAGATTAAAAAATACAACATGGGGATTATCGGAAACGGAGCCACCATGTCGTTTGGAGGAATACTTTTTGCCGGAATTGTTGTAACGAACGGACTCATAAATAACGATTCTCCCATAATTACAGGGGGTGAGGCCGCCGTAGCCGGCGGATTCGTATTGGGCGGAGCAGTTCTGGCTAGCTTCGGAGTTAAATCGTACCGAATTGATGACCGACACTACTTTGAGGTAATTGACTTTTCAAAGTTCGCGGAACCTATTAATCCAAGCCCTTAATTGCCGTCATAAATAATATATTTGCCCCTTAAAGCTGATCGAATGAAATTATTGGAAGGAAAAACGGCACTCATAACGGGTGCCTCTCGCGGAATTGGAAATGGAATCGCTCACGAATTCGCCAAACAAGGCTGTAACGTCGCTTTTACCTACCTAAGTTCTGTAGAAGCAGGTGAGGCATTGGCCGACGAACTCTCAGCATACGGTATTACAGCAAAAGGGTATAAGTCCGATGCCTCTAAATACGACCAAGCAGAGTCGCTAATTGCCCAAATGCTATCCGATTTCGAAACGATTGACGTTTTAATCAACAATGCGGGTATCACAAAAGACGGGTTGCTCATGCGAATGAGTGAAGAAGATTGGGACCGCGTGATTGAAGTAAACCTCAAATCGGTATTCAACCTTACGAAAGCAGTCCAAAGAACTATGTTGAAAGCCCGAGCAGGTTCAATAATCAATATGAGCTCCGTAGTCGGAGTAAAAGGAAATGCCGGCCAGGCAAATTATGCAGCTTCCAAGGCGGGAATTATTGGATTCAGTAAATCCGTGGCACTTGAATTAGGATCTCGTAACATTCGCTGCAACGTCATTGCTCCCGGATTTATTGAAACGGAAATGACGGCTAAACTGGATGCCGATACCGTTCAAGGTTGGCGCAACGCCATTCCGCTAAAACGAGGAGGATCACCTGCAGATATAGCCAATGCTTGCGTTTTTCTCGCTTCAGACCTTTCTACCTACATTACCGGGCAGGTATTGAACGTAGATGGTGGAATGCTCACGTAATAATATCGTCCGAATAAGGTTTCAACCTATATGCAATTAACGCTCGGATATCCTTGGCCTGCCATACTTCTTTGTTTGGCCCTAGGTGTCATTTATGCCAGTTTACTTTATTACCGCGATCGCCGCTATGGCGAATTAGCAAAGCATTGGTTATTCACGATGGCCGCATTGCGCGTGATGTTTGTATCAGGTCTCGCATTCTTCTTGCTCGATCCATTTCTTCGCTTCACCGAAATTGAAAAAGAAATACCCATCATCCTCATTGGCCAAGATGTATCTCAATCTATAGCCGAAAGCGATGTAAATTTTGATTACAGCGCCTATCGGCGCGATTTACAAGCGTTTGCAGATAAACTCTCCAATGATTTTGACGTTCGCGTTTTCTCCTTTGGTGACGAGCTTTCGGAAGGATTAAGCGATTCGCTGCGCGCTCCTTACACCGATTATGATGTTCTGCTCAACGATTGGCGCGATCGCTTTACTCATCAAAATGTAGGAGCGCTCGTTATCGCCACCGACGGTCGGTTTAACAGAGGTTCAGACCCCCGATACAGAGCGCAACAATTCGATGCACCAACGTTTACCGTTGCTCTAGGCGACACTACCCAAGAAAGAGACAGCCGAATTGCCGATGTGCGAAACAATGAATTGGCCTTTTTAGGAAACCGCTTTCCCGTTCAAACTCTTATTCAAGCAGACGGATTCAAAAATCAAGAGCTGACCATTTCGCTGCAACAAGGAAGTCGCACAGTGAAAGAAGAAGTCGTTCAAGTAGACTCGGACCGATTCAGTGAAACCCTGGATTTTGAATTGGAAGCGAATGCCATGGGACTTCAGAAGTTCACTCTTACCGTTTCGGGTGCGCTAGAAGAACGAAATACAGCAAATAATAGCCGTGTGTTCTATGTTGACGTTATTGATTCGCGTCAAAAAATTTTACTGCTTACTTCGGCACCACATCCTGATTTAGCGGCCTTGCGTGCTAGCCTTCAAAAGAATGAACGATTCGAAATTGAGCAAAAGTTTATCGGTAGAGATGTTTTTTCACTCTCTGATTATAATCTAGTCATCCTTTATCAGCCCGATTTTGCAAAGTCCAATTCTCTTTGGAAAAACCTGAGCGAATCTGAAACGCCGCTTTGGGTTTTTACTGGATCCAACATAAAAGGGAAGCCTTCTGCTCCTTGGCAACCGTTAATTGCCATAGTTCAACAAGATGTTGAAATAGATGAGGTTGCTCCAGCGTATGTCGATGGCTTTAGTCCATTCAAATTGAGTCGTGGTACACTGGCTTGGTTCAATCAAGTTCCGCCGATAAGAGTTCCTTTTGGCACGTACAATGTGAACCCCGGAACAGAACTACTCTTTCAGCAAAAAGTAGGCTCTATGTCTACAGAACTTCCGCTCGTTGCTTATGGAGATCGGAGCGGCAGAAGATGGGCTGTGGTTTGTGGAGAAGGAGTATGGCGTTGGCGTGTAGCAGATTATCAATTAAATAAGTCGCACGAGCACTTTGATGAATGGGTACTTCGCTC